>CAZAQC010000056.1:0-1959 GCA_964487525.1 uncultured Candidatus Saccharibacteria bacterium | reverse complement strand
TCTTTCTGCTGCTATTTGATTAATAGCGGCAACAAATTCTGATATCATTGCCATTTTATTTTGTAATTCAAATTAATTTAGTATCTAAAAAAAAAGGTGAGAATATTTATCCTCACCCTTATCTTTGTATAACTTTCGATTTGAAGTATAGCATAATGGGAGTAGAAAACCAAATGGTTAATTCTGTTCAGACATCTCTTCCCATAACTCTTTTTCTTTTCTACTTAACTTAGTAGGAATATCTACATTAACTCTCACATATTGATCACCCCTACTTCCTTCTGAGTTGAATACAGGACATCCTTTACCTTTAAGCTTGAATATTGTTCCAGATTGAGTCCCTTTTGGTATCTTCAATTTTACATCTCCAGTAATTGTTTCTACCTTAATATTGCCTCCTAAGACCGCAGTATATACTGGAATTTCTTCTTCTGAATATATATCATTACCTCTTCTTTCAAACTTAGTAGAGGCCTCAACCTCTATCTCAATATATAGGTCACCAACAGTTCCACCATTTCTACCAACATTACCACCGCCTCTAAATCTTAAAACCATTCCATCATATGCCCCTGCAGGAATCTTTATTGTCAATTCTTCCTCTGTACTATTTATTCCCAAACCTTTACACTCTTTACATGGATTTTCAATAACCTTACCAGTACCATTACAATTACTACATGTAGACATCACTGCCATCTGTCCTAAAATTGTATTCCTAACCTGCCTTTGCTGTCCTGTTCCATCACAAACTTCACATTTTTTTGTTTTGCCATCACTACTTCCAGATCCGTCACATTTTTCACACTTATCTTCTCTCTTAATCTTTATCTTGTAATCTCCACCTTTCATAGCTTCATCAAAACTGACCCTTACCCTATACCTTATATCCGATCCCACATCCTCCCTTGGTGATCTCCCCTGATTCCCGAAACCAAATCCACTGAAATCATTTCCTCCAAAGAATGTATTAAATATATCTCCCATATCAAAAGGAGTCCCTTGATAGTCAAAACCATTTGTAGATCCTCCAGGATTAAAACCGGCCGTACCAGCATGCCCATACTGATCATATGCTGCTCTTTTACCTTCATCAGAAAGAACTTCATATGCTTCCTGTACCTCTTTAAATTTCTCTTCTGCATCCGAATCCTTGTTCACATCTGGATGATATTTTTTTACAAGTTTTCTGTATGCTTTTTTAAGAGCTTCATTACTAGCATCTTTACTAACTCCTAAAATTTCATAATAATCTCTTTTTTCCATAACAAAATGATTTTAGCAAACTATATATATATTTGCTACCCCATTTCATCTAAAAGCTTAAATCTGCTAATATCTATGTTATGGATAATAGCTGGAATGTTCAAACACATAGTCAAAACAAAGTTAAAAGAGTTCGTGTATGGATATCTGTTGTACTAGCAACATCAGGATTAATTGTTGTTGCAAGTCAGGTTATTCCCCTAACAAATTCATATGTTGAAGGTATGGTAGAACAAAAAAGAGCAGATATTAAGGTTGCTCCTGTTCCAGAATCGTACAAAAAATATATAGAGGAAGAGTTTGCATACTATGATCCAGGAAAAAGTTACTTTGCTAACTTAGCTGAACAATTAGGAAGTTTGGATATTACTGGACAGTATTCATACAATCCAGAAACAAAATCTCAGAGAGAGGTAGTCATTAATACTGAATACAAAGAGGATATGCTTCTGACAATGGAAAGTATTGGAATTGTTGGCATCAAAATATCATCAAATGTTGAAAGTAGTAGCGAATCCATTTACAACCAATATTTAAAAAGTGGAGTTGCACATTTTAAAGGTACCCCACTACCAGGAGATGGAGGAAATTCATTCATATATGGGCATAGTGCTGTAGAATCTTTCTTCACAAGACACAAGGATCTTCCCGAAACCATATTTTCCAGATTAAATGATATTGATATTGGTCAAA
>CAZAQC010000055.1:0-2125 GCA_964487525.1 uncultured Candidatus Saccharibacteria bacterium | reverse complement strand
AAGCTTCCAATTCCATAATTGGACATAGAAAAAGTAAGATTAGCCATAAATTCTGCTGATTCATAATCAGACGCTAAAGTTTCTCTCCAATCATCTATCTCCTCCTGTTCAGCATCAAAATATATCCTAGTATTCTCCTCAGGCACTCTGTATTTAAGTATTGTACATGGTTTCTCATCATTCAGCTCATAAAGAACAGTATTTCTATCTAATCTTGATGTAATTTTTGCATTACCCGATGTTATATATACATATATTGCATATATATCCCCCTTGCTCTCTTCAATCTCTTTATCATATTCTTCCGATAATCTTTCGTATTCATCATACTTGGCCGAATCGAATTCTCCATAATCATCATAATAATCATAATCTTTAAGCCCTAGTTCCTCTTTTCTCCTTCCCCATCCTTCATACCTAGCTGTTTCAGCATCTACATCACGTACAATTTGAACATATGCTTCAGCATCATTCAACTCTATCAACCTATCTCCTGCCTGGACTGTAAATACATGCCCCTCTTCCTGAGGCTTTACACGGTAATATACTTCTCCTTCCATTTGTACAATCCTTGTCTCTTTGTCATAGAAATTGAATTGAACTTTACTATCACTGTATATACTTGCCATAGATACATCAGGTAAGACAGCATAGGCCTTCAGACCTACTCTTGCACCTGGGAGGTCTGATTCACTCCACTCAGTCGCATATGATCCCCAGACAATAAGATTGACTGTGGAATGGTTAGGCATAACAGTCTTCTCCCTTCCTAAATCTATACAACTTCCCTCTTCAGAAGTACTGCATTCTTTGGAATCTGGACTAAAGTCAGAACTTGTCAGTACAGTACTGTGAGTAGAATCTTCATCAAAAGTACCTACTTCTGCATAAAGGTCATAAGTCGGCTCACTATCTTCAGTATTATATGGTTGGGCGAAAGTAGTTAATAGTGATTCAGAATCATCTGCAAATCCTTCAAGAAAAGTATTTTGTGCATTGTTATTAATTAGCGTAGATAGATTTTTTCCTCGTAATATAAAATATACAGACAAAGAGATAACAATTAAAGCTGCAATAATAATACTAATAATTATTATTTGCCTCTTTTCGAGTTTTAATTTAGAAAATCTTAAGAAAGGATTCTTCATTTAGTGAAAAATACAGATTATTAATAAATGTATCATTCAACATAGGTGAAGTCAAAGTTAGAAAATATTGTTTCAGACCCATATGTCCCGTATTACCCCTTCAGTATCAATCATTTCTTTTGACATAATTCTTCTCAATTGATACAGTAGTTAATAATCTCATTTATGTAAAAATGAAGAAATTAACCCTTCCTAAAATACAATTAAGCCACAAACAAATTCTTTTGATTTGCATCCCGCTTTTAATTATTATCCTCCTTGTCTCTGGCTTCTTCATACTAAAATCTATGGGGAAGATAAATTGGGGAGATAACACAAAGAATAATATAACCACTCGAGAATATGCTGATGATTCAGAACAAGTGCTAGAAATTCCACTTCAAGCATATACTAGTGAAGAAACAGAAACGAAATATTTAGTATATGCAGACATCATAAATACAGACCCAGAGGTAGAAATGATTGAAAGCTGTACATATTCAGATGGTACAGAGGCAAAAGAAACACAATATTATGTAGGAAGAGAACCCGTACAAGTAAGTAATCATTGTTTACTAACCTTCGCAGAATATGATGGCCCAGATTCTCTACAAGAGACCTATTTTTACAATGTATATTTAGTACTTCCAGATGGCTCATTAATCACACTTTCTACAAAAGACACCCCTTCTATACAAGTAAATATGTATGAAAAAGAAACAAGGATTGTCCAATTGAATGCGTATGCTTACTACAGAGTTGCACCACAAGAAGGAAAAAAATTTAGCGTACAAATGGTAGACAGAGTTATGTATGTAACAGGCACAGAGTTCTTTGCCGGAGTATCCAGCAGTTTTAGTGGAAATGGTATATGGGGGCATATCGAACTTTACGAAGGTTCTGCCGAAGTGAAATTAAGAACTCAAGATCTAGTCATAATGATGACGAGCAATGACTATGCAAACTACGGACACTGGACAGAAAATGGTTCGTGGGCT
>CAZAQC010000054.1:0-2228 GCA_964487525.1 uncultured Candidatus Saccharibacteria bacterium | reverse complement strand
AGGCAAAATGTAACCATAATATATTAAGAAAAGAACATGAAAATTAAAAATATACATGCAAGAGAAATACTAGATTCTAGGGGAATACCTACAATATCAACAGAGATTGAGCTATGGAGTGGAGATAAAGGAGTATCAGAAGTTCCCTCTGGTTCATCTACTGGTAAAACAGAAGTTTTTGAATTAAGAGACAATGATCCCAGTAGACACAATGGAAACGGTGTATTAAAAGCAGTAGAAATGATAAATGGAAAGATAAAGGAATTGGTTGTAGATAAAGACTTTACTAGTCAGAAAGAGTTTGATGATCTTCTAAATAGTACTGATGGTACTGAATTAAAATCCAATCTTGGAGGAAATACAATACTTTCATGCTCAATGGCATTTGCAAGAGCAGTTACTAATTCCCTTGGTCTAAACCTCTACGAATACTTAGCAATGATATATTGGGACAAAGAGTACAAGGAAAGTAATTTTAAACTTCCAACACCGATGGTATTAGTTATGGAAGGTGGAAAACATGGTAATTGGGCTACTGATATACAGGAATATATGATTGTACCTAATATGGAGAAATTTAAAAGTTTCTCAGAAGCTTTTAAATCAAGTACAGAGGTATTCCATAATATACATGATGTTTTAGATGAGAAAGGATACTCTGTTGGATTAGGTTTAGAAGGAGGATATGCTCCAAAAGAACTAACAGGAAATGAAGAAGCCTTTGAGATAATAATAAAGGGGATAGAGAAAGCAGGATTTAAGATTGGAGATGATTTTAAATTTGCTTTGGATTTAGCAAGTTCAGAGTTTTTTAATGAAGAAAGTAAGAAATATGTTTTAAAAAGTGAAAGAAAAGAATTGAGTACTGAAGAATGGATAGCTCTACAAAAGGAATGGTACAAGAAGTATTCAATATTTTCCATAGAAGATCCCTTGAACCAAGAGGATTGGAGTGGATGGGCAAACTTAACAGAAGAGTTAGGGAAAGAGTTGGTAATTGTTGGAGATGATTTATTAACTACAAACGTAAAAAGGATTAAGAATGGTATAGATACTAAAGCAATGAACAGTGTCCTTATTAAATTAAATCAGATAGGGAGTGTTACAGAGACTTTAGATGCCATAAGGATATCTACTGACAATGGATTAAGTTCTGTAATATCACACAGGAGTGGTGAGACTAATGATAATTTCATAGCTGATTTAGTAATAGCTACACCTTCAGATTTTTGTAAATTTGGAGCTCCATCAAGAGGAGAGAGATTAGTGAAATATAATAGGCTATTAGAAATAGAAGAAATATTAAAGAGATAGTCTTGGATTTCTATCTACCTTTTCAATATCTTCCTTAGAAGTTAGGTACTCTTTTCTAAGTGTTTTGTAATATGCAGCTATACCTACCATTCCTGAGTTATCTCCTCTGTATTCTTTTTCAGAAAAAACAAATTTTAATCCATATGCTCTTGCCATCTTACCAATCTCCCTTAATATCTCTTCACTATTAAATACCCCACCTCCTACAAACAGTGTTTTAACTTCATTGTGTTGTTCTATTGCACTTTCTAATTTAATCTTTAAAGATTCAATAATTGCATCAAGAAATCCTCTACAAAAATCATATACCCATTCTTTTTCTTTTCTTCCCTCTTCTCTTAATTCTTTTACTTTGTACAAAGCTCCTGTCTTTAATCCAGAGTAACTAAAATTAAGATCCTCGGAATTTTTCATAGGTATAGTGAAGGATATATTCCCTGATTTTCCTTTCTTAGCAAATTCGCATATTACAGGACCTCCTGGATAGCCTAGATCTAACATTCTGGCTACCTTGTCCAATGCTTCTCCTACTGCATCATCCAATGTCTCACCTAATTTTTTGTAAATACCTATTTTTTCAACATATACTATTTCTGTATGTTTACCAGAAATTAATAGGGCTAAAGCAGGAAAATATTCTTCCAATTTCTTTTCATCTATACCAATTAATCCAGATAGTAGATGACCTTCCATATGGTTTACTGGAATAAAGGGTTTGTTGTTCTTAATAGCAAGATCTTTAGCAAAGTTCAAACCCACTTCCAAATCTATAGCCAATCCTGGACCATATGTAGAAGCAACATAACCAATATCCTCCATATTCACCTTGGCTTTCTTTAGAGCTTGCTCATACACCATAGGGATGTTCTTTTCATGCTCCCTTCTCGCTATATCTGGAACCACTCCACCCCATT
>CAZAQC010000053.1:0-2302 GCA_964487525.1 uncultured Candidatus Saccharibacteria bacterium | reverse complement strand
ATATCAACTAGAATGATTGACCTTCTCTCACCAATAGGTTTTGGTCAAAGATCAATGGTAGTTTCTCCTCCTAAGGCGGGAAAAACTTGGTTGCTAAAAGACATAGCTGATGGTATTGCAAAGAATCATCCTAAGGCAAAGTTGATAGTTGTGTTAGTTGGAGAAAGACCAGAAGAGGTTACTGATATGAAGAGGTTTGTAAAGGGAGAGGTGTATGCTTCTAACTTTGATGAATTACCTGAGCATAACTGTAGAGTTGCAGAAATGGCTCTTCAGAAAGCTATGAGAATGGTAGAGTGGGGAGAGGATGTAATAATATTAATGGATAGTATAACTAGATTGGCTAGAGCATATAACATAACTATGCCAACATCTGGAAAAACACTTTCAGGAGGTTTTGACCCAGTTGCTTTGTATCCACCTAAGAGATTCTTTGGTGCTGCTAGAAACTTCGAGGAACAAGGAAGTCTCACAATTATAGCTACAGCTTTAGTTGAAACTGGAAGTAGAATGGATGATTTGGTATATGAGGAATTCAAAGGTACAGGTAATATGGAACTACACTTGGATAGAAAGCTCGCAAACAGAAGGATATATCCTTCCATAGATGTAGTTAATTCTGGAACTAGAAATGAAGAGTTACTATTGTCTCAAGAGGTTCTAAATCAATCATGGAGGATTAGAAGAATGTTAGAGGTTTTAGATTCTAATGAAAGTCCTACTGAAGTATTAGTAAGTAGACTTAAGAAGACAAAAAATAATGAAGAGTTTTTAGCTACTCTGCACGAGGCATAAATAATTGATATAATGGTTAGCATCAATTTATTTACCTATAAATTTGGATACTGATAATCTTTCCCAAAATAAAAATATCTCAGGATTGAGCTTTAGAGAGATCTCTTTTAAAGAGGATAGAGAGTCCAGAAGTAATAGTGATCTAGAAAGCTTTCTTTTTGTAGATGAAAATATAACTGGTAATACCTTCTTTAAAAAGATAAGAAGATTTCTGTATAGAGTATATATTAAACAGGTAAACAGGAAGGGAATATTTTCTTTCCTATTTTCATATTTAGACTATTTCTATTCTAGATTAAGAATAGTTATCATCTTGGTTTCAGTCATATTTGATATGTTGTTTAAGTCTGTTCAGAATACTAAGGGTGATTTAACTAGGAAGATGTTTTGGGGTAGAGGAAATTTTTTAGGATCCGCTCTTCAGGTAGTTGCATTTGTGTTGGTCTTCATAGTCACAATATCTTATCTATATAGAAAGCCTGTAGTTATCGTTGCAAGCGATGGACAATTGGATAGGATAGGTGTTGCGGAAACAGATATGATAGTCATGAATGCTTCATTGAATACTCTTGTTCCAAAAGATAGGGCGAGGAGATCGGTAGAGCAATATATTGTAAAGGGAGGAGATACTCTAAGTACGATTGCAGAGTACTACAGTATCAGTACTGAGTCTATACTATGGGCGAATAGTATGACCTCAAAAGACTACATCAAACCTGGTCAAACGTTAGAGATTCCTCCAAGTGATGGTGTTCTTGTTACCGTTTCAAAGGGAGATACACTATCTAGTTTGGCTAAAAAGTATGAAGCTAATGAACAGTCAATAGCAGATTTTAACTGGTTAGATTATCCATTTACGTTGGAAACAGGGGTAAAGCTCTTTATTCCTGATGGTAAAATGCCTGCACCTCCAAAGCCTGTATATGCATCAACAACTCCATCTTTCTATATTTCCAATCAATACACATCAGCGTCTGCTTCAGCTGTTGTAGGGGATGCTAATGTTGGGAAATTCATATCTTGGCCTGTGGCAGGTGGAGCTGGGGTAATATCTCAGTACTTTAGAGCGTACCATATGGCTATCGATATAGCGTCTAATGCATTACCAAATGTTGTTGCTGCTGCACCTGGTACAGTCATATTCGCAGGATGTAGTGGATACTGTCCTCCATTGGGTTCTACATATGGTGGCTCTGGATATGCATGGTCGATACAGGTAGATCATGGAAATGGATATACTACTTGGTATGCACATCTGAAGAATATATATGTAAGATCAGGGCAAGCTGTTGGTAGAGGAGAGGCTATTGGTCAGATGGGTTCAACGGGTCGTTCTACTGGACCTCACGTACACTTCGAGGTAAGAAGAGGAGTAGGTTATGGCACACAGGTTAATCCATTAGGGTATTCCAACTGGTAATCTAACGGATTTGGTATGATATAATCATGTTGTCGGGCTCATAGTTCAGAAGGTAGAACATCGCATTCGCATTGCGAAGGTGGCTGG
>CAZAQC010000052.1:0-2649 GCA_964487525.1 uncultured Candidatus Saccharibacteria bacterium | reverse complement strand
GAGCAGCAAAAGCAGCTCTTAACTTAGCAGTAAACTCATTAGCAAAGGCGACAATGTTATTTTTTACACTTATCTTGTGTGTTGAATAACGCATCAACGAACGATTTGTGATAACTAAACGCAAACTTCTGTCGAAAGCCTTACGTCCCCATATTGAAAAAGAGCATAGGAATATATTATTCCTGTGCTATTATACCATTTCTACTCCTAAATTCCCACATTGCGATACTAGTAGCCACTGAAAGATTCAAAGATTCGATATCTTTACTATGTGGTATATATACACTCTCTCCAATACTAGAATATTCTGTTGGTAAACCCTCATTTTCATTCCCCTGTATAATCGAAAAAGGCTCTTTAAATTCAACTTCTGTTACACTTTTTTTACCATCTAACATAAATGGATAGAGAGTATGATTAGAATACTCTTTGGTATATTCCTCAATATTATTAAAATACTTAAAATTCACTTTAAATATAGCTCCGACTGTAGAACTAACAACCTTGGGATCAAAAATATCTGCACCATTACCAACTATTACTAAATCCTCAAAATCAAAACCAACCATACTCCTAATTATGGTCCCCATATTACCCATATTCCTAGGCTCTACAAGAACTAAATGGTTACTCTCCTTAGATATATCACACTCATATTTTTTGAAAATTCCTACAACATAGGTATTCTCCTTGTATGAAATCTTCCCTACCTGCCTATCATTGTATTCAAACCTAACCCCTTCTCTCTTACAGATCTCTAAGATTTCTGAAACTCCCTCAAACCTCTCTGCCCCATCCTTAAGAACAATTTTTAAAACCATTTCCCTTTTGTTTTTCAATAATTCTAAAGTAGGATATATCCCAAAGGAATATGTAAAATCAAACTTTTTTTGATACTTCTTTAGCTTAGGATTAAATATATCCATAGACTATTTCTTCTTAACAACCTTAACCTTTTTCTTCTTACCTACCAAATCCCATTTCTCCTTCCTAATGACCAAATATGCATCCTCTACTTTTTTCTTAGTTTCATCCAATAGCTTGTTTTTTTCCTCTAACTCCTTCTGTGTAACTAATTCTTTTTGATACATTTCATAGATACTATTCAAGAAACCAACCAACAAAGCGACATATCCAAAAAATTTCGCCCATATGGAGAGATTAACCATGTTGTAATACTCCAAATTCAATAAAGGTAGGAAGAATATTTGGGACAAAAGAAGGAAAGAGATTGCAAATATTAGCCAAAAATCAAAGTTGTCATACACCCACTCTTTCTTAAACATATACCCCATAAAAGAGAGGATCAGAAGCATTAATGTAATAATCCCTACTATCATAACCCACAAGGTTTCAACCAAAACGTTTGTCAGAATTAAGTAAGAGACTACTCCTCCAAAAAGAAGAAATACTCCAACAACAATCATCATTATATTTTTTTCTTTCTTCTTATCAAACATCTCAGAGTCATTTCTACTTCCCAAAACCCAACTTAAAAACATCAAGATTGAAAGAAAACCCCTAGAAAGAATCGAAGTGAAGGGATATATTTCTCCAGCCTTGTAGATGAAGAGGGTTCTAAAATCTGCAATATCTATAATCAATTGAATTACATCTAACAGCCCTACCGCCAAAAACCCTATCCCAAGAAACAGAAACATTAGATTTTGCTTTTGTGTATAGTACCTTAGTAGTGCTATAACCCCTATAAATACGGCTAAAATACCAGATATGAGGATAATAAAGTATTGAAAATCCTTTATCCAAACTATTTTTCCTACAAAACAGGTTAATATTAAAAATGCCAATAACGATAGCAACATCATGAGGAATTGCAAACCGATGTGAGTCCTATCCAATCTTTGTTTTTCCATAATTTTGATTATAAATTAAAATACAAACTCAGTAAAAGATATTTCAGCATTCCTCTCTGCATATGGAGCACAAACAGTTACATTCCCTTGCCCATCTTGGCTTATATAATATCCAGTGCCATTAACAGACTTACTAGCAGGATCCACTGGTAAACCTGCAATCTCCTCTGTACCTTCCCCAAATGTATCTAAAAACGACAAATTCACCAATCCGCTACAATCATCCATCCCGCTCTTACATATCTCGTTTTCAGTCGCTACACACTCCTTGTTTACAGGAATGCTTTCAGGAATTTCCCCTGCTTCTCCTATATGATTCGAAACCAAAGTTAAAATTGACGAAATATCTGTACTCCTATGTGTATTTCTCTCGTCTGCTCCTTTCTTTTCAGGATTAAGTACCAGATATGCTAGAAAGGCAACTACAAAGAAAGCCGAGATTATAAGAAAAAAATTTAGTAAAGGGAAACCACCCTTACCCTTCTGGGTCGAAGATTGAAGATTTTTATTATATCTTCTGGCAGTTGCTAATGATTCCATAAATATATAATACATAACTAAAGAAAAAAGTTCCAATATTATAAATGAAAAAATCAAACGAAGAAAGATAGGTATATATAACTAGTTTCCCATAGTACGTGAGTGTTATGTATATAGTATTTACCGCAACATAAAAGACCGTTATAGCAACATCTGTGAGCTCACTTAAGAGTTATCCACTTTCTTTTAACCTGTGTGAATAATTTTGTGTGAAATACGGAGGGAGAGGGATTCG
>CAZAQC010000051.1:0-2653 GCA_964487525.1 uncultured Candidatus Saccharibacteria bacterium | reverse complement strand
CATCCTCCTATTTCTTCTTTTATTTCTATCTCACCTATTCTTGAAACAAGTGGTCCAAGCAAAAGGATTGCGCCTCTCATACCTAAAGGAAAACCTTCCTTTCCAAAGTCATTTTTAAATCCAGAATTATTAACAGTAATAACCTTCTCTTCTTTGTTCCAATCTATTTTAGATCCAAGAGATTCCATTAGTTCAAGCAATTTATTTACATCTGTTAAATCAGGAAAATTTCTAATAATCACTGATTCGTTAGTCAAGAGAGTGGCACAAAGTATTGGGAGAGCAGAATTCTTATTTCCTGCAGGAGTCAATTGTCCTCTTAATTTATTTCCACCTCTTATTAATAGATCTGACATAATATTTTGTTTTAAAATTATTATTTTAAAGACGGATACTTTCTAATATTTTCTTGTCTGCATCTACTGGAAAAACCTTAGAAACATCTTTTTCATTATACTCTCTCTTTCTGTCGCAAAATTTCTTTAATTTTAGAGTTAATTGCTCTGGAGTAAGTTCCCCTTCATTTAGTATCTCTGCGAGTCCTAAATTTTTTAGAATTAAAGAATTCTTTTCTTGTTCGTTGTATGTTACCCAAGGAATAGGAATAAATATGGAGGGAATTCTTAATACACCCATCTCATATACAGTATTAGCCCCGCCTCTTCCAACAAATATATCTATTGTATTTAGAAGAAATCCAATTTCATTCTTGTCTACATACTTTATTGGCATGAATCTGTCATATAGGTCTTTAGCTAATTTCTTTTTTTCATTCATCAACGAATCATAATCATTGAAGGATTTATTGTCTCCAGTTTGTAATATTATCTGAAAATCTTGTAGAAGAGATGAGAGTGAATATCTTACTGTAGAATTAATAATATGTGAGCCTAACCCACCCCCAGATATGTAAACTATTGGTAATTCTTCTTGTCTTTCTAGCATCTTTTTCAAAGGTTGTATAATTG
Source organism: uncultured Candidatus Saccharibacteria bacterium (assembly GCA_964487525.1). Lineage (GTDB taxonomy): Bacteria > Patescibacteriota > Dojkabacteria > SC72 > SC72 > UBA2177. Next base: position 1,685 of record CAZAQC010000051.1, on the reverse strand, counting down.
GTCCTGTTCCTGTTTTTTGAAATATTTCAGGTCTTATTAAATTCCCAGTATGTATAGTTTTCTCTTTGGGGAAATGTTGGAAAGAGGATGGAAAAGTTATAAAAATCTTTTCAGCAACCTTGCTTACTATTTTATTAGACAAGCCAACAGCTGCAGTTTGTTCATGTAGATAGATTTTAGATTTAAAAAATTTTGCGACTAGGCATACCGGGACAGTCACAAATCCTCCTGTGGATATGACAATATCAGGTTTAAAGTTTTTGATGATCTTAACAGAGTCAATAAAACCAAGAATAACTCTGAAGAGTAGGTATATGGTTTTAAATGAGAGGGATCTTTGTAATTTCCCAGCCCTTATATACTTTTGATTAAAACTTTCTTTTGCAAATACTTTTTTTTCAATTGAGTTACCAGGTTTTTCATCTTCCATTCCTAAGTCACCACCAATATAGAGAAAGTTTTCCTTCGTTAAATTGTATTTTTTACTTAATGATGTAATTATTGCGGAAGCTGTAGAAACATGACCACCAGATCCTCCTCCAGTTACTACTATTCTTTTATCCAAATTCTTCTTATTTTCCATTATTTTCTGTTGAGTATTTACTTACATTAAGTAGTATAGCAATTCCAAGGAGTGTTACGATAGTACTTGATCCTCCATATGTTAAAAATGGTGTTGGAATTCCGGTTAAGGGTATTAACCCAACATTGGCAGCCATGTTCATTAATGCCTGTAATACTAACCATATTGTTATACCTGCTGCTAAAAGTCTCCCCTGTTTGTCTGGTGCGTTTATAGCTATCTTTATTCCTCTCCATAGGAAGAGTGTCCATGCCAAAATGATTACAGTACCCCCTATCAATCCTAATTCTTCAAGAACTACTGCAAATATAGAATCTGTAAAAGCTGTATTCTCTACTAAATATCCAAATCTTTGTCTTGATTGTCCAAAGCCTTTTCCTAGGAGTCCTCCAGATCCAATTCCTATCAATATCTGTTGCATTTGATATCCACTTCCTCTAGGATCGGCTACTTCTCCAGTTAATAGAAGAGTTAAAAATGTTTTTACTCTTTCTAATCTATATGGTTCCAATATTGCTGCTAGTACCCCTATTGGCAGAGCAAGTAATATCACCGCAATAGAACCAAGTGTGTGTGTTCTGTCTTCTCCAGCTATTAAAAACATAGTAAAAGATGTTACACATATGATAATTGTAGTGCCAAGATCTGGCTCAAGTAAAACTAATATTGCTATAGTCCCCAATATTGCTAAGAATCCAAATAGATTTTTTAAAAATCCTTCTTGTACAGCAGTCTTTATACTTTTGTATATATATTCTCTTTTAGATAGCCAGCTTGAGAGGTATATAATCAAAATTATTTTTGCAAATTCAGCTGGTTGTATATCTACTGGACCAATATCTAACCACCTTTTGGCACCATTCCTTGCAGTTCCCATTATTAAGACTCCAATAAGTAAGATAATGGTGAAGATTAGTGCAGGAAGAGAAAGCTTAGAAAATTTCTTGTAATCCCACATATATATCAATATAGATGGAACAGATCCAATAATTAACCAAATGATTTGTTGTTTAAGAAAGTAAAATTGATCATTAAATACAGTTGTGGCTTGATATACGCTAGCATCGAATATCATTATGGCTCCAAAGATGGACATAATGAT
>CAZAQC010000050.1:0-2699 GCA_964487525.1 uncultured Candidatus Saccharibacteria bacterium | reverse complement strand
CCCGCAACCTTCTCAGTGACAGTGAGATGCTCTAACCAATTGAGCTACCACTCCATATATCGAAAAAAGTATATCAAACTATATATAAAATAACAATTATTGTACCAACCCAATATAAATGATAATATAATTCAAATATATACCACTACAACTGCAGCTATGACAGACATAAAAGACATAAAGAATATCATCTCCCTCTTCCTTGATATCGTCATATTAAACATAGATGCAGAAGGAAATATCCTAGAAACTATAATTAATACTAATCAGGATTTCAAAATCTCCAAATTCAAAAATGTGTATGATCTTTTTACTAAGGAAGAAAAATTTAGACTTAAAAGGGTACTAGAAACAGGATTTGATGTAAAGAAGAAATTTATGGAATTAGACAAATCTACAGGTACAAGTGAATTTGTAGATGTTAACCTATACGAACAAAATTATACCCGATACCTATTCATTCAATTCTTTGAATCAAACAGAGACAGAGAAGTAATATATGATAGATACATTGAAAAACTTACAAACCTCTCAGAAAGAGATCCTCTTACTAAGGTATTTAACAGAAAAGGATTTGATGAAAAAGTAAGAAGATTGGTAAATAGCAGTGATCCAAAAAAGAGATTAGGAATAATATATTTTGATATGGATAATCTTAAAACCATAAATGATACATACGGTCATAAAATGGGAGATAAGGCTATACTAAATGTCATAGATATACTAACATCAACAGTTAGAGAAAGAGATATTGTGGCTAGACTAGGAGGAGATGAATTCATCATAGTGGTTGAAGAAATCACTGGATCAAAAAGCACAGCACATGGATTAGCAGAGAGATTACTCAAAGCAGTATCAAAAGAAAATGGAAAACAATATTCATCAACACTTTCTATGGGAGTACACATTGTAGAGGTAGAAGATATGTCTAAGGATGTAGAAGATTCAGAAGAATTTTCTGAACAACTAAATGATCAGATAGAGAAAGCTGACAAAGCAGCATATGAATCAAAAAAGAATGGTAAAAACCAAATCTCTGTTACAAAAGAATTTCTTAAATACTACAAACTATAGATACTTCTCAATAGCTTCCTTGTAGCTCTCCTTAGCCATAGCTCCAATCAATCTCTCTACAATCTCTCCATTCTTGAATACATACACTGCAGGTATGCTCATAATCTCATACCTTTGTCCTAAAGTACCTTCCTCGTCTACATTTACTTTTCCAACCTTAGCCTTACCCTCCATCTCCGTAGCTAATTCCTCAATAACTGGTCCAACCATTTGACAAGGTCCACACCAAGGAGCCCAAAAATCTACCATAGTTACACCCTCATTATCTAAAACCTCAGATTTAAAGTTTTCGTCTGTTAAATGTAATAGTGACATAGTAATAATATGTATAACAATTTAAAAGCATTGGAATATGGGCATTTAAATATATTCCTAGTATAATACCATTATACCATGAACAGAATCGATATTAAGAAAGACAAAACTTTAGCTATTAAAAAAGCCGTTGAAACATTAAGAAACGGTGGATTAATTGTATACCCAACTGAAACCTGCTACGGATTAGGAGGAGATGTTACAAACCCAGAAGCATTAAAAAAAATAATGGAATACAAAACCCTAAGAGGATCTAAGCCAGTATCAATAGCTGTAGCAAACAAGAAAATGGCAGAAGAATATGTAGATATTAATGATATGGCAGACAATCTCTATGAAAACTACTTACCAGGACCAATAACTGTCATATCCATGAGCAAAGGTAGCCTTGTTCCTCCAGTAGTATCAATACAGGGTGCAGTAGGAGTTAGATATCCTGATTACAACTTTACATTAGATTTAATTAAAGAATTTGGTAAACCAATTACAGCAACATCAGCAAATGTATCCTACAAATCTCCCCCATACAACATAGATCAACTAATTAAGGATTTACCTAAAAAAAGTTTAGATCTAATTGATCTTTTTCTTGATGCAGGACAGTTACCTAAGAATCAACCTTCTACAGTATTGGATACTACAATGAATCAACTTTCAGTATTAAGACAGGGTAAGATACAATTTGAAGATGCATTAATTAAGAACAAAAAAATTGAAGAAAAAGTAACAAAAAATACCCAAGAAACTATTGATTTAGGAAAAACTTTTACAAAGAAATACCTCTTAGAAAACAAACCAGTTGTAATTGCTCTAAGTGGAGAGTTAGGAGCAGGAAAAACACAATTTGCAAAAGGAGTAGGGGAAGAATTAGGAGTAGAGGAGATTGTTAATTCACCAACATATACCATAATTAATGAGTACCCATATATGTACAATGGAAAAGAAAAAACATTAGCACATATGGATACATGGAAACTTGAAGACCATGAATTAGAATCATCTGGATTAATACAACACTTAGAACAGGGAAATATTGTTTTAATTGAATGGGCAGACAAATTCTACCAAGAGATATCTGCTCTCTGTGACAATATGAATATACCAATGTACAAAGTAACAATTAAATATATATCTTTGGAGGAAAGGAGTATTGAAATATATGGAGCATAGGGAACCAATAATAATTGCATTTGATACAAGCTGTGATGATACCTCCGTTTCAGTTTTAAAAGGTAGTAAGGTACTCTCAAGCATAGTATCTTCTCAAGTAGAAATACATGCTAAATGGGGTGGAGTAGTCCCAGATATAG
>CAZAQC010000049.1:0-2786 GCA_964487525.1 uncultured Candidatus Saccharibacteria bacterium | reverse complement strand
TAATACTTGGAAGGGTTGTACCTTTCTTTGTAAACAAAGAATTTAACTATTCTGAAAAAAGTTTTGTTTCTTTGCTAGGAGATATTTTGAAAGTAGGGGGAAGAAAAGAGAATATTGGAAAGAAAAGGAATGAATTAGGAGATATTGGGGATACTCTGGAATATTTTGTTAAAGAATTAAAATACCAATCAAAAGGGCTTTCTCTGGAGGAAATATATGAAATACTTTGGAGAATAGTTAAGACATATGGTACGGGTTCTGTAGAGAAAAAGAATGGGATAATTGCAGATACATTAAAAAAACTGTCTCCATTAGAAGCTAAATATTTTGCAAGAATAGTTTGTGGATCTTTGAGATTTGGTGTTAATTCAAAAACGCTTCTAGATGTTTTTTCTTTTGTGGTACAGGGAGACAAGGGTATAAGGGAAGAATTAGATAGGGCATATGGGGCATATGCAGACATCGGATATATATGTTCCTTAGTAGTAGAAAATACAAAGAAAGAAGTGGAGAAGAATTTGAAAGAGGTAAGGATAGAGCCAGGGGTTCCTGTTTTGTCCAGATTAGTTGAAAGAGTAGCTACTTTTGAAGAGGTGTTTGAAAGGTTAGGGAATTCTGTTTTAGTACAGAGTAAATATGACGGTTTAAGATGTCAGATTCATAAGTATGAAAAAGGAGAGCTAAAGCACAAAGAATCTGTATGGTTAAAATATTTAGAGAGTGAGGATAATAGCTCTCTTTTTAGTACTGTAGAAAACAAGTATGAAGTGAAGCTTTTTACAAGAAATCTTGAAGATGTGACCGAAATGTTTCCAGAGGTAGTGGAAAGTGCTATGTCTATAGATAGAGATTCCTTTATTCTTGATTCCGAGGTTTTAGGATGGAATTCGAAGGTAGAGAAATTTCTCACATTCCAAGAAACTATGCAAAGGAGAAGAAAGTATGATGTAAAGAATATGAGAGAGAGTATACCTGTTAAGGCTATGGCTTTTGATATTTTGTATCTGGATAGTGTTGATATATCACAAAAGGATACAGAGGAAAGAGTGGAGATATTGAACACCTTGAGTGTTGGTGGAGCTATTGATAAGGATAAGACAGTTGAGGTTAAGAGTGTAGAGGAATTGTATGAGGTTTTTAATAGGACTGTAGCGAAAGGTCATGAAGGGGTCATAGTTAAGCAAAAAACAGGGACATATTTACCTGGAGTTAGGAATTATGAGTGGATTAAGTTGAAAAAATCAATGGAAAGTAAATTAGTTGATAGTATAGATTTAGTTGCAGTTGGATATAGTTTTGGTTCTGGCAGAAGGAGTAGTTTGGGTGTAGGGGCTATACTCGGAGCTTTGTATAACGAGGATAATAATACATTTGAAGCAATATGTAATGTTGGTACTGGTTTTAGTGATGATCAATTGAAGAATACTTTTAAATCTTTTGAGGGGGATGTGGTAAGTAAGCAACCAAATAATGTTGAAGTTGAGAAGAGTTTAATACCAGATGTTTGGGTAGAGCCTAAGATTGTTTTTACTGTAGAGGCTGATGAAATAAGTATGAAGAAGGGAAAGAGGAGTCTTTCTTTAAGGTTCCCTAGATTAATAGAATGGGGTAGAGATAAAGGTGTTACAGAAGCTACATCTGTAAAGGAATTAGAGAGTATGTATGAGAAGCAGAAAAGAGTTGAAAAGGTTGGGTAAAAAGTTTAGTATATAGGTAATGAATATGTCTGCCCAAAACAAGAAATTAACGATATTAAGTATCCTCTTTGTACTATGTGTTCTAGGCCTAGGATATTGGTATTTCTTTGTGTACAAATGTGGAGTGTTGCCAAGTGAGTATGAGTTTCTAGAAAGGTTTGTAGTAAAGAGTGAATGTAAGCAAAGGGAGTACAAAGTAAAGGGAATAATGTACAACATAAGGGAAGGGGAGGATAGTAATAATATAGTATTTGATTTTAATGCATGGGATACAGAGAGTAGAGAGAGTCTGTACTATGAGAATATAGAAGTGGGTAAGGATAAGATATTAGGAGAATTTGAAGTAATCCCAGACAACTTTGGAGCAGTAGAGATAGGAATGAAGTTTGAGAAGGAGATATTTACATTAAAAGATTACAATTTAGAAAGTTTAATTGTTGAGGAATTGAAGTTAACAGAGGAGAAGTACAATGAGGTATTCAATACAGTATATACAGCAATAACTAGAAGTCCAATGGTAGAGGATAATGAATATCAAATTATTCCAAGTGAAGAACTAAATGCTGTTTTTACGGGGGTTAGGCATAGGGATTTGTTTAAAGATATCTCATTTATTGAAGATCCACCTTTTTATTTCCCCGAAATATATGATAATTTTACTAATAAGTCCTTGTATAGACCGTGGATATTATCATATTTATATATCCGACAAGATGAACTAGGCTTAGGATTTGACATTATTAATAGAGAAGATATCCTTGATATGCTTGTCTTTGATTATGATAAATATATAGAAGAGAACATTGGAGAGCCTCAATGTGATATAGAACCAGTGAATGAAGGAAAACCAATAGATAAGGGTAAATATCAAGAGTCTAATAGTTTCGCCTGCTTAATGGTTTATCAAATATTTGAGAATTTAGATCTTAATGACGAAACAATATTAAATAAATATTGTGATTTAGAATATTTTGAAAACAGTATCAATAGTCTTGTACAGGAAACAGAATTTTCGCAGGAATATTCTTTTGATGAATATATAAGTTTATTAAATTCTGAGATATTAGCCGAAAATTATGAAGGGAAAGA
>CAZAQC010000048.1:0-2810 GCA_964487525.1 uncultured Candidatus Saccharibacteria bacterium | reverse complement strand
AGTAAATTCTTCACTAACTTCTGCATTAGTATTAAATTCACTTACACAGACACTTTGATTATATGCCCAATCCCTATCATCATATGCCACTCCACTATTTATCCATCCTAAAGGACCCGGTAAAAAACTGTCCTTCTCTTTGTAGTATACATAACCCTTAGTAGGAGTATCTGTAACCCAAGATACTGTAAAGGAACTATCTGTAATATTTGATACTGTAACCTTGTATGGAGGATACCTATATGACATATATCCTAAATACCCCAAATATCCTACCAATCCAACCCCAATAACAATTAACAAGATTTTTGACAAATTCCTTAGTAATTTATGAGTATTAAGATTCATAAAAGCAGATTAAAAAATTATTCTTTCCTATGTATATATAATAGAATTTTAGTTAATATGTCAAATATAATGATATAATCACACATGCAAAAATTCTTTATTAGACACAAATTAACAACAGGTGACATTACAAACCTATCAGATTCAGATAGTGAATTAATCATAAAAGAAAAATTCTTAAATATTGAAGACATAATAGAGGTAGAAACATATGAAAAACTCTTCTATGCTCAAATTACAGATATAAGTAAAAGTAGTGTAGAAGTAGAAATTATTGAAGAAAGAGGAGAAAGAGAATCTGAATATGTTCCTAGTATTACAATAATACAATCACTAAGTAATGATAGTAAATTTAATTATTTCATAGAAAAAAGTGTTGAAATTGGTATAGAGAAAATAATCCCCATACAATCATCCTACTCACTTAAGAGTAAACCTAAAGCAATTAGAGACCAAGGCCATTGGAACAAATTAGTAAAAGATGCAACTGAACAATCAAGAAATATATTTCCTACAATCATAGAAAGACCTATGAGAATAGATGAATTAAAAAAGTACCCATTGGAGGGTATTAAGCTATGCCTTGCTACAGAATCCATTGATTCTAAATATTTAAATGAAATAGTTGGGGACTTAGATATGTCTAAGGCAATATATATAGCTATCGGTCCAGAGAAAGGATGGAGTTCATCAGATATTGAAGTATTTAAGGAATTAGATTTCTCATTTGTTAAATTAAAAGGTAATATCTTGAGAACTGAAACAACAGGATTGGTCATAGGGAGCATAATTAAATATTTGAAAGGAGAGATATAGTGAAAAGAAAAAGATCTAATTACAAACAATCTAGGAAGAAAAATTTTAACAAACCTCAAAAATTCTATACCAAGGAAGACATATTTATGTCTAGAATGGCTAGTATATTGATGTTACCAAAATCAAGGATAGCTCCACTCTTTTCCCAAAGGGCAGTCACTACAATTAGAATCAATCCTTTGAAAGGAGATGTAAGTAAGATAAAGAGGAAACTAGAGAATGATGATTACAGATTACAGGAAGTGAGTTGGGCAGAAAATACATATTTTGTATTAAATAAGGACAAGAGTGAAATATCCCAAACCAATGAATATTACGAAGGTAAGTTTTACATACAAAATCTTTCTAGTATATTAGCTTCAATACTACTTGAACCAAAGGAGGGAGAAAAGATATTAGATATGTGTGCAGCACCAGGTAGTAAAACAACCCATCTGGCAGCTTTAACAAATAACAAAGCTGACATTACAGCTAATGATTCAGAGATATCCAGGGTGTCATCTCTTAGGAATGTATTAACACAGTTTGGTGCTAAAAAAGTGAGAGTAACATTGGGTGATGCAAAAGATATTGGTAAAAGATCTCCAGCTACTTTTGATAAAGTACTACTTGATGCCCCTTGTAGTGGTGAGGGATTAATATATTTAAGAGGTGATAAACCTTTAAGATTTTGGGGAATAGATAAGATAAGAAGGTATTCACATATACAAAAAGATTTACTTGAATCAGCATTTCTTTCACTTAAACATGGTAGCTTTATGATTTACTCTACCTGTACATTAGAACCAGAGGAAAATGAAGGAGTAATAACACATCTTTTAGAAAAATATCCAAATGCTAGATTAGAGGAAATGGATTTAGAAAAGAATGAATATTTTATTCATGGTATTACAAAGTGGAGTGGTAATAAATACCACCCATCTGTTAAAAAGAGTCTAAGAATACTTCCTAACCATAAAATGATGGCCTTCTATATTGCTAAGATATTTAAAGAGTAATTACTCTTTAATCTCCTCTTCTTTCTTCTTATCTAATCCTTTAATACTTAGTTTGATCTTTCCTTGAGGATCTACTCCTACTACCTTAACCTTTATAAGATCTCCCTCATTTACATATTTTCTGACATCTTTTACAAATTCATCAGCCATTTCGGACACATGAAGTAATCCTGCAACTCCTGGTGCAATATCTACAAAGGCACCATATGGCATTATTGAAGCTACCTTTCCTTCATACATATCTCCAACAACTGCTTTAAAGTCATATCCTGCTACTAATTTTCTTGCCATCTCGATAGATTCATCTGAAGAACTATATATATTTACAGTTCCATCTTCCTCTATCTCAATCTCTGCACCTGTTCTTTCAGATATCTCTCTGATGTTTTTACCCCCTGGGCCAATTATCTCACCAATTTTGTCTGTAGGAACCTTAACTTGTACAACTCTAGGTGCAAACTTAGACATTGTAGTTCTAGGCTCAGCTATTGCCTCTGCCATTTTTTGCAATACTTTTAATCTTGCTTCCTTTGCCTGCTTAAAAGTTTGTTCCACTATTTCCATAGACAATCCCTTTGTTTTTGTATCCATCTGTACTGCATTAACACCATCTTCTGTACCAACAACCTTGAAATCCATATCTCCATA
>CAZAQC010000047.1:0-2851 GCA_964487525.1 uncultured Candidatus Saccharibacteria bacterium | reverse complement strand
TACAATATGAAAGAAAATAAAAAGAAAGAACCCAAATTTAAAACTTTAAAATATCAGTTTGAAGATATTGATAAAGGAAAATTTAAACACTTCATGCTTAAAGAGATTGTTGAACAACCAAAAACTATTAAGTACGCAACACAATATACAGAGAAAGAGCTTAAACCTCTTGTAAATGCTATGAAAAAGGCGCGTAAGGTATATATCCTTGGTGCAGGTACTGCTGGTTTTGCTGCTGGACAGATAGCATATTTCTTAAGGACATTGGCAGGGATAGATGCGCAGGATGTAAAGAGTTATGAATTTAGAACATATCTTCCAATAATATCATCAAAAGATTTAATTCTAGCTGTATCTCAAAGTGGAGAAACTGCAGATACAATAGAGCCCCTTGAAGTATTGAAGGGGAAAGGATGTAAAATCGCTAGTATTGTAAATATGTTTGGAACAACAATATCTAGAATGTCTGATTTTGAATACTATACCAATGCTGGTCCAGAGATATGTGTAGCTTCAACGAAAGTATTTACATCACAGACAGCATGGGGCTACCTATTAGCAATGACAGTAGCAAAGGAGTATACATCAGCAAAAAGAAAGATAGCTAAGCTTACCAAAGGTCTCAATTCAATGTTTACTCCGTCTTCCTTTAAATATATTAAGAAACTATGTTCAGCCATAAAGAATAATGAACATTTCTTTGTATTGGGTAAAGGTGAGAATTCATTTATAGCGTTAGAAGGAGCTTTAAAGATAAAGGAAATATCGTATAAGCATGTAGAGGGATTTTCTGCAGGCGAACTTAAACATGGAGTAATAGCATTAATAGAAAAGGATACTCCCGTATTTGGGTTAGTACCATCTAAAATTAACGAAGAGGAGAAAAAGGATATCATAAGTGCTATGGAGCAAGTAAAGGCTCGTGGAGCTCTTACAATAGGGATAGGAAGCTCAGAATACTCCAAACTAGATATCTTCGACTTCTATATCTCTACTCCCCAAGTTAATTCCTTAGGAAGTATCACAAATGTCATACCTTTTCAGTTAATATCATATTTTCTTTCTTTAGAATTAGGTAATAATATAGATAAGCCTAGGAATCTAGCAAAATCCGTTACTGTAAAATAAATAGAATATGTTCTACAATATATAAATAATTTTTAAATATAAATTAATGCAAGATGAAATCAAACAAGGTGCAAATAAAGAGGTAATTAAAGAGACAGCTGTAGTTGTTGAAAAACCAAAGAAAAAGGCAAATGGGTGCTTGATAGCTTTTTTAGTATTTCTTTTTGTAATTGGTTTAATTGCTGGAGGACTGTATTGGGGATATAAAAAGCTCATAAAGGCTATGGAACCTAAAGATTTAAATGTTACATATTCTGCACAAGACTATGAGAATTTAATGGATAATCTTGGATTAGAAGCAGATCCATCCTCATTGTGTCTTGATTGTCCTACTCCAGTATTCTCTGATCCACATGAGGTTTCTATTACGGTATCAAATGCTGAAGCTTCTGCAGCTTTTGAATATGTTAACCAGCATTTAAGCTTTGCACAAATATCTGGAACACAGATTAAAATGGATGATGGGAAAGCTGAACTTACAACAAACTTAACATTTCAGGGTAGAACTTTTCCTGTATATCTGTCTGGTACAATATCAAAAGGTGATGGAAATACAATCCTTGGAGAGGTGTATGATGTAAAAGCAGGGAGTCTTTCCTTGCCTTCAAATATTACAACTTTGGTACAGGATGGGTTATTAGGTATAGCAAATGAAAAGATAGCTTCAGCTGGTGATACAGTAAGGATTGATATATTAGAGATTACTAAAGAAGGATTAAATTTTGAAGGGTTAGTTCCTACAAAGGCTGAGTAATATGGATGAAGGAAGGGGAAAATCAATAGTATTGTTTGTTTTAATGGGAATATTTTTCTTTGTTGGAGTTTTGTATGCTTTTGTGATAGCTCCTAATATGAATAAGAAAACATTAGGGGTTACAGATTTAGTATTAGAATTACCAATACAAAAGAGAAATTTAAGGTATTCTGAAAGTGGCATAACTCCTTTTTGTAAGAATGATGGTATAAGTTTAGTGTTTGAGGTTACAGATAACACATCTGTGTATTCATCCTCGGATGGTATAGTTATAGATAATACAAATAATGTAATTGTAGTTGAGGCTCTATCAGGGATATATATTGAGTATTCCCCAATAAAGAATTTCGAGATATTTAAAGGAGATTTTGTTAGTAAAGGCAGTATGATTGGAAAAGTAGGTGGAAACTATTTTAATCTTAGTATTAAAGATACTAAGAGAGAGGTATATGAATGCCCATACAACTATCTAAATGAATTTGGTAAAACAATAGTGAATGAAGCAACAGAGATAATTGAATATGATGGATCTTTGTGTGTTTGTGATAACTTAAATTATTAGAATTTACATATGCCAGAGTATGTATACAGTCTTGTTTTGGTAATCATAATCGTAGTGATTATGGTATGGTGGGTTGCTAAGAAGAGGAAAGAAGTATGGAAGGGAGAATTAATAAAGAAAAATTATATTCCTGGAGATTATGAAAGTTCGCCTAATTATACAGTAATATTTAAAACAGATGATGGAAAGAAAAAAAGGTTTACTACAGCAGATTCTAAATATTACGATCAATGGAGTGAGGGAGATAGGGCTGAAAAGAAAGAAGGAGAGTTCTTTCCTACAAAAATATAGTATAATAGCTTTTTATGGTGGATGTAGCTCAACTGGTTAGAGCCTCGGTTTGTGGAACCGATGGTTGTGGGTTCAAGTCCCATCTTCCACCCCATGTCATACCTTCGTTCAACTGT
>CAZAQC010000046.1:0-2928 GCA_964487525.1 uncultured Candidatus Saccharibacteria bacterium | reverse complement strand
ATCTCTATGTTCTCTTGTGAATACATTAGACAATTCTCCGCTGTACACTTCAGGGATACTGATGTGTCTGTTAATGCTACTACAAAATCTGTTAGATTGGCTCTTTGTACTTCTAGTTTCTTCTTAAAGTACTCATACCAGTATGTCTTTCTGTCATTTGAATCGTATGTGTTTATGGCTCTTACTGCTCCTAGTTCTGGATGTATTAAATTGTTTATGAAATCCATTCTTGAGGATACTAACTCTGTTCCTGTATCCAATTCATTTCCATTTACTCTTTCTAGGACCTCTGAGAGGACTAATTCTTGGGCCTCGGTTAGATCCTTAGCACTTGAGCCTAGACTCCCCTGTGAATATACTACTCCTCCCTTTGTTGCTATCCATGGTCTTAGGTCTATGTTATGTTCTCTTAGGTTATCATTACATCCTTGGTCAAACGCTGTTAGATACATTATTACTGATCCTCCTTCGTTTCCGTTTATGGATATCCTTGTATTACTTGTATTTATGTATGGATTTGCATTTATGTTTATATACTTCCAACTATTACTATCATTCATTAGGCCTATTTGGTCTTCTGAGGGGATATTATCCAAGGTTATATCACTGTAACCTGTTAAGCTTATGGTGTCATTTATTAGGTAACCGTCTCTATATCCATTAATCACACTATCTGTTATATTACTTCCTGTACCATCTACATTCCAGTTAAGGTACAGTTCTTGAGGGCCCAGAACCTCTTGGGAAAGGTCAGTCATACTAGGGACTACAAGATCAATACCCCAGTTAAAATATCTTTGCATATGGCTTATATCCACTCTTCCATCACTTAGGAGCATATATTGGTCAAGAACAATACTTTTAAATTTATATTTGTATGGTATTTCTCCCTCATCATAGGTTCCTAAATTATCTGTAAAGTTAGGGATTAGTTCTAGGTTAAGCTCAAAGGTTACTATTTCATCTCCTTGGGTTACGGTTACATCAGAGACTCGAGCTATGGAGTCTAAACTACTGTTTCTAAGGGTTCCGTCGTTTAGTGGGCCCCATTCTTCTTCACTAGTAATTCCATACACTACAGGAGGGTTACTCCATGAGTTATTATCTTGTAATATCATTATTCCTAGATCATTAGTACTACTAAAGTTGTATTCACTTACTATTTTTGGTAGTTCTGGGGTTATATCATCTTTACTAAACCAAACAACAGCTCCCTTTATTTCGTCATTACCATCAATATCCCTACTACCCACCCTTATTTTAAGGGGGTTGTTTACCTCTCTTCCTGTGTATTCTTCACTGTGGCACCCTTTAAAGGAGGTTGAGTCCTCTTCTCCTACCTCAGGCAGGAATTCTTCTTTAGTACACTGTTCATCTGGGAGCAGTGGACACACTGGATCCCCCACACACAGAGGATCACTTGCTAAGAGTGAGGGATCTGAATCACACACATCTACATCATCTGGCTCATTGTCTACTTTGTAGTAGGTTTCTAAGGGTAGGGAATATATTTTACCTGTGTTACACATATTCACAGTGTAGTACATTCCACTTATTTGACCCTGAGCATTTTCTTTAAGTACTTGGGGAATGGTTAAGGAGGAAGGTGTGAAGTTTTGTACATTGCTTGTTGATTCGCTGCAATAGTCTTCTGGTCTAGATGTTCTAGCTGGAATACGAGGTCCGCACTGTTCTTGATGAATTGTTTGCCCTGTAATTGGATTTGTGATAGTAACATCATAACAACAAATTTCTCGCCCACTACCATCTCGGTAACAACTAATCGGGGTTGGTGCAGGCCTTGGACAATCACTCCAAGATATCCATTCATTATTCACTCCATAGTTATTTGCTCTAAAGGCATATCCAAGTCCACTGGCTGTAGAGGGAGTGGATCTTGTTGGAAGAGAGGTTTGTACATTGTTTTGGGTTGAAGGGTATTTGACTGTAGTTGGAGTAGTAGAGTTTAAAGACAGGGAGTAATTTTCACCATCCACTATCATGTTTAATGAGGTTGGTTGAGGTTCTGCAACTAGGTTTGTTTCAATGAACCAAAACTTCTTTGAGACGGTACATGATTTGCCACATCCATTATTTCCTTTACAGGTATTTGTTGTTGTTATACTACAACTGTTATCCGTTTCTGTATATCCCGAAGGAGTAGCTACTGTACAACCTTTACAAGCTACGGGAGTACAACCACCACCACCATCATCCCCCCCCCCTCCAGCATAATACCACCAAAAACATTTGTAAGGATTAGTTTGACAAGTCTTATCACACGGAGCTCCTCCCATATCACCACAAGCTGCATATATTTCACTTTTCTTTCCTTGAAGCCGTAATAAAAATACAAAGAAAAATACAAAACACATTGTAAAAATCAAATGTTTCTTCATCTTAACAATACCCCCTTTTTCATCGCCAATAATCTCAAAAATCTAGCATTAATTCTAATATCATATTCCTTATCCTCCCATACTCCTAATATCTGACTGCTTTTATAAAAGTACAGATTAATTATCTTCTGAATTTGAGTTTTCAATATTTTATCTGTCTCATCCCCTACATAATCACCATATCCTTCTAAACATAAAGATATTGCATATATATCATCTTCCATTAGTTCCAACATCCTTTTATTGACCATAATTAATAAATCTTCTGTTTTTTCTGAAACTACTTTTAATTCTTCCTCATTCGCAAGGTCTTCATCCTGGATTGCCAAGTTAGAGAAATATGACACAGAGCAAATATTTTTAAGAAAAGGAACCCCATACAACAATATGTAATCCAATACAAAGTTTACTCGATTATTCAGATTATTATTTATATCCATACCATATAGCTTTTTGACACCATACATGTCCGCCAATATACTAGCTATATTTGAGGAGTGGATTATTGAATCTTTCCCTTCATAGTTTT
>CAZAQC010000045.1:0-3862 GCA_964487525.1 uncultured Candidatus Saccharibacteria bacterium | reverse complement strand
AATGATATTGTTGTTGGAATGAGAGGCTCTGGTTGTGGATCTGTAGTTGCATACTCTAGTGATATTACCGATATTGAACCAATATCATGGGAATTGTATTTTGAGAGATTTCTAAATCCAGAGAGACCAAGTCCTCCTGATTTTGATGTCGATATTGCAGACAAAAGAAGAGACGAAGTAGTGAATTACACAATTGAGAAATATGGGGCAGATAATGTAAAGCAAATAGGGACATTTAGTAAATTACAAACGAGGCAAGCTATTAGAGATGTTGCAAGAGTCATAGGTGTAGATCTTCAAACAGCAGATGCCTTGTCTAAGATGGTTGAGATAGTTTTTGGTAAGGCCAAAAGTTTGGATTACATGATGGAGCATAATCCTGAGTTCTCTCAAATAATTAATTCTTCAGAAAAGACAAGACATTTAGCTGAGATAGTAAGAAAAGTAGCAGGTCTATGTAGAGGAGTATCTACCCATGCCTGTGGTGTAATTATTACTCCTGAACCTGTTGTTAACTACTGTCCAATTCAAAGGGATGCTCATGGAGAGGGAATTGGTATGACTCAGTATGAAATGTTCGATATAGAGCCACTAGGATTAATGAAATTCGATTTTCTTGGTCTTAGAAACCTTCATATACTTGGAGCTGCATTAAAAAAGATAGAACTAAGCAAAGGAATCAAAATCAATCTTAGAGATATAGATACAAAGGATAAAAAGACCTACAACTTAATTAAATCTGCTGCTACTATTGGTGTGTTCCAACTTGAAAGTGAAGGAATGAAGAGAACTATTCGATCTCTTCAACCAGAATCTATGGAAGATATATCTTACATACTCTCTGCATACAGACCAGGACCTATGCAATTCATATCTGAATATGCGGAAGTTAAAAAGGGTAAACAGGAACCTGATTATGTTATAGATGATCTTAAACCAATTCTAGCAGTTACAAATGGGGTCATAACATATCAAGAGCAAGTAATGAAAATCGCAGAATTAGTTGGAGGATACTCTCTTGGTGCTGCAGATATTCTAAGAAGAGCTATGGGTAAGAAGAAACTTGATGTAATGCAAGCAGAAAAACCAGTATTTGTAGAGGGAGGAATCAAGAATGGATACAAAAAAGAAGATGTTGAAAGACTTTGGGAAAAATTAGTACAGTTTGCAAATTATGGTTTTAATAAAGCTCACAGTGCTTCTTACGCCACCATTGCATATTGGACGGCATATCTTAAAGCAAACTATCCTCTTGAATATATGGCTGCACTTTTAGAAGGAGATTTAGACAAATTTGATAGGGTAATACTTGATCTAAACGAATGTGAAAGATTAGGTATCAATGTTCTTTCTCCCCATATCAATGAAAGTGGATTTTACTTTACAGTAGAAGGTGAAAAAGCGATACGTTTCGGATTAGGAGGTATAAAAAATATAGGTAATGATCTGGTTAAATCTATAGTAAAAGAAAGAGAAGAAAATGGTAAATATCTTCATCTGGATGATTTTGTGAGTAGAATTTTTGACAAAATAAATAAGAAGGCAATTGAGTACCTCATTATGGCAGGTACCATGGATTCTTTCGGAGATAGAATGGCAATGTTAGAAGTTCTAAAGGAAATATATGAAAGGGAAAAGGCGAATAGAAAATCGGAAGAAATAGGACAGATAGATATATTTTCAGTCAATAATAACGGTGAGAAGCAACAGAAGAAGGTTTCAATAACCCTATTACCAGAAAGTATTAAAACAGAAACCAATCAAATTCTACAATGGGAGAAAGAATTGTTAGGAATATATTTCTCAAGTCACCCTCTTGATTGTCTTCAAGAATTCTTTGAAAGTAGAAATGTCATATCTTTAAGCAGAGCACTAGAAGAGAAGGAAAACAATGACATTCTGATACTTGGAATTATGGTTACTAAAGTTAGAAGAATTACAACAAAGAAGGGAGAGATGATGGCATTTCTAAGTATTGAGGATAAGACTGCTAGAACAGATGCAATTATTTTTCCTAGGGTATATCAAGAGATCAAGGATACGTTGGTAGAGAATCAACCTATGTTAATAGCTGGAAGATTAAACGTAAGGGATGGAGAAAAGAGCATAATTATACAAAAAGCCAAATATATAGATGAAAAGAAGCACTCTTCAAAATTTGATGGTATTACCTTTAGAATTACCCCTATACACACAGAGGAAGAAATCGCCGCACTAAAATCCTTTATCCAAAGCTCTTCTGGAGATACTCCAGTAAAGATAATAGTAAATGATGGAGAAAAATCAAAGAGTGTTGTGTTAAAGAAAACCATAAATATGAATGAAGAAACAAAGAAATGGATAAGAAAGTTCTAGAATTGATATAATCAAGCATGGATAAAACAAAATTAGATACATTACCCTTAAGTCCAGGAGTATACAAATTTTTAGATGAGAAGAATAAAATTTTGTATATAGGGAAAGCAATAAACCTTAGGAATAGGGTTAAGTCATATTTCTCCGACAATCTGTATGATAGGCCAAGAATAAAACAGATGCTCCATCTGATTGATAATGTTGAAATAATTGAAACTAATAATGAAATAGAATCATTAGTTTTGGAGTCAGCATTAATTAAGAAATACAAACCTCACTATAACTCAGACAAAAAAGATGATAAATCATATGCTTGGATATATATTTCTACAAAAGATGAGTTTCCAACAGTTAAGATTGTTAGAAAAATAAACAACTCAGAATTAAAAAGGGGTGAACTATTCGGTCCATACCCTAATAGCTCTTCCACAAAAAGAATATTTACCTATCTAAGAAAAATATATCCATTCTGTACCTGTAAAAAGGAAAATAGCAAAGAGTGTCTCTACTTCCATCTTGGTCTTTGTCCAGGCCCTCACCAAGGTCATATAAGTAGAGACGAGTATAGAAAGAATATTAATGAAATAATAAAATTTTTAAAAGGGAGGAAGAGGGGGCAGATTAAACATTTAGAAGAACAAATGAGAAGCTACTCTGAGAAGAAAGAGTATGAAAAGGCAGGACAATTGAGAGATAAGATAGAGGATTTAAAATATTTAGGAGAAAAGATAGATTTTACATATGATGATACTGAAACATCATATACACAAAGAAGAAAAGATTTGTTGAAAAGAAATTTCTCTGACTTAAGGACTGAATTAGGTATAAAAACACTTAAAAGAATAGAGTGCTATGATATATCCAATATTCAAGGAAAAGAAGCATATGGATCAATGGTGGTTGCAGAGGATGGAGAAATTCAGAGAGAGGAATATCGTATATTTAAAATAAGAAAAATGGATAAACCAGATGATCCTGGTATGATGAAACAGGTCTTAAAGAGAAGGTTTGACACAAAGAATATTAAAAAATACAAATCACTTCCAAGTTTAATTTTAATAGATGGTGGAAAATCTCAACTATCAGTAGTAAAAGAAGTAATTCAAAATGATATTCCAATAATTGGAATATCAAAAGGTAAGAGGATGAAAAGAAAAGGATTAAAGCTACTAGACGAATTCTGGTTATTAGTAGACGATTATGTAAAAAAAGTAGATATAGAAAATAAATCCATACTTATAGATTTAAGAGATGAGGCTCATCGTTTTGCAATCTTACACCATAGAAGGGCGAGGCTTAAGAGTGCAAGAAGCTCTGATATAGATAACATAGTAGGAATAGGAGCGAAAAGAAGGAAAATATTACTAAGCCATTTTAAAAATACAGAAGAGATTAAGAATGCTACACAGGAAGAATTAATGAAGATTATAAATAACAAGAAGATAGTCAAAGAAATACAGAAGCATTTTAATCCTTAGAGGTATCTTGAGGTTCTAAATTAGAAAAA
>CAZAQC010000044.1:0-3971 GCA_964487525.1 uncultured Candidatus Saccharibacteria bacterium | reverse complement strand
TAGAGCACATTCATGGTAAGAATGAGGTCCTGAGTTCGACTCTCAGATCCAGCTTTCCCATAGTGTTTTACATTTCCCCCATTTAATAATATAATCGTACTCTTTCGTTAAAATTATATTGAAACATGTTATGAATAGTATCGAAAAAGCACCTTTTGGGCAACTTCCTGATAGAGAACTTCCTCCAAAACTTGTCGAGGTAGACAATGAATTACTTTCTTCTATAAATGATGGCATTAACCAACTCATAGATGAGTCTGGGATTAGAGAGTCTATTGCCAACAATTCTTCTACAGCTGCTTTATATAAGGGATGTTACAATGGTGTCAGCTTTCATACAAAATCTTCTGAAGATTCCTATACCATATGTATGGGAAAGGGAAAAAGATTTTTGCACATAGGATATGATACTAAAGAAAGTATAGTCACAAACATCATAGAACATAATTTCGATGAGAATGGATACAAAAACATTATGAAAGAGTGGATTCCATGCACAATTCTTGCAGGATTGGATAATGCAAAAAGCGTAGGAGCATTAGATTGGAATATAACAAACTAAAGATAATTATTTATTATACCCAGCCAAATCCGCACTTCTAGAATCAAGTTTTTCAGGTAGAATCGAAACTTCTGATCCATTAATAACCCCCAAAAGTTCAATAACTTGCCTTCCATCTGGTTGAACAAAACCTTTAAAAAGCACACTATGTATCCATGCCTCATTTGAACCAACAAATCCCGATGGCGTTACATTAGAACCATCCGGAGAAGACCCTACTAATCTAGGATTCCCCTCGGAGTCAAGATAAACTTCCGGTGGTAATACTGATCTAGATCCTGAAGTTCCAATAGCAGTAATTATTCCATAATCTGCAACTCCCCTATCTCTAGAATCTATATATACTCTATTACCACCGTTCAATGCTTCTAAATATGGTGAGGCATCAAAACTCTTTCCAAAATCTTTGTCCTGCAACCAATATATGGAAAGCATTTCACCTACTGTGTTATTGCCAGATGCAAATAAAAAAGTCATCTCATCAAAATAACCTCCAGCTATTATTTCTATTTCATTCCCAGCTATCCTAATTTTGTTTATTGCATTCTCGTAATGATTCCCATGCTTATCATTGGCACCCAAAGGACCTACTACCTCCCAAGGAAGAGGATCCCCCTCTATCAAAATCTTACCCTCAGACTCTATAGCCTCTCTTAAAAATTCTAAATAACGAGGATCTTCTGGAGAAATAATCTCTCCATCAAATTCTCCCTCTTCGGACTGATTAACAGTCCCTACATCTGCAAATCCGGTACTAACATTTCCCAAAGAATATATATTCTCTTCATTCACTTTCTCAAATACAGGATTACCTGCATCCATTCCTGTTATCACATTCGTTTTAGGAGGAATATTCGCTTGCCTATCCATATATTCCGTCTGTGCTGAAACATCACCACTACTAGCCAATGCACCACCTATTGCACCAGCTACAGCAGCACCAGCCATTAAAACTCTCCCAGAGACATGTTTGTTATCACCCTGAGAACTTGTATTATCTCCTGTCTGAGCACCAATCTCTTTTATATTCTCTTCCATATTTTAATACTCTTAATGTAACTAATTAAATAATACACTAATGTATAGAATTTTCAAAACAAATAACATTTGACCTACCCTACTATTTCCAATATAATACGGAGTATTTTCCCATTATTCTAAATTTGATTTCCGAAAAACATGGCAAAAGTAAAAAGAGATATTATTGCTTTCAAGTGCGAAACTTGTGGTATGAAGAACTATACTGCATTTAAAAGTAAAACTTTAAAAGAGAAAATAGAAAAAAGTAAGTACTGTTCAAAATGTCAGAAACATACAGTACATAAGGAGACCAAATTAAAATAGTCGCTCTTTACCTAAATTAAGGGCCCATAGTTTCAATTGGTAAAATAGCGGTCTCCAAAACCGTAGTTCTCCGTTCAAGTCGGAGTGGGCCTGCCAGTAAATAATAAATATTGAAATGAAAATAAAAGAAATCTTAACAGAATTAAAAAATAGTAAGTGGCCATCTAAGAGGGAGATTGTTAAATTAACGATATATACCTTGATATTATGTGGTATAATCACGGTCATTATGCTTGGATTAGATTTGGTTCTTTTCAAGCTTAGAGACTGGTTTCTTAATGTTTAATTAAAAAATATGACAAAAGAAAAAGCAAAAAAAACTAAAAAAGAAAACCCAAATGCTAAGTGGTATGTGTTGAATATTAGAAATGGGTATGAGAATAGTATTCAGAAGGAATTAAAACAGAGAACAGAAGCAACTGGAATGGAAGACAAGATTGTTGATATTTTGATACCTGTCCAGAAGAAGATTTTTGTTAAAAAAGGAAAACAAGATGTTAAGGAAGAGAAAATATTCCCTGGATATATATTAATAAAGATGGAATTGGATAGTAGAACATGGGATATTGTTACAAATACTGAAGGAGTTAGAGGTTTTGTAAAAACAGATAAATATCCAAAGCCATTAGCGGAATCAGAGGTAATAGCAATAACAAAATTCATGGAAGTAGAACAACCATCTTACAAGACATCTTTCAGCGTTGGTGAAGCTATAAAGATTACAGATGGTGCATTTGCAGACTTCATTGGAAGTGTTCAAGAGATAGATACTACAAAGGGAAAGATAAAAGTCCTCATATCCTTCCTTGGTAGAGAAGCTCCAGTTGAGCTTGATCTTTCTCAGGTTACAAAACTTTAAGTATTATTTGATTTTTACTAAATATGGCAAAAGCAATAAAAAAAGTTATTAAAATAACAATACCAGCAGGACAAGCTACAATGGCTCCTCCAATAGGACCAACGTTAGCTCCTTACGGTATAAATGCTCAGGATTTTTGTGCTCAGTTCAATGAGAAGACTAGAGAAGCTAATGGTATTTTGACTCCTGTAGTTTTAACCATATATGAAGATAGATCTTTTGGCTTCATATTGAAAACTCCTCCTACATCAGAATTGATAAGAAGAGAGTTAAAGATTAAAAGAGGTTCAGATAAACCAAATTTGAATAAGGTAGGAAAACTTACCAAAGAACAAGTTAAGAGAATTATTGATGTTAAGATGCCCGATTTAAATACATCTGATTATGGTCAAGCTGCTAAAATAATAGAAGGAACAGCAAAGCAGATGGGTGTAGAGATAGAAATTTAATTGACAAGAAAATCATTATGAAAAGAGGAAAAAAATACAAGAAAATAATAAAGGATTTAGATAGGTCTAAAATATATACATTAGAAGAGGGAATAAAGCAGGCTAAAAAGCTTTCCTATTCTAAGTTTGTTGGTTCATTAGAACTACATGTTGATATTAACTTACCTAAAGATAAGGATCCTAAGTCCATAAAAGGCGGAGTATCTCTACCCCACTCAGGGACAACAAAGAGTGTAAGGATAGCTGTATTCACAACCTCAGACAGGGATAACGAAGCAAAGAAAGCAGGAGCTGATAAGGTTGGTTTAGAAGATTTAATAAAGGATATTAAGGCTGGAAAAATAGAATTTGATGTTGCAATAGCTACTCCTTCAGTTATGGCTAAGATTGCAATTTTAGGTAAGGAATTAGGCCCTAAGGGTTTAATGCCTAATCCAAAAGTTGGAACAGTCACTGAAGATATTACCTCTGTTATCGAAGAGTACAAGAAAGGAAAGCAGACTTTCGCCTGTGATGATTCAGGAGTGATACATATAGGTGTTGGTAAATTAGATTTAGAAGATGCAAAGTTAATAGAAAATATTCATGTTGCTGTATCAGCAATGGAAACAGTATTAGGTAAAGGATATGTACAATTAATAAACAAGTTACATTTATCCCCAACTATGGGTCCTAGTGTTAAAATTGCCTATACAAGAGGAGAATAGTTAAAATATCTTTCTGAATATATAAGAGACACCACTACGGTGTCTCTTTT
>CAZAQC010000043.1:0-4115 GCA_964487525.1 uncultured Candidatus Saccharibacteria bacterium | reverse complement strand
GAACGTAGTCCTAGCAATAGGGTGGGGGTTCAACTCCCCCTCTTGGCAATTATTGTTATTCTAATACCCAGTCCACTATATTATTGAATCTTTGATATGAATAACTCATATTTTCAAAATCAACTCCCTTTACAGAATCTTTAACAAAATAGAAGAATGTTGGATTGTAAAGAAATATTACAGGAGCATCAGCCATAAGGTATTTTTGAAATAGATCATACTTCTGTTTTCTTACTGTTTTATCTGAAGTTTTTCTTGCATCCTCTAAAAGGATATCGACTCTTTCATATTCATATCCTGATATATTCAAATCAGGATAATTAGTTTTCAATGAATGCCATAAGTTATATTGATCTGCATCAATAGTTGTTTCTATTTCGTAAAGTAAAACATCAAAATCTCTTGTTGCTATAATCTCCTGTGTAATTTGATTATACGTAAGTTTTTCAAGCTTCAAAACTACACCTTCTTCTCTTAACATCTCTTTCAAAACATTTACTAATCTTTCATTACTTATACTATCAAAGTAACTAATCGTGAACGAAAGAATCTCTTGATTTTCTGATTCAAAATATCCACTACTTTCATTCTTTGTATATCCAAAATTCTTTAAATACTCCGCAGCCTTTGTTGGATCATAGTTGTAGTATTCAATTTGATTATTAAAAACCCAAGACCCCTCAACAAAAGGACCTTTTCTTACCGTCCCTCCAATATTAGCATCTTCTATTAATTTCTCTTTGTTTATTAAATAGTTTATTCCAATTCTTAAATCTTTAACCTTAAACATATCTCTTCTCATATTAAAGAAGATCAACTTTGTCCTATACCCTTCTTTCTTGGTAAATTCTTGAAGATTATTATACTCCTCAGTAAATTTCAATGGCTCATAATCCCAACCTCCAACTGCGTCTAGAATTCCTATTCTAAAGGACATTTCCATACTTTGTTTATCAGGGAATATTTTAAATACAATATTTTTTATATTAGGATTATATCCATCAAATTTATTATCAGATAAATATACGGAATTTTGCTCTGTTCTTGTAACCTTGTATCTACCCGTACCAATTGGATACCTAGCAAACATATTAAATGGTAATTGACTGAAATCACTACTCTCTAGCATTGATTTTGGAACAATGAATAAAGAAACAGCCTCCCAGAATGTTGGATTTGGCTCTTTAAGTCTAAAAATCACACCCTCCTCTCCGTTCTTCTCCAGTTCTACACCGATTAAAGATATTCCTACCGAATCGAAACCATACTCTTCAGACAAAATCTTTGCTGTATTAAAAGTAAAAAGGATATCATCAACAGTTAATTTCCCTCCATCTTGCCAATAGATATCATCTTTGATAACAAAATCATATACTAACTTATCTTCGGATACACTCCAACTCTCAGCAATACCAGGGAGTGGATTTCCCTCTTTATCAATATATATAAATCTGTCAAATACTAATTCTTGAACGGCTTTGTCAACATAATTGACTGATACAAATAGGGGGTTAAATGTTGAAATAGCACCAACAGATCCTTCAACAAAAGTATCTTTAGATTTAGAATCATCTAAAATTCTAGCAACAACATTCGATTCTAGAATAAAAGATATAAATATCCCAACAAAAAGGAAAAGAACAAAATAGCTTAATGGAACTAAACTATTAAATAATTTTGAAAAAACAGAGGGATAATTCCAAAGAAATTCTCTTAGATCAAATTTTTCCTTCTTAGTATGACTCTTCCCCTTATTAACATTTATATCCGTTAAAGCTTCTTTCATTGAAACCTTAGTTGTCAAATCCTCACTTTTTTTTAATTTATCCTTCATATAGAATGATATATAAAATCTATGCGGAGTACTTAAGTATAGCTAAGGAAAGAAAGACCACAACGATAACAAGGAAGATTGTAAAATAATAAAGAAATTTTTCTAAGCCTCTCTTGGTTCTAAATACTTCACCTCCTCCTCCAAACATCTTTCCAAGACCTTCTGCTCTGTTTTGTAAAAGTATACAGACAATTAATAATACACAAACCACTACTTGAGAAACCAAAAGAACTTTTGTTAAGTTGTCCATCTCAGTATTATACACTATATCCAAAAAATTTAGTTAGAATCCAATTCTCTATATATTGCACATGAGAATGCACTCACTACAGATGATATTCCTATACAAAGGATAGGAATAATTTCTAAGCTTTCTACCTGTAAAGATCCTAGATTTAATCCTTCGAATGTAAAAGTCTCAATGTAAAAATCTATCATAAATATCTTTAAAACATACAATATTCCAATCAAAAGTAATGAAGTCATTAAAAAGAATGGTAAAAATTTGCATTTTACAGCTAAAAAGCTGAGAAGGGGACAAGCAATCATAACAGTAAAGCTCAACATAAGAAGAGTAAGAACAAGATAAGTGGGATTAGTAGGTAACTTAATACCAGCATTAAACAAATTTAAAACAAAATACATTATTAGTGTATACACAAGAATAGATTTAAGTGTTTCTTTCATAGTTAATAATATACCATATAGATTAAATTCTTAATAATCCTGTAACATATTTTTACATCATATAGAGATCCCTTAATTATCCTTGTGAATGTCCATCTTTTTTATGTTATACTTTTTCTATTAATACTGCCCATATGGAAAATATTGCTAAAACAAAAATTATCACTACCATTGGACCATCTTCCTGGGACAAAGCTGTGCTAAAGGAAATGTTTAGGAATGGTATGCAAATTGCCAGGATAAATGCTTCTTTTGCTAATCTAGAAGAGATAAAGAAAGTGTCTGCAGATATTAGAGAGATTTCTCCAAGAATAGCCCTAATGTTAGATACCCAAGGTACAAAAATACGAGTAACTGAATTAGAAAAAGAAATATATATTGAGGGGAAAGTATCACTATCATCTATAAATCAAAATCTTCCTACTCAAATTAAGATAACATACCTAGATCTCCATAATGACATCACAAGGGGTACAAAAATTCTACTTGATGATGGTACCATTGAATTAAGAGTTTCAGAGATAAAAGGTCCTGAGATAATATGCGAGGTCATACAACCAGGGCTTCTCAAACCAAACAAAACTGTTAATATTCCAAGTATTAATTTAAAATTTCCTGCATTAACAGAGAAGGATAGGGCGGATATTAAAAATGCCTTAGAAACAAATCTTGATTTTGTATGTATTTCCTTTGTAAGAGATGCTCAGGACATATTGAATGTAAAAGAATTAACAAAGGATTCTGAAATAAAGATAATAGCTAAAATAGAAAATCAGGAAGGGATAGATCATTTCGATGAGATACTCGATCATGCAGATGGAATTATGATTGCAAGAGGTGATTTGGGAGTAGAAACACCCTTAGAAAACATTCCTATCTTGCAAAAACAAATGATTTTCAAATGTAGAGCAAAAGGGAAACCAGTTATTGTAGCAACTCAAATGCTAGAATCAATGAGAGAGAATAAGAAACCAACAAGAGCAGAAGTTTCAGATGTAGCAAATTCTGTAATGGATGGAGCTGATGCTTTAATGCTTTCTGCAGAGACTTCTACAGGCAAGAATCCTATTGAATCTGTTAAGATGATGAATAGGATAGCAATAACAACCGAAAGAGTTATGCAATTAACACCTATATATGGTAAAACATCTGCTCCTTATGAAGTTGATGAGTTATGCAAAAATGTCTGCCTATTAAGCGAGAGTATTCCATTAAAAGGGATAGCTGTTTTCTCTGACAATATCGAAACCATTGCAAGTATAACAAGACATAGGCCTAATGTTCCTATTTGGTCAATTAGTTCATCTTTAAAAAGAATACGACAAGATGGCATATTTAGAGGTGTAAAAACATTCTTTATAAATGATCTTCCATCCGACAGAGATGAAAGTATAACCAAGGCAGTTCAAATGATATATACCCATGGGGAGTTGGATTTAACAGACAAAATTGCTATTATTAGCGGAAGTTCAATAAAACATAAGGATAGTGACGTCATCTTAGAGATAGTTACTATCAAAAATGTTTTTGATCAATAACGGTGACGTAGCCAAGTTGGTTAAGGCCGTGGTCTGCAAAACCACTATCATGGGTT
>CAZAQC010000042.1:0-4696 GCA_964487525.1 uncultured Candidatus Saccharibacteria bacterium | reverse complement strand
ATCTCCATAGAAATCTTCAACACCCTGCATATCTGTTAGTACTTTAAAACTTCCATCTTCATCTGTGACCAATCCACAAGCTATACCTCCAACAGCTTTTCTTAGAGGAACACCTGCAGCCATTAAAGCCATAGTTGAACCACAAGCTGAAGCCATTGAGCTAGATCCATTCTCTCCCTGTATTTCACTCATAACCAATATTGTGTATGGGAATTCCTCTTCTGTTGGGATTACTGGCCAAAGACCTTTCTCAGCCAACATACCATGACCTATTGCTCTTCTACTTGGCATTAACTTAACTCTATCTGCGTCACCATATACAAATGGCAAATCATTGTAAAAATGCATATATCTTTGCTCTCTCTCTCCTTCCATATCATCAACCAATCTAACATCTCTAAGACTACCTAAAGTAGCTATAGTCAATGTTTGGGTAACTCCTCTTGTGAAAAGAGCAGAACCATGAACCCTTGGTAAAAGATCTACTTCAGAAGCCATCTCTCTTATCTCTTCTATCTTTCTTCCATCTGATCTTACATCTTCCTTCAAAACCATTTTTCTTAAAGCTTTCTTTAGTAATATCTCATATGCCTCATCCATTGATGATTTAGAATATTTTCCATCAAATTTCTCATACAACTCTTTCTTGGTGGCAGTATGAACTAAAGAATCTCCAGTCTGAAGATTTTTTTTAATTCTTTCTTCTCCTAAAAATTCTAACACCTTGGTTACTAAATCTTCAGGTGTATTAATAGCCTCATATGTTTTATCTTTAGGCTCTAATTTCTTCAAGAAGTCATTCTGTGCATCCAACCATAATTTCATATATTCCAAAGATTTTTTCATTCCTTCTATAATCTTTTCTTCACTTAC
Organism: uncultured Candidatus Saccharibacteria bacterium; assembly: GCA_964487525.1. GTDB lineage: Bacteria > Patescibacteriota > Dojkabacteria > SC72 > SC72 > UBA2177. The sequence continues at coordinate 3,823 of CAZAQC010000042.1, read as the reverse complement.
TTCATAACTCCCTGCATCTATCATTGTGAAGGTTTCTCCATCACCTGCTACTACATAGTTCATCAAATTCTCTTTGGATGTTAAATCCATTGATTTTAGAGTATGGGTAAAAGATTCTCCCTCTAAGCCAACTCTAACTCCTGCTATTGGTCCATCAAAAGGTGACTTAGAATTCATCAAAGCTACCGAGGTTGCATTTATTGCTAACAAGACTGGATCATTATCTCCATCATATGACATGACAGTGATTATTATACTTACTTCATTCTTGTAATCATGAGGAAATCTAGGTCTAATTGCCCTATCTATCATCCTTGCTTTTAGTACAGCATCATCCGTTGGAAACCTTTCTCTTTTTACAAATCTAGAACCATTGATCTTACCAGAAGCATAGAACTTTTCTATGTATTCTACTGAAAGAGGAAAATAGTCAAATTCACCTGTAGATGGTTTACTATTAACATTAACTGTTATTACAGTATCTCCCATTCTTGCAAGTATTGACGATTCAGATCTTAAAGCTAACTTTCCTGTTTCAAAAGTACACTTTCTACCCTCTATCTCAAACTCGTGTTTTATTTCTTTAAACAACATTATTAAAAATATTTAATTTATTTATACGAACAACCGAATAGATATTATCTATTCATTTTAATTGGAAAGTTTTTACAAAGAAAGGGGTACGAAAGAATACTATATCTTCAACTTTTTTGAAAGGACTTCATACCTTTCTGCTTCATTACTCTTTAGATATTGAATTAATCTTCTTCTTTTCCCTACCATATTTAAAAGTCCTCTTCTTGAATGATTATCTTTTTTATGTGATTTAAGATGTTCACTCAAATCTAGGATCTGTTGTGTTAACAATGCAATTTGTACTTCAGGGGAACCAGTATCACCCTCGTGGAGGGCGTATTTATCTACAATTTCAATTTTTACTTCTTTATTTAAAGACATACTATTTATACAGGTTATCATTATATAACTACATTATCAAGAGACATTACTTCTTGGAAACAAAGGATATTGTATACTTTTACAAGAAAACTGTCAAGCACGATTGACTACTTAATAACCTTGTAGCAATGTATTTCATCTCCTTCTTTAACCTCAATAACATCCATCAATTGAATTCCACAATCAAATCCTGTTTTAACTTCAGTCACAGAATCTTTATTTATTCTAAGAGATTTTATTTTTGTCTCCCCTACAATCTCATCCTGTCTGACAATGTCACACTTACAATCCTTCTTTAAATACCCTTTATCAACTCTAGATCCAAATATCGGAGTCCCGTCAGAAAGAGTAAATAGTACTCTAACTGTAGCGCTTCCTATCTCTTCTTCTTTGCTTGAAGGTAAAGACATTAGGGAAATAGCTTCTTCTAATTCCTCTATTAATTTGTAGATAATGTCATATGTTTTGACTAATATCCTTTTCTTCTTAGAATAGTCTAAAACTCCAGACTCTATTCCTACCTCAAACCCTAAGAGTATAGCTTTAGATATACCAGCAAGTTCTACATCTTTTAGACCTATATTTCCTACTCCTGAATCAACGATTTTAATTCTATATCCATCTTCTTCTACTTTGTTCAAAGACTTTACAATAGCTTCAAGAGATCCTTCTGAAGAGCTTTTGATTATGACATTAAGAAAATTTTCAGGATCATCTTCTTTTTGAGTGAAAAACTCTTCCATTGTAACCTCTTCTTCCTCTTCTTCTACTTCTTTACTTGTATAGAGGGACCTAAGAAGAGCTTCATCCTTACTTTTTAATACGTATACCTCTGTTCCTAATTCTAAAAGATTTGATATACCAATTACTTTTCCTCCACATCCATTTTCCAAAACACAAAGATTTTCCCCTTCCTCTGTAACCATTCCTTTAACTTTTTCAATTACAAACTCCTCCTCAACTTTATATCCCAACCAGTCACCTTGACATATTTTGCCTTGTATTAATGCTATTGAAGACATGTTTCCTTTAAATTTGTCCTTTACGGACTCTAATACAAATGCTCTACCCATGACCCCATCAGTAAGTTTGTCTCTTTTCTTAACTCCATCAACTTCTGTGACTAAAAGTATCATATCTAAAAGCTCAGGAATACCTTTTCCTGTTTTTCCAGAGACTTCTACAACAGGTATATCCCCACCATATCCTTCTAACTGAAGACCATTATTTACAACATCTCTCTTTACTTTATCTAATGAAATATCAGGAAGATCACATTTGTTTATAACGACGATAGGTTTAACTTCAGATTTATTGATAATTTCTATTGATTCTTTCGTCTGAGGTTTAACTCCATCATCTGCAGCTACTACCAAAAGAACAATATCTGCAATACTCCCTCCTCTATACCTCATTAAATCAAATGCTTCATGACCAGGAGTATCTACAAATGTAATTTGTTTACCTTTTGGAACTTCAACAGTGAATACTGAGACTTTTTGAGTTATACCACCAACTTCACAACCCTGTACATTCTTCTCTCTTATTTTATCTAGTATTGTTGTTTTACCGTGATCTACATGTCCTAAGATTGTTACAATAGGGGGTCTAACACAATTCTCTGTGCTTTTAATACCCTTCTTTGTAACTTTAACACTCTTAGACATTCTGTTTTTTTAACTAGTAAATTATTTCTCTTTTCCATCAGAATCATCAGATTTCTTTTTCTTAGTTTCTTTCTTACTCTTCTTTTTTGTCTTTTTTGGCTCTTTCTTTTCTTTTTTCTCTTCTACCTTCTCTTCCTCTTTTTCTTCCTCTTCCTTTTCACCACCTGCACCAACAATATCTATTTTATAACCAGTTAATTTCCAAGCCAATCTAACATTTTGTCCATCCCTACCTATTGCCAATGAAAGTTGATCATCAGCTACAATTACTGTAGCAGTCTCATCTTTAATTTCTACACTATTTATCTTGGCTGGACTTAATGCATTAGCAACAAACTTTTCTGGTTCCTCATCCCACTCTATTATGTCAATCTTCTCTTCACCAAGTTCATTCATCACATTAGCTATACGGATACCTCTCTGACCTACACATGAACCAATTGGATCTACTCCATCTTGTGTTGAAAAAACTGCCATTTTACTTCTGGAACCAGCTTCTCTTGCTATAGCTTTAATTTCTAATACTCCTGATTCTATTTCTGGGACTTCTAATTTAAAAAGCTCTATTAAGAATTTTGGATCAGCCCTAGAAACTATCATTTGAGAATCTTGAATATCTTTGAGCAAGACCTTATATCTATCCCCTAATCTGTAAAACTCATTAGGAATTTGCTCTTCAGTTGGCATTAGTGCACTTGCTTTCCCTATCTCAAATACAACTTGTCCTTTCTGCATTCTTTGCATTAAAGCAGTAAATATTTCACCTACCTTATCACTATATTCACTTATTACTGCATCCTTTTCTGATTCCCTTATCTTTTGTAAAATTACCTGTTTAGCTGTTTGTGCTGCTATTCTTCCGAAATCTTCTGCAGGCATTTCAATCTGTACTGAATCACCTACTTCTACACTTGGAGATATTAGCTCTGCTTCTGATACAGATATTTCTAAATCGTTATCTTCTACTTTTTTCACTACCTCCTTTGTTCCTATTAGTTTGAAATTCCCAGTCTCCCTATCTAATTCAACACTTAGATTACTACCTACTTCATCTTTTTCCTCATCAATGTATGAATATTTTTCTCTTTTGTATGCTACTAATATAGCGGATTCAAGAGCTTGAAATATCTCTTCTTTCTCTATTCCTCTTTCTGCTGCTATTTGATTAATAGCGGCAACAAATTCTGATATCATTGCCA
>CAZAQC010000041.1:0-4942 GCA_964487525.1 uncultured Candidatus Saccharibacteria bacterium | reverse complement strand
GAGATGTAGAAGTTATTTTGTTTCTATTACTTACAGAATATCCAATATCTATAAGTGCAGTTACAGGAGAATATGATCTACAGAAATGGGTCTTAATATTCCCATCATAATTGACTGTAACCATTTTAATAGAAGAATCTTCTGTTGGATTAATATCATAAACTCTTTCTATATCCTTAGGGAGTTCAAGACATTGGCTTTCATAAGGGAAGTGCATACTTAGTACGTTAAGCAAGAGAAAGGAACATATTACGATCAGCACTTGTGTAACCAAAGTTCTATTCATAGGTAAAATATTCTATCATATATTACAAAATCATTGACATAATTTCTGTCCCCTCCTATATTTAAGTAATGAAAAAAGAATTAAAAAAATATCTTCCTTGGGTAGTATTGCTTGTAGTTATCCTTTCTCTTTCTTTGTGGTATGTCCTTAGTAAAAGGGTGACAGAAGAGCAGCGTAATTACTATGAAGAAAAAATACAGGAAGCAAAAACACACATAGATGCTAAACAGTATTCTACAGGAATAGAGAAATACTATGAAGCTGTAGACATAATACCTAGTAAAGTGGAGGCATATGAAGGAATTATTTCTGTACTAATAACTAAGAACAGAATAGAAGAGGGTAAAAAAATAATTGAAGAATCAGCAAAGTCTTTAAACGGTTATGACAAATCAATACTCTACAAGATGGTTGGAGATGGATATTACAATATGGGTAAATACAAGGAAGCTTTTGACATGTACGATATGGGATTAATTCTAGGAGTTAAGAATATGGGATTAGAGTTAATGACTGGTAAGGTTATGCTCAAACTAGGATATATGGATGATGCAAAGAAACAATTTAGTAAATCAGGATATGAAGGAGATGAGGCTCTAGAAGCAAATCTTTTACTCTCATACATATATTCCATAGATGATGTGGAGAAGGCAAGAGAGCTATTGAGTTCATTAGAACCTTCGGATAAGCAGAAACCGTATTATCAAGAATTTTCAGAATTGTTAAATACACTTGATGAAGATGCAAAATTTAATGCTACAAAACTATCGAGGATATATATAAACAATGGGTATCCATATCTTGCGATATTAACATTAGAACCAATTAAGGAAGAAATTTCTGAATATCTTGAAGGAATGTATTTCTTAGGCAGGGCATATTCTGATTTTGGTGACTATGACAAATCTATTGAAGCTTTAGATGGCGCATTGACTTTAGGTGGAATGGAAACAGAGATTCTTTGGGCAAAAGCTAGGGCATATTTTGTTAAGAATGATTTAGATAATACAATAAAGAATTACGATTCTGCCATAGGAAATTCTGGGGACAATTTTGATGCTAACTTGGTAAAGGAATATGTAGAAATACTTTTAGATAATAGCCAGTCACTAAAGGCAGAAGCGTTAGTCAAAAGTTTACTGCTAATCAAGGAAGGGGAGGCATATCTAAATATTCTTGCTGTGGAGACAAGTAATGAACTAAAAGAAAGTGTAAAAGTAGAATTCTATTTGGGGAAATTAGAGACTTTGGAATTGACGGAGGATGAAGAAGAGGAGTATCTGGAATGGAAAGTAAAATATCTGTATGACAATAATGGAAATATGGACGAATACTTAATAAGGTTGTTGAATATAGATAAATATAATCCTACCTATTACCTCTTTTTGGCAAAATCGCAAGTCATTGATAATGAAACAGATTTGGCAATTCAATCATTGGAGAAAGCAATTGAATATGACCTTAGTTATGAAATTACGGAAGAAGCCTCGAAGCTGTTGTCTTCTTTGAGATAGTTTTGCTATAATCGCAACTGCGAAGGTTTAATTTCCCTTCCTTTGTTAATTTTTAGATAAATATAATGGATAAGAGTACATACGATATCAAAATGCCCTTAGATAAGGTAAGAAATATAGGAATAATTGCACATATAGATGCAGGAAAGACCACCACTACAGAAAGACTTTTGTTCTTTACTGGACAGGTACACAAGATTGGAGAAGTACATGAAGGAGCTGCTACAACAGATTTCATGGAACAAGAGCAAGAAAGAGGTATAACAATAATGTCTGCTGCAGTAACCTGTTTCTGGGATTATGATAGTAGTAGATACAGGATCAACATTATAGATACACCAGGGCATGTAGACTTTACAGCAGAGGTAGAAAGATCTCTTAGAGTATTGGATGGGGCAGTTGTAATCTTTGATGGAAGAAAGGGTGTTGAACCACAGTCGGAGACAGTATGGAGACAAGCTAACAAATACAATGTTCCAAGAATCTGTTTTATGAACAAGATTAATCTTATAGGGGGAAGTTTTGAAACAAGTTTTGCAACTATAAAAAACAGATTAAGTAAAAAAGCCATAGCCGTTACATTACCATTAGGCAAAGAGCAACAGTTATATGGGTATGTTGATTTGATTAAAATGAAAGCTTATGAATACAAAGGTGTCGATACACCTGATCTTATAGAAATTGACATCCCCGAAGATATGAAAGAGACAGTTAAAAAACACAGAGAAGAATTACTAGAGATTTTAGCAGAACAGGATGATGTGTTAATGGAAAAGTTTTTTGCAGGGGAAGAATTAACCACAGAAGAGCTATATTCGGCTTTAAGAAAAGGTACAATATCTGGTAATATATTTCCTGTTCTTGGTGGAGATTCTAGAACCGCTATGGCTAAAACACTTTTAGATTACATTGTCATATGTTTACCATCTCCTTTGGAAAAACCTCCGGTTAAAGGAATTAACTCAAAAACAGGAGAGCCAGTGGAAATATTAGCTGATGAATCTGCTCCTTTCTCTTCCTTGGTCTTTAAAATAGTAAATGATCCACACATAGGAAATCTTTCTTACTTCAGAGTATATTCTGGAAAAATAGAAGCTGGTTCTTACGTATTGAATTCAACAAAGGGCGCAAGAGAAAGAGTTAGTAGATTGATTTTGATGCATGCTGATGATAGGGAAGAAGTAAATTCGTTAAGAGTTGGGGATATTGGAGCAATAGTTGGATTAAAAGATTCAACAACGGGAGATACTCTATGTAATGAAGGTAATGCAATAGTACTTGAAAAAATAATATTTGCAGAACCTGTTGTATCTCAGGCTATAGAACCTGCTACTAAATCTGACGAAGAGAAAATGTCAGAAGCTTTAGGAAGGTTAGTAAAAGAGGATCCTACTTTTCATGTTTCTACTAATCAAGAAACAGGTCAGACAATTATTCAAGGAATGGGAGAGTTACATTTAGAAATTATGGTAGATAGAATGAAACGAGAGTTTGGAGTAATAGCTAATGTAGGAAAACCACAGGTAGCATATAGAGAAACAATCAAGAGAGTTGTTGAACAATCAGAAGGTAGATATGTAAAGCAATCTGGAGGTAAGGGACAGTATGGTCATTGTTGGTTGAAGTTAGAACCAAATGAAACAGGAAAAGGTTTTGAATTTATCAACGCAATAAAGGGAGGGTCTGTACCTAGGGAGTTTATTCCTGCTATACAAAAAGGTGTTGAAGAGGCTATGAAGACAGGAGTTGTAGCTGGATATCCAGTTGTTGATATAAAGGTTACTTTGTACGATGGCTCATACCACGAGGTAGACTCCTCAGAGGCTGCCTTTAAAGTTGCTGGATCTATGGCTTTTAAGGATGGTTGTAGAAAAGGGGACCCTATTCTTTTAGAGCCTGTTATGAAAGTAGATGTAGAAACTCCTGATGCTCACATGGGAGATGTTACGGGATCTTTGAGTAGTAAGAGAGGTCAAATACAAGGAACTGAAAGTTTAGGAAACAGTATTAGTAGAATAAGTGCACAGGTTCCGCTTTCTGAATTATTTGGGTATACTAGTGAATTAAGGTCTATAACTAGTGGAAGAGGTAGTGCAAATATAGAACCGTCTCATTATGCAGAGGTACCTAGGAATGTTGCAGAGGGGATCTCTGGAAAAAATTCATAAATATGAATCAAAAGGTTTCGAAAAACAGAATAGACAGAATAAATGAATACCTTAGAGAGGGTAAGTTTCAGAACATTGTTGAAGAAATAAGGCATTGGATAGAGGAGATTAGCACAGGTGAAATAGTTTTCGATCTTGAGAACCTCAAAGTAAAGTACAAAAGAGATACTCAGAATACCGTAAATACAGCCATAACTGCTAAGGTAGAGGAAAGATTAAAGGAAATCATATGTCCACGTATCCCATTATGGATGAATCCGGATCACCTTACTGCTATAGGTGTGTTAGGGATTGTAATGGTATCCTCCGGTTTTATATTTGGATTTGCTAATAGATACTATCTTCTACTTGTAATACTTGGATTGATAGTCAATTGGTTTGGTGATTCTTTTGATGGAAGCATTGCACGATACAGAAAGAGAACAAGACCAAATTATGGATACTATATAGATAAAATAGTAGATGCTGTAGTAATAATAATATTTGGATTAGGTTTAGGAATCTCCGGTTTTGCCAAGATAGAAACATCCCTTTTGCTAACGTCGGTATACTTAGCATTAATGTTAAATGTCGATTTAATAGTGCATGTACAAAATGAGTGTAAGAATTCTTTTGGTGCGTTTGGTCCAACAGAAGTCAGGATAATAGGCATCTTTGCAACATTATTTATGTTTTTTTCCCCAATCAACTATTACAATATATATGGATATATTATTACCCAGTATGATATTTCTCTCTTACTCCTTTCTGCAATAATGTTTGGCATCCTAATAGTGGATATAATATCCAAAGGAATAGAACTAAATAGAAAGGATACAAAGAACTGGTAAATATAGTATAATCCCCTTGCAACTATCATTACTTTTTGATAATATTCATCGCAGGTTCTCAAATTGAGAGAATCTAGATATAAAAAAAGAATATATTTAATTTTTTAACAATATATTCATGGCAGATTTTGAAAGAACAAAGCC
>CAZAQC010000040.1:0-5102 GCA_964487525.1 uncultured Candidatus Saccharibacteria bacterium | reverse complement strand
AGTCAGAATTAAGAGAGAAGCCAGGTAATTGGGAAATAATAACTGATTCTATAAAAAGCGAGATCGTGGCAGATAGTATTAAAACTGATGTGTCTATAGGGGCACAGGCAGATGATGTTAATCTCTCTATTAAAACAAAAAGTGTGGCTTCATATTTCCTAAAGGATGGTTTTGATGAAGGAATATCTTCCATGTTAACAGAGAAAGCGAAAGAGAATAACCTCTTTGAGACTGACAAAGAGTGGGATTTAGAATTGGATAAGGACATAGAGAAAGAAATTACAGTAACAAAAAACAATGCAGAAGGGATAGAGTTTAAACTAATAGCTAAGAGTTCTGTCAAGCCTGTTGTTAACAAAGAAGATATATTAAATGACCTTAAAGAGAAAAATTGGGAAGAAGGACAAATCTATCTAAAATCTTTAGGCTTTTCTGATAAAGAACCAAGTATCATATTTCTTCCCGAAAAATTCCCCGAATCTCTTAGACGTTTCCCTGACAGAAGGGGAGGAGTATTAATATCCGCCGAAAACGTAAACTAATCCTTTATTTTACGCTCATTTACTGATAAAATTGCTTTTGTTATGTACCTGTAGCTCAATAGGATAGAGCAATTGCCTTCTAAGCAGTAGGTGCCTGAGTGGTCGAAAGGACACGCTTGGAGAGCGTGCGTATGAGAAATCGTACCGAGGGTTCGAATCCCTCTCTCTCCGTGTGTTAAGATAAACTTAGAAATCTGCTATATATGATTAATGTTTTAATAGCATTTGTTTCTCTCACAATATTACTCAAAAGCGCAGATATATTCATAGACCAATCTACAGCTCTTGCTAAGAAGATAAAGATTAGTAGTTTCTTAGTAGGATTCACCCTAATTGCACTTGGAACATCTTTGCCGGACCTCGTAATAAGTACTTATTCAACAATAAAAGGGCATCAGGATATTGCTATTTCAACATTTCTTGGCAGTGCACTCGTTAATATATCCCTTCTTTTAGGTATGCTAGCAATACTATCTAAGTACAAGCTTGTAGAAATTGATATTAAGAAAAATATTCCAATTACATTACTTTCTTCAATTGCATTCTTACTACTATTAGTACTATTCCAGTTCCAAATGTCTTGGATTATGGGAATTTTACTCATTTTGATATTCATTCTCTCCATATTCTCTGCAAGAAAGAATAACCACACCATAATTGTAAAAAGTGATGTCAAATTTAATATTACCTACCTAATACTTTCCTTTTCCCTGTTGGTATTAACAGGTAGACTCTGTGTTGACAATATACTACTCTTTGCAATTAATCATGGAATCGCAGAAACAGTCGTAGGATACTTTATCTTGGCAATAGGAATTTCCATTCCAGAACTAGTAACTTCTTTCGCTGTGATTAAAAGAGGTAATCTTCAACTTAGTTTAGGAAATATTCTAGGAGCAACTTTAATAAATATATTACTAATTCCTGCACTTTCATCCTTCTTTTTAACTTTGGATATGAAACCGTTTGCTCTTGATATCTTTTTCTTAGTATTTGCACTCTTAATCTTTTATGCTTTTGCCTTAATAGGAAGAACTAGACTGATTTCAAAAGGTGAGGGTATAGGGCTAGTTCTTGTTTACATCATCTTTATTCTTCTTCAAACTCTCTGAATCTTTGAATAGAATAAGTAAAAAGACACTTAAAATAATTAATCCTTGGGGCAAAGAGATAAGGTAGTGATCAAAGCTACCAATCAGAACTATACTAGAAATAACCAAAACTCCTAAAACAGACACTCTTTTGATGTTTTTTGAAAATATTCTTACAACCAATACTAACATCAATACAAAACCTACTATTCCTAAATTTGCTAAAGCCAAGAAGAATATATTATGTACTGGTTGTAATAGTAAAACACCATTTGAAGTCCTAGGAACATAGTCTCCAATCTCTTTAACAAAATTACCAATACCTGTCCCTACTAACCAATTATCTTTGAAAACATCAATTCCTGATTTAAACAAAGATATTCTGTCTCTTAAACTGGAGTCTCCACTTGTAAAGATATTTACAAACCTTTCTAAGAGAAGAATCGGGGCAAATGAAAAGAGTTTCTCTTTCTTACTGTTTAAAATATATTTCATTAGTAATATCACTCCACTCAATAGCATAATAATGATTGAAAGTCTGGAAAAGGTTAATATAATAGAGATAATAGAAAACAGAACAAGAGAGAAAGATGTTAACTTCAACCAATCCTTCGTTTTTTGTAAAAAGTATATTCCTAAAAAGAAGGAGAGGAGTAAAAATCCCGCCAAGATATTCGGATGAGGAAATGTCCCATAGGCTCTGAGGAATAATTCTCCATTTAACTCAATAAAACTAGAACCTTGCATCCCACTAACCACTTGTGATTCTCCTAAAGACACGAAATTAAGAGAGGCTCCTCTTGTGAATTGTATTAGACCTAGTATCCCTTGGAACAAAACATTTATTAGGAATATAAATATTATATAAACTTTAGAATTCTTGAACTCCCCTTGTTTAACAAGATCTAGCAATAAAATTAAAGATACCAGCACACCCACGAACCTTAAGGTATCAACCAAGACCACTATTTCTCTGATAATTAGGTTCTGAACCAAAAGAAAGATGAAAAATAGATAGATATACCATCTATACCTGTTTATTACATCTTTTAAGAAAACAAGACCCTTTTCTTTTAGAATAGAGAAAAGAAGAAAGATTATTCCTAGATCTAAGATAGATATAGTTGGAACTAAGTAATTAACATATACACCATTAACATAAGGAGAGGAGAGGAGTATTTCTGTATCAAAAAAAACAACAGAGTGGGGTAGCTGATATGTAATATTAAAAGGAAGAACAATTAATATATACAAAAGAGATGTTAATATTGCATTTTTAGTACAAAAAAATAAAACTACCCAAGTAAAAAAAGATATTAATAAAAATATCGACCTCCCTGGAGATTCTTTAAATAGAAAGATTGTGGAAATTATAAAGAAGGTCAAAAGAATTAAATAGGGTATACTCTTTTTAAGAAAGATTGTTTTACTCATTAAACAATTCTACCACCCTCTGTAACTACTTAATAGGCTTAATAACAATATATCGATCCCTGTCTTCTCCTCTACTTTCTGTTGTAATGTCATTAAACTTTGCTAATGCCATATGGATGATTCTTCTATCAGAAGGCTTCATTGGAGGTAACTCCACCTCTTCGCCAAGTATTCTTGCATCATCAGCTTTTTGCAATGCTAACTCCTCTAATTTGCTATCCTTTTCTTTCCTGTATCCACTTACATCTACAAAAACTCTGTAATTTGGATCCTGCTCCAACTTTCTTCCCATAATTATCTGTAACATATACTGTATTGAATCCAAATGTCTACCCCTGTTTCCGATCATATATCCCAAATCTTCCCCGTCGAAGTAAACTTTTATATACTTCACACCCTCTTCTCCTTCCTCTAACTCACACTTACTATCACATTCAACATTTAACAGAGAACAAAGAGTATCTACTTCTTTCTCTACCAACTTAAGTATTTCTTTATCTTTCATAAGATAATTTTAAAAATTTAATTTCTTAGTAATAGGAATTTATATCCCTCTATTTCTTTTTATCTTTATACATTGTTAATAGATTCTGGAACCCCTTTTTCGTTTTATCCCAATCCAAAACCATGTATTGAACAACTAACATAAGAGATTGTATTACCCAGTACAGACTCAAAGCAGCTGGTGCACTTATTGCTATGAATACTGTGGTAAAAGGTAATATAAACATGAAAGACTTTGACATTTTCTTTTGCATATCTTCGGCAGAGGGCTCTTCTTTCTTTTTGGTTTTTTTTGTATCTGTACTATTCTGAGATAGGGGATCTTGAAGAGACTGTGTAAATTTAGACATTAGATACTGAGAGAAACCAACCAAAAGACTTAAGAATAGGTAGAACAAAGAGATTGTAGAAAATTTACCAAATTCATTAGACACATCATTAAATGATTTTGTTAAATCCCAAACCAAAAAATTTGTGTTAATTGATAACGAACCACCACTTTCAACCCAAGTTTTAATAAATGGATAAATGCCCTCTAGATTACTCGCTGTAACATTTCTAATAACCTGTATTAAAACAGACAGTATTAACAATTGAGGAACAAAAGTTACAAGACATCCCAGGGGATTGTAACCAACTTGCTTATACAACTTTATTTGCTCTTGAGAAAGCTTTTCGGGATTGTTTTTAAATTTTTTCTGCAAAGCATCTATCTGAGGCTTTAATGAAGACATCTTTTTAGTCATTTCTGTCTGCCTTTTCATTAAAGGAAGGAGTATGAATCTGAAAATAATAGCTATTGCTATTATTGCCAAGCCTAGGTTATCAAACAGTATATTATGGAAAACAAGTAGGAGATTTAGAACTGGGTAATAGAATATATTGTTCCAAATAAATGAAATCATATTTTTATATATAAAAATAATACAGTGATACGGAATATATCATAAATTTTAACTAAGGAACAGGATCGTACTTTCCAGCTTCTGTCCATGGGTTACATTTTACTATTCTTTTTGAAAATAATCCTAAACCTTTAATAATCCCATATTTCTCAATAGCTGTGTATCCATAATCCGAACAGGTAGGGGTGAACTTACAATATCTTGTATTAGGAAAAATCTTTCCTAATAATCCATGATCAAATGAAAATACCTTTTGATACCCACGAATTACAATCAATACTAATCTTTTAAACATCTACTACCTCCTCAAATTGCTTCAAAATATCTTCCTTTAGTACATCCTTCTTCTCACAGAACTTAAAAGCTATATATTGAAAGTCCATAGAAAGGGAACTTAAGTTTTTTTCATTAACAATTTCCAAAACAACAACCCTTATCAATCTTGTCATTCTGTGCCTTAAAACGGCATTACCAACCTTCTTGCTTACGACAAATCCAAATCTAGGAGTATTTTTATTATTATTAGACGTAACAAACATCCCATATTGTCCACGAATCTTTTTACCTTTTTGGTAAACAGCATCAAATTCTTTAGCTGGTAAACGAAATTTTTTAGGAAGCATAAT
>CAZAQC010000039.1:0-5196 GCA_964487525.1 uncultured Candidatus Saccharibacteria bacterium | reverse complement strand
TGCTAGCACGGGATTTTGAGTCCCGCGTGTCTGCCAATTCCACCACTCGACCTTATATATTGAGGTAATTATACTCAAAAACACTACTCTAGACCAGCCCCCTTTGACTCCTTGAACTTTTTTCGAAGAATAGGAAAAACTGTTCCATTTAGATGATATCTAGAGTCAGTCAAATGAAAAACTTCAGAAAGCTCCCTATTGTAACACATCATACAGTGAGAAGATGGATGTTTAAAATTCCATGCTAGCCCACCTATCCAAAACCCCATTGCTCTTTCATCCTTATTATTCTTTACTAACATGTCCCAAAGAAATTCTCCATATTTTTCGCCTATTCTATCGGTTTCTCCCCCTTTTATTCCTCTTATACCTCTTATTTTCTTTTGGTTTATCAAAGGAAATCCATATTTTGTATACCTTGCTTTCCCACTTTTATTAATTTTATATATTAAGTCTCTTCCCTCTATATAAAAGGAAAGAACTCCTAAATCTGCAAATAGTTGATGGGTATAATCCCAAGTTCCAATAGAGCTTTCTCCTACATTTTCAAAAAACTTTCCTGGTGATTTTCTATAGAAATTCATATATTTATCCAATGTTTTTTCCAAATAACTCTTAATATGATTATTTACATCAGGATTATCAACACTCAAAAGAGTATTATCTAGAGCCATAAAGAAATCAGAACTCTCATATAAATCCATTTGATTTAACAATTTTTCATCCTTTAACAACTCAAAGAAGGGATTAAACTGTTCATTAAAAACACTCATAACATAGCGAGACAATTTCTGATTTTCTACTTTTTGCTCTTTATTTAGTATTTTCTTGTCACTATGAACTATCTCTGCAGAAAATCCACTTAAATCTCTAAGAAAACGATCCATTCCGTAGATAGAAACGAGCGTATTTTCTTCTACCTTAATTGTTTTTGAAAACTCTCTTATTAATACAACGCTCTCCTTAAATTCATCTGTCTCCTTTTTATATAATTGCTCTGAAGCCATTTTCATTAACACCGATAGTTTTACATCTTTTGGAAATTCTTTTTTTGAAAGAAGTTCAGAAACATATTTTTTAACATCTTTTGAATCCCTAATTAGTCTCCAAGCCATTCTATCAAAGGACGATGCGCATTCATTGTATGTATACCTCAACAATTCATCTCTAACAAAATCATTTTTTGCTGCAGACTCCATAGTTTTGTTACAATCATAATAATTCCACAGGTCCTCCATAAAAAAACCCGTTAAAGTAGTTTTGGGAAAATCTTTGTGTTGATTTCTAAAGCTTTCATACAAATTTTTTGCAACATCAAATGACAAAGCATCGAATTTTTTACCTCTTTCTATTAAAAGATTTAATAGATCAATTCTTTTTTCAATTAAGAAATTATTACTAACACCCTCAAACTCCTCATAGAAACCACCTATGTGTGATTCAAAAAATTCGTCATACCCAAACTGCCCCGCAAGCAATATGAGTTTAAAATATATTTCCACATTTTTGCTATTTTCAATCGTTATCAATTTTTCATAAACCAAATCAACAAGACTTCTTCTTTCTTCATTTTTTACATCACTATTCCCAGTTTCCTTCTCTCTAAGTTTATCTACTATTGCTGAATGAACAATAGAATCTAGCTCGTCCTCAGAAAACTTTTCCTCCCTCGTCTCTAAATCACATAATAAATTCTTTACAACCTTACTAGTCAAATGATTATATTTTAAACTTTTGTAGGTCTCTATGGGTTTTCCAATATCTTCAACAATCGAGATGTTTTGTTGCATACATTCCATCAATTTCCCTTTTTCTAATTCTAGATACACCTCATTACCTTCATTTTTCCCTTCTCTCAATTTAAGAATGTATGAGCATAGAGTAATATTCTGAAAATGATCAATATTTTTTGACATAGCACAAAGAACAGAATCTAAAAAATCCGTATATTCTGCCATATTTCTGCTTCTCGTGAGGTATGGGTATCTATCGGAAAGTATATCTTCATAAAGAAAGACTTTAATATCTGTTCTATTAAATTTTTCTATAAAGTCAGAAGTTTCATATAACGATCCTCCATACTTCAATAAAAGAAAATCCTTGATAAGAGTATCCTCCTCAAAGTACTTGTTTAAAATCTCTGTTTCGTTTAAACCCTCTGCAGTAGAGGAAGATGAGCTAATTTGCCTCATGTCATTATCATCTTTATACAAAGTTTCTCTTATATCGTACAGATCCAGCTTTTCAAATTCTTTTATTTGTTCTACTTTGTTGTTACCTAATTCTAAGGACATTATTTACATCTATAATTTAATATAAGTCCAATATACATTGATAATCAAAAGTTGTTTCAACAACACTTTTCAATTCCTCTTGCTTGCTGGGGTCTAAACTAGCATCAGTATATACATATTTATCACCATCGGAGAATTCAAAACCAAAAGTTAGGAAGATGTTTGTATTAAATTTTCCATCATCAAAACCAAGTTTTTTAAATCCATCAATATGATCAACATTTGCTTCAAAAGAATAGATTTCCTTACCACCAAACCATACAATTTTTCTAATACTACTTACACCTTTGTCGGAATATTGAAGAATTTGATCTTTACTTAGAGTTGGAGAAAATTTAAAATCAAATATTATATCCCGCATAATTTGAAGCTTCTTAAGTCTTTTGTCTTGATCTCCTCCCCTACAGGCAGTATTTGGAGATTCTTGCTCCATAATACTAATAAAAAAACTATTTCTTATACAAATTTCTAAAACTAGCTATTTCATTAACAAAGGCTAACTTAACCATACCTGTTGGACCATTCCTATGCTTTGCAACTATTAATTCCCCTACTCCCTTATTCTCTGTCTCAGGATCCCATATCTCTTCCCTATCTATAAACATAACAACATCTGCGTCCTGTTCAATGGATCCAGACTCTCTTAAATCTGAAAGCTGTGGCCTTCTACTCTGCCTTTGCTCAATAGCACGAGACAATTGAGAAAGACCAACTACTGGGATATCTAATTCCTTAGCTATATTCTTTAAACCTTGTGATATCTCCCCTACCTCAAGTGTTCTACTCTCTCTACTATTACCATGCATTAGCTGTAGATAGTCAACAAAAATGATATCCAAACCCCTTTCCATAGATAACCTTCTAGCCTTTGTTCTTAAAGCATTAATATGCTGACCAGCTTGATCATCTATGAAAATATTTGCATCTGCTAACTCTCCCATTGTATCTGCAAGTTTCATAAATTTCTTATCACTCAATCTTCCCGTTCTAATTTCCCAGAAAGGAATACCTGATTGCATACCTAAAAGCCTATCCATAATCTGTGTCTTGGACATTTCCAATGAGAAGAATGCTATTGTTTTGTTTTCTACTAAAGCAGCATGCCTCATCATATCTAATGCCAATGCTGTTTTTCCAACCGAAGGCCTAGCAGCAAGAATAATCAAGTCTGATTTTTGAAAACCACCTAGCAAATCATCTAAATCCTTAAAACCTGTAGATATTCCTAAATATGCTTCATCCTTATCAGCCCTCTCTGCTCTCTCATATGCATCCTTCAAAAGGTCCTTTATATGAACAAAGTTTGTCTTAGTACCTGTTTGCGCAACATCAAAAACTTGTCTCTCAGATCTATCTATAACCTCATCTATACCAACAGCTTCATTGAATGCCATCTCCGTAATACTTCCAGCAGCCGATATCAATCCTCTTCTAGTTGCACTCTCCTTAATTATTTCGCCATACTCTTCAGCATGTGCAGATGTTGCAACCATAGTAGCTAAATCTGCGAGATATGTTCTTCCACCTATCGTTGTTAACTTCTTCTGTTTCTTTAATTTATCTGAAATAGTTATCAAATCTACTGGTAAACCCTCATTAAAAAGTTCAAGAATGCTTGAATAGATTAATGAATGCCTATCATCATAGAAATGCTCAGGAAGTAACCAACCAGATACTGATATGATTGCATCCTTGTCCATCAACATACACCCTAGAAGAGATTGCTCTACATCTACATTTTGTGGTGGTACTTTTTCCATATTTTATTGTAAAAATATTACTTCAACACTCTGTTGCTCTTGCTCTACCTTCTTTTTATTTATATTAATATAGCTTTCATCCTTAACATTAGCAAAGCCAAAATGTTTTATGAACTCATCCTTAGTTTTCAAATCACCATTACCGCCTTCCCCTTTGTATGCACAAGGAACTAAAATGACAGGGTCTACATTGGAAATTACTTTCTCTATCTTGTCAAAATCCATGAAATTAACTCCATCACCAACAGGTATAATTAATACGTCCACATCTCCTAAATCTTTAACGTCGTCTGGATCAAAGGTATTATCTGTTCCACCCATGTACACCACCCTTATCGTTTTTTCATCTATTATGAAAAACCTATCATCTATTCCTCTCCTAATCATCACTCCACCTACCTCATACTCTCCTGGAGAGCTTATTTCCATAACCGATTCCCTATTATCTCCAATGATTTTCTTATCTAATTTACTGTTTTTAAGAATACCAGCCTTTGTTTCCCTATCATAGTTACTAAACAAACAAACATCTGCTTTTGTTTTTGGGAAACTCTTTCCAAATTCATTTAGCATCAATGGATCTGTTAGAACAGATATGTTATTGCTACTAAGTAAAAAGCTTGTCCACCCTATTTTTTTAATTTTCATAATACTAGATCAAAATTTTAATATATTAGTATACCTATACCTAAGTATAGCAAAATTCTATTATGGGCAGTTAATGATATCCTATTCTATTAATCCTAAAGACTTCTTCACATCATCCACCATGGACTCTTTCATTTGCTGTTTAATAAGCTCCGTTTTTAAGCTTTCTAAAGAAGATATACATGCTTGAAGTTGTGTCATAACTTTTGTGTCATTTTCATCCGAGAGAATCATTTTTTTTACACCACCAACCTGTCCTTCTACTCTTTTAATTCTGTTTTGAATACTTTTTTGATATTTCATTACGAAAGTATAGCTAATCAAACAATTTTGCGCAACCGACTTCTTTCCAAGGTAAACAAAAGGAGAAAACTTGCCCCAAACATTTCGAGTGATTCTTCTAAAACAACTAGAGATCCATATCCTTGTTGGAACATAATAGCAGTCATTGTATTAATATACTCAACCACAATAACCGCTAAGAAAAGTAACCA
>CAZAQC010000038.1:0-5418 GCA_964487525.1 uncultured Candidatus Saccharibacteria bacterium | reverse complement strand
GGTAAACAGCATCAAATTCTTTAGCTGGTAAACGAAATTTTTTAGGAAGCATAATATATTATTATCTTATACTTTTTGTGTGTTTTTTTCTCAACAATGTGTACTCTTCACTTACAGAAAGATGTTTCTTTCCTTTGGCCCTCTTTTTTCTTAAAACGTTTCTTCCTCCAACTGTTTTAGATCTAGCCATAAATCCGAGTTTTCTAATTCTTTTTATATTTTTTGGTTGATATGTTCTTTTCATACAGCGCTATTATACAGTTGATAAGATTAATTGCCAAGCCCTATCTTTTAGACTCTGCGAAGAACCCAATTTCTATCTAAAATTTTTAGACAAATTATGTGATATTAAAAATGTCTTATAATAGGGGACTTTTAGATATCTCTTGTAAACATATCCACATTTTTTCATAAATCATTATAATGGATAAAAGTCCCAATCGACTATACGACTGCCCTTCCATTTGAACTGCCATTTTAATTATTATTTATGCTTATGAAAAAGGCAGATTTTGAAAACCATTTTGAAAGGATACCCAATACTACTACTGACCTAGGGGGAACAGATAATGATTTTGACCCTAATGAGGTGTGGAGAGAAGCAAAGGAACATCTTAAACAGTTAATAGGGGTTAGGGAGTTTGGTGGCCTTTTTGGTAATGTATACATAGAGAGTATAAGTAATGGTGTAGTTCAACTATCTTGTGAAGCTGCTTACAAAAGAGAAAAGATTCTCAAAGATTATCAATATGCTATCAAAAGTGCATTACTCAAAACTTGTAATAGAAATTTTGCCCTAGAGGTTAACCTCCGTCAGAAAGATTCTCCTACAAACAAAAATAGATATGAATACCACAATCCAGTAGGTGAGGAAGAGCCATTAGACTTATTCTCTACAGCAGAGAAAGAAAGTGCCCTTTTACAAAAAGCTATAGAAGATTCTCATTTAAATCCTAAGTATTTATTTTCGAATTTTATAGTAGGATCGAATAATAGGTTGGCAGAGGCAGTTGCCCAGGCTGTGTTAGAAGACTTGGGCAAGGCCTACAATCCAGTCTTTTACTACGGAAACACAGGCGTAGGAAAAACACACCTAATGCAAGCAATAGGGAATGAAGTTCTCAAGAAAGACTATAATAAGAAAGTTTTGTACATATCCATAGAACAGTTCCTTAATGAAATGGTGGAAGCAATAAGAACAAAAAGGAACGAAGACTTTAGAAATAAATACAGAGCTGTAGACCTTTTAATAATAGATGATGTCCAATTTGTAGAAGAGTATCCTAGAACACAGGAAGAGTTGTTCCACACATTCAATACTTTGTACCAAGCTAATAAACAGATAATTCTGGCTTCCGATAGGCCACCCAAAGAGATAAAAAACATAACAGACAGACTAAGGTCTAGGTTTGAGGGTGGTATGGTCGCAGATATACAAGCGCCAGACTACGAAACTAGGGTAGCAATTCTCAGACAGTATTTAACAGAAAAGAACTTTTCCATACCAAATGAATATATAGATTTAATAGCAAAAAACATCGAGAGTAACATACGAGAGCTAGAAGGAGCATTAACAAAAGTTGTATCTCTTTTCAAACTGGGTGTAGAGCCATCCTACGATGACATCTCAAGAATATTACAGATAGATATAGATACAAAAAGAAAAAGAATTACACCCCCTAGAGTTATAAAAACTGTTGGAGAAGTTTTCGATGTAAAGCCAAGTGAAATAAAGGGAAATAGAAGAACAGCATATGTGGCCCAATGTAGACAGATTGTAATGTATATACTCAGGAATGAATTAGATATGCCATTAGAAAGAGTTGCTAGAGAGGTAAATAGAAAAGATCATACTACTGTAATACATGCTTGCGATAAAATAGAAAAATTAAGGCAGAAAGACTCAAGATTTGATGAGAAGCTTAGTAATTGTATAAAAATATTAAAGAGTTAATAGTGTGGATAAGTATGTTCATAACACGATAATATCTCCTGATAACTTTCTACCTTCTCCACACTCAAAAATATTGTTAAATCGTAAGAATGGCTCTCTAACAATATCCTTTAATAGGTTTGTATCCTCATATCAGTTATATTTATCCTATACCTATCAACAAAAACCATCCACATCTTAAAACCTTTTTATTCCAATATTTCAAACACATCGATAACATAAATTGAATCCTTAGTTATACACAATATAAAAATAGTAAATTCCCCTGTAAACAAAATTATTTCTAATACACTAAACAGAGTTATCCATATATACACATTCTCTACTATGACTATTACTAATTGTATATATAAAGAAACAAAATACAGTATATTTTAATTCTTTTCTATATAAAAAAATGATAGAATGATATTACAACACTGCCTACCAATTAAACTATTATTAAATAAATATGAAGTTTTCTTGTAACCAAGATACTTTTTCTAAATATCTCAATATAATTAGTAGGGTAGTAAGCAACAAACCAGGTTTGCCTATTCTTAATAATGTTTTCTTTGAATCTGATAAAGGAAAACTAAGGATGAAAACTACTGATTTGGAGTTAAGTATAGCCACATGGATAGGTGCTGATATTCAAAATGAAGGCAAAATAACACTTCCAGCAAAGCAACTTTCGGAATTTGTTAACTCTCTTCCAGAAGAAAAAGTTGATGTTGAAGTTGAGAAACAGAATTTCAATATATCTACTTCCAATAATTCAGCAAGTTTTAATACAATGTCCCCTGATGATTTTCCCAATATCCCATCTATCGGGGCTAAAGATGAACCTTTTATACAGATAAATAAAGCGGATTTACTTCTTGCCATAAATAGGGTTGCCTTTGCTGCAGCTACCGATGATATTAAGCCTGTTTTAACAGGTGTTAAGGTTGAGATAGAAGAAGGAAAGATGTCTTTTGTTGCTACTGATGGCTTGAGATTATCTAGACAAGTTATTAATATCGAGAAGAGTGGGAAGGACAGGGATTTTCTTGTCCCTGTTAGGGCTTTTGTAGAACTTTCATACATCATTACAGAAACAGGTGGAGAAGAAGGTGATTTAGTATCTATATATTTAATTGAGGATAAGAATCAGGTTATGTTTAGAGTTGGGGACATTGATTTAGTATCTAGGTTAATAGACGGAGAATTTCCAGAATATAAACAAATAATTCCTACTGGTTACAAAACTTTATGTGAGATTGATAGGGAGGGATTTTTAAATTCTCTTAAAATAGTGAATATAATAGCTAGATCTGTACTTGGAAATAAAATGATTCTTGATATTCAATCAAAGGTTGGTAAGGTTTCGCTATCTGCTACTCAGTCAGATTTAGGTAAAAATGAGAGTAATTTTGAATGTAAGGTGGAAGGCGATGATATTAAAATAGCTTTTAGTGCTAAGTTGTTATCAGATATATTGAGTCATTTGGATTCTGAAAATATTGTATTTGAATGCTCTGAGTCTGTAAGACCTGGGGTTTTTAAGATTAAGGGAGATAATAGCTTTATACACCTTGTTATGCCTATGATGATTTAGGATTTTTGTCTAAATCATTAACTTGGTATCCAACCCCATGTATAGTCTTTATTATTTTTCTATCATCTAATTTATCTCTCAGTCTGTTTATATGTACATCTATAGTGTTAGATCCTACATATTCTCTATAGTCCCATACATGATCTAGCAACTCACATCTAGATATTACTCTTCCTTTGTTTCTAACTAAATATTCGAACAGATCATACTCTTTCTTTCTTATTTCTATATCTCTATCGTCTTTGTAAATTGATTTTTCCTGTAAATCAAGGACAAATTTCCCTATATACAAGTTTTTGTCTACATAATTCTTCGGTCTTCTAACTAAAGATTGAATTCTAGCGAGTAATTCTTGAATTGGAAATGGGTACGTTAAAACGTCGTCCCCACCGTTATTAAGAAAATCTACCTTTTCGACCCAACTACCTTTGTTGCATATTCCAAGGATTTTGCTTTCAGGACTATTCTCTACTATATATTTTAGTAAATCATGGGTAATATTCTTCTCTAAGTTAGTATTAATAATGAAAAGTTCGTATATTTTATTTTTAATTGAAACTTTATTAGTGAACTTACTACTATCAATTGAGACTTTGTATCCATATGTGCTCAGTGTTTTAAAGAGCAATTGGGAAAGAGTAGGGGAATTCTCTATAATTAATATGTTCATGTTTTATTATTAAAAAATTATTTTCAATAATATTAGGAAGAGATTAAATTAAAAAAGCCTAGAGAATATAAAATTATGAAATTTCTTTTATCAACAGCATTTGTGCTAATAAGTTCTGTAACCTTTTTGTACTATTTGTTACAAAACCAAACCTTTTTACCTTTTAATAATCTTGGCGATTATAATTGGCTTAATATTGGGGTGCTCTTTGTTCTATCATTTCTAATCGTTTTTTCCTTGATCCTTCTATTTATATACCTTTTTTTATTACTTTCTAAGAGATTTTCTACAGGAAGAGTGTCACGTATTTTAATGGTAAAGTTTTCATTTATATTGACCTCAGGGATCTTTATAATATTCTTGCTAAATTTTTTCAATATTTTGAGTTTGGCCTGGGGAGTCTCTATATTTATAGTTGTCTTAATATTCCTCTTTATTATATGATTAGAGTATGAACAAAGAAAAAGCAAAGAGTGATTTTGAGAACATTTTAAACATTATTTCAGGAGAGAAAAGCCTTCGCGAGAAAGAAGAAGGTATTAGGAAGGCTAAGAAAGAGGCCATAGAGGAACAGGCAAATATGCGAAGAAAGAAGATAATTAAAGGGGAGGCTAAACTAGAGGAAGATCCTGTTCAGAAGGTAGAGGTAGTACAGAATATCAAACTTTTCGAATGGAGTGCTCCTGATAGGTATCAGTTCAAGTTTAATAGTAAAGGATTCTTAATAATTGTTGTTTTATCCCTTCTTTTTACATTGCTACTGGCAATTTTGGGTAACTACTTGCTTATGGCAGCAATAATCTCTATGCTTTTTCTTTTGTATGTAGCTGGGACAACGAAACCTCTTACTGTGAAGCACAAGATTACATCAAGGGGGATAGATACCGGGGATAAATTGTACGAATGGTATATGTCAGATAGTTTTTTCTTTTCTAAGAAGGAAGAAACGTTTTTCCTAGTGGTAGGTACTAAGCTTAATTTCCCTAAGGTTTTGATTTTTCTTTTTAAAGAAAAGGACAAGGATGCTCTTTTTGTATTACTTCAAGAAAAACTTCTTTATCAGGATATTAGAAAATGGGGGAGGATGGATAGTATGAATTATGGTGAGTATATTCGTTTAGAGGATATATAGAAAGATTTTCATAGTGGTATAATTGGACTTAGGAGGGATGCCTGAGTGGTCGAAAGGGGAGCTCTCGAAAAGCTCTGTCTTAC
>CAZAQC010000037.1:0-5989 GCA_964487525.1 uncultured Candidatus Saccharibacteria bacterium | reverse complement strand
CTTAGTAATTGGACCTACATTATCATTAAAATCTTTTAGCTTTTCTACATCTAACCACCATTCACCCTCTATCTCATTGTTATCAAATATTACTTTTTCTTTATCTACATATACTAAAAAGAACTTTGCTCTCTCTTTCTCATCTTCTTCTTCAAATATCTTAATACCAAATTCTTTAAAATTAACAGGTACAAAACCTAATTTTTCCTCCACTCCTCTTACTAATGCGTCAACATATGTTTCTCCTGATTTTACATGTTCACCTAAGAATACATTCATACCCTGATCTCTTTTCTTTCTGGCAGGTAACTTTGAAAAAAGAATTTCCTTAGAATTCATATTGTACAATGTAAAATGTACACCCCTATGAATTATATTTGGATTATTATGACATTCTTCTCTACTTGCAGTACCTATTACCTTATCTTTTTCATTTATAATATCAAATGTTTCTTTAGTTTCCATGTGAGATTATAACAAAAAAAGAGTTTCTCTGGGCCTATGTATATTTGATTTGCATATTAATGCATACATAGCCCAGAGAGACCCAATCTATTTGCAACTATCGTGATACCCATCGGGCATCTTTTTCACCCCATTATCACAATGTTTAACTATTGGAATACCATCTTGGCATATAAATAATTTTCCTTCGTATGCTGTGATAAATTGTCGAGACACTCCGTTAACGGGATATGCAGACCATCCGCATTTCCAATTATAATTGTATTTTGAAACACGTTCAAAACCTTGTACATTTGGAAATTCATATGCCTTTGTTGGCACATGTTCTGGATATGACACTGCATTCTCTGGCAGATTTGGATGTACACCTCCATCAGCCCATGACATAGCCAAGAAAAAGATTACTATGGCGATTACGCCAACGAACACCGTTACAAAAAAACCTTTCATTTTCTCTTCTCCTTTATTTATAATTTTTAATATATTACTTGCAATACTACTAACCAGATAACTGATTAATACTAGTCGCAAGTAATATACTTGGAAAAAGAAAATTGGAATATATAGATTGGGTTATTAAAGAGCAGTTCCGTAGGATATACACCCATACAGACCCATAGTATATCATATTTGGTATAAAATTTCACTCTTTAGAAGTCACTAATTGGTCTAAAACTCTTCCTATGAATATCACATATACCATACTTCTTTAATGCTTCAATATGCTTCTTAGTACCATACCCTACATGTGTATCAAAACCATATACTGGATACTTTGTATTATATTCATGCATAATCCTGTCCCTTGTTACCTTCGCTAATACTGAACCAGCTGATATTGAATAATGTAATAGATCTCCACTATTTATCTTCTTCATTTTGTAATTCTTGATACTAAGAATATTCTCTCCATCAGCAATAATGTAGTCTACTTTGGTATCTAACTTTGTTTCAACAATCTCTAAAGCAATACTCATAGCCTCAAGTACTGCTTTCTGTATCCCCATCCTATCTATATCCCTTGCACTAACTACCCCTATACCAAAAGCTGTAGATATCTTCTGTATTTCATCAAATGCCTCATTCCTTCTCTTCTCTGTCATTTTCTTACTATCCCTAACAAAAGGTATAACTTGGTTAATATTACTAATAACCACTCCTGCAGCCACTACAGGACCTGCTAGAGGCCCTCTACCAGCTTCATCAAGACCTAATACAATCTTGTATCCCTCTTTCCATAATTTTTCTTCTAACTTAGTATCTGGATATATCATATGTATATATGTTAGCATATATGTATGAAGAAATTCCTTGTAATACTACTTTTAACATTTTTCCTAATCACACCTACTCTACCAGCTTTTGCTCAAACTGAAAGTGACGAAGAAAGTAATGTAGTAGAAGAAGTTCAGGAAGAAAATGTTGAAGAGAAAGAAACTCTCTCTGACAAATTAGAATCAGAGAATACAGAGATACAAAAAGAACCTACATCCTTTCTTACTATTTTAGCTGCAATATTAATACCTTGTCTTTTCTTAATAATCTGTTATCTAATTCTCAAGTTCTTCAAATTTTAATTGGTAATTTACATACATATGTATTAATATATATGTAAGATATTTAAATTGTTAAAACAATAATTATGAGTAACAACAGTGCAGAATCATTTATGAAAGGATTATTATTCGGGACAGTTGCAGGAGTGGTGGCAGGTATACTTTTAGCACCAAAGTCAGGAGAGGAAACTAGAGAGGATATCAAGAAGTTAGCAGTAGATCTGAAAGAAAGGGCAGAAGATGCATACATGAGTGCTAAGAAAGAGGTAGAAAAGAAAGTAGCTAATGTAAAGAAGGCTGGTGGGAAGTTAGATGAAACAAAGTACCAAGAATTAGTTGCTGAGGTTGTAGATGAATTTAAGAATGATGCAAAAGTAACTAAGTCAGCAGCACAGAAATTAGCTGAACAATTAAAATCAGATTGGAGAATGATTGGAAAGGAATTATCTAAGTAAGCTAACAAAGTAATTAATGTGTAATTAAAAGGGACTAGATATAGTCCCTTTTTCTTAGTAAAATGACAATAATGCGAGAGTAGTTCAGTTGGTAGAATGTCTGCTTCCCAAGTAGAAGGTCGCGGGTTCGAATCCCGTCTCTCGCTCCACTATTTTTAATATTTACCCTGTGAAAAAGTTTCTGCTAATAATCCTCTATCCTTAAAGGGAGGAAGATGCTCAATTGGATTTGATTCATGTATATCATGCACTAACCTAACATGAAGTGGTTGATTCTCAGTTGGAAGATAGTAAACAGAATAATTACACTCTTCTATTTGACCAACCGTTGTACAATACATCCTATCCTGTCTTCTACAATCTCTGTCAAATATACCTCCACATGTTTCTGCTAAGTTGTCTGTAAATCCAATAGTAGCTGATATTCCAGGGAACTCTACACCATCAACAACTGCCCTATCTTTCTTCTTAACATCAAAACTGAAAGGTGTTAAAAGATTGTTTCCTACAAATACAATAGGTAAATCAAAAAGATTATATTCTTCATTTACACAAAATCTTGAAAGGAAAACATCAGGAGATACAACATCATGAAGCCTTAAAGGAGAATAAATCTTTTTTCCAATTTTTAGATGATTCTTCAAAAGGCCATATGTCTCCCTATACCTGTACCAATACAAAGACCTTGGCTCTCCATCCATAATATGATTTCTTGGGTCTCTGTTTTGATACAGATTAACTTCTGTTTTTAAATATTTAATAAAATCCTTTTCCACAAGGAGCAATTATACACTACATTACTAATATATTGACATACTAACCATATTTTAATAGCATACTCTTGTTGACTCACCTATTCTTTGTTACAATACTGTTACATTAGCTGATGTAGCTCAGTTGGTAGAGCATTCCCTTCGTAAGGGAAAGGTCGTTGGTTCGATGCCATCCATCAGCTTTCTTTAAAAAATATATGAGAACACCAAAATATACACTAACAAACCTCATACTTAACTACATAGTTAAATATGAGGTATGTATTAACGAGTTAAAATACAAACAACTACCAGAACAGTACAAAAATATTCTTGAAGAAAAACATGGTGCAGAAGATATTCAAAGCTTGGGAGAACTAGTAGGAAATCCAATTGGTTACAACCAAGCGTTACTAATACAAAGAGGACAAGAAATGCCTTCACAAAAAAAGACATTCCGCTTGTTTACAAATTTTAGAAGCTCTAAAGACTTTGTAAAATCATATAACAATAGTAATTCATTAAAACCATCCATAGATCTAGCTTCACACATAAATAAGTTGGCATTAAAGGGGATTGTAGATGAATGGGATTTAGCAAAGATTAGAGCTTTTTCTGAGAAACCAAATGAAATATATGATACCTGGTACAAGATTAGAGATTTTTACCCTAATACAGATATTAGAAATCATTTTAATGAGATATTTGAATGGATACAGAATGGGAATGATAATAATCACAAATTAATAAAGATGGGAGTATTACTGTATGAGTTCATAGATAAAGCACCATTCTTAGCAGGGAATCAAATAACAGCAATACTCATTATTGAAATGTTAACAAAGAAATATGGATACAATCCAGACAATATAATTCCATTCTTTACATGTATAGAGAATATTAGTGAAGATATACTCTCCGCTTTTAAACTTTCTAAGAGTAAATTAGATTTAACAACCTTCCTAGAAGCATTTCTGTATACTGTTTCCCTTACAGTAGTGGAAGTAACCAATGATTACAAAGATACTTACAACAAGAAAGTTAAAAAACAAGGATCCTTAGAACTACATCTTAATCAAAGACAGATACAATTACTTGATTACCTTGCTCTTAATCAAAAAATTACTAGAAACAAATATACTAAAATGATGGGGGTTTCTTTCATGACTTCATATAGAGATCTGTTAGATATGTTAGAGAAAAAATATATTAAGCAGAAAGGTAGAGGCAGAGGTACATTCTATGTACTAAGTAAAGAAATGACTCCAAAGGATGAAGAATTGATATAGGGGATTAAAATTGATAACATTACATGATGTTAACAGAAAAATATGATGTCATAATTGGATTAGAGATACACATACAGACCAAAACTAAATCTAAAATGTTTTGTAAGTGCCCTACTGGATACTTTCAAAAAGAACCAAATACTCATGTATGTCCTGTATGTTTAGGACTTCCAGGAGCTTTACCTGTACCAAACAGAAGGGCTCTTGAACTTTGTATATTAATGGGATTAGCTACTAACTGTGATATTAACAATGAGGTACATTTCGACAGAAAACATTACTTCTATCCTGATTTACCAAAGGGATATCAGATTAGTCAGTACAAAGGACCAATCTGCTCTAATGGACATGTAATGGTATCAGATGGTGTTCAGATTGATATTGAAAGAATACATCAAGAAGAAGATGTCGCTAAGTCAACACACCACAACGAGAGCTCAACAGGCAAAGATTATTCCTTAATTGATTACAACAAATCTGGAGTACCTTTGATAGAGATAGTAACTAAACCATGTATTAGAAATGCTAAAGATGCTAAAGATTTTGCAACAAAGATAAGACAGATAGCTAGATATTTGAATATATCAGATGCAGATATGGAGAAAGGACAGATGAGATGTGAACCTAACATATCTGTACAAGAGAAGGGTAAATGGAAGGATGAAGATGGACAAATATTACCTGTAGATGGATACAAACTAAATTCGAAAGTTGAAGTAAAGAATATTGGATCAATAACCGCTGTAGAAAAATCTATTGATTATGAAGTAAATAGATTAATAGAGGATATTGAGAATGGGAAAGAGATAATACAGCAAACTAGAGGTTGGAATGCAGATAAGGGTGTTACAGAATTTCAGAGAAGTAAAGAAACAGCAGATGACTATAGATATATGCCAGAACCAGATATACCAGTAATAGAGGTATCTAAGGAAGATATTGATAGAATATCTAAAGAATTAATAGAGTTACCAAATACAATTGTAGAGAGATATGTAAATGACTGGGGTATCTCCAAATATGCCGCTGAGGTTATATCCTCAACCAAGGAGAATGCATCATATTTCGAAAGACTACAGAAAGAACTTAGTAAGAATCTAGACGAAAAGGATGCAGCCATAGAGGCTTCTAATTGGTTAATGGGTACAGTATATGCCATAGGAAATCTTGATATTGATATTCCTGATCTCTCACTTTTGATATTGGCTTTTAAGGATGGAGTTTTAACAAAAGGAAAAGCAGAAGAAATACTTAAAGATTGTATAGAGAATAATAAGGATATATCTGACGAGTTAGATAGTATAAAAAAAGAGAAAGAAAGTAATAGTGGTAATTTAGATAACATAATCAAAGATGTTATTGATAATAATCCAAAAGCCGTAGAGGATTACAAGAATGGTAAGGAAGCTAGTATTAGTTTTTTACTTGGTCAGGTTATGCAAGTTACTAAGGGTACTGCAAATCCTAATGAG
>CAZAQC010000036.1:0-6027 GCA_964487525.1 uncultured Candidatus Saccharibacteria bacterium | reverse complement strand
TTTGGATCATCCATTGTATATCCATCACTAATACACCAAAGAATTTCTTGTATCTCTGCATCTTCTTTATTCAAGTAATGGGAATCACATGTAGCTACAAGAGGCAAATCTAATTCTTTTGCTATTTTAATTAATCCTTCATTAACAACCTCCTGTTCTTCCATACCATTTCTTTGTATTTCTACATAGAAATTATCTTTAAATAGCTCTTTGTATTTCTTTCCATTCTCAAGTGCCAATTTAAAATTATTCTTTAGAATTGGATTACTAAGGGGTCCTGCTAAACATGCAGAAAGTGCAATTATTCCCTCTGTATATTTACTAAGTGTTTCAATATCTATCCTAGGTTTGTAGTAGAAACCCTCCATATGGGCTGTCGAAACTATTTTGATGAGATTCTTGTAGCCTTGAAGATTCTTTGCTAACAAAACCAAATGAAAATATTCATTATCTATTCCATACTCTTTCTCTTCCATACTTCTCGGAGCGATATATATCTCACAACCAATAATGGGTTTCAAGCCAGCCGACTTCATTGCATCCTGAAATTTAAAAATACCGTACATACTACCATGGTCAGTAACAGCACAAGATTTCATGCCAGTTGCCTGAAGTTTCTCTATTAATTCACTAATTCTAATGGTAGCATCCAACAAGGAATACTCCGTATGTAGATGTAGGTGCGTGTACATAACAAATATTGCCCCAATTTGATATACTAAATTATTATGCCAGATGATACAGTAGAGAAGTCAAATCTTCTTCTGAAACCGAATATATTCAGCTCTAATATTACTAGAGTTGGAGCGATATTGATAGTGCTTACACTGTATTCATTATTTCTTTCTCCTAAAATTGAAAGCATTTTTGTTGAAAAAATAGCTTCTGTACTTAGAAACAACTCATACGAACAGATGAATACTCTTACTCCAATATTCGATATTCATGTATATGCTGGAGATTATAATCTCTCTTCATCCTTTGAAAATGATTCTACTTCCAGTAGAACTAAATTTTTTACTTTAGATCCAAGAGTATTAGCCATGAACAAATTTCTGTCTGACTATCAATCCCCTATGGCCAAATATGCAGAAACTTTTGTTGTTGAAGCAGACAAACAGGGTATTGATTGGAGATTGATAGCTTCTATCTCAGGAGTAGAGTCAGCATTTGGGAATATTATACCTAAGGGATCAAATAACGGATGGGGATGGAGAGGAATAAACAAGGATGAAAGAGGATGGAGTACATTTGTATCTTGGGATGATGCTATTATTCATATTACAGAAAGAATAGCTTTAGGATATGGTACTGATTTAACTCCTTTTGATATTCAAGACACATACTGTCCTCCCTGTGGTGAAACAGGCGAAGATTTATGGGCAAAAGGTGTAACTCGATTCATGAATGAGTTAGAATATTATGTAAATAATCTTGAGAATCTTTAAATCATGTTAAAACTATTAATAAGGCTCGCATATATTGCAATAATGTTTGTAGAAGCATTGGTAATAACTAGAATAATTTTAATAGTTATTAATGCAAATACCTCTAACCAATTTGCTAAATGGGTTATGAGTATAAGTGACCTATTAATACAACCATTTGATGGCATTGTTGCTAGTACATTACAAATTAACAATTTTACATTACCCTTAACTCCTGTTATTGCGCTCCTTTTTTACATTGTAGCAGCATTTGTACTTTCTGAGTTACAGAAGTCTTTTTCAAGAGAATAGCATTGGTATGGTATAATAGTTCCCATGGCAAGAATAGATCTTAAAAAAACCTCTGGTTTTCCAATAGTTTATGATGGTGACGAACTAGTTGTAAAAGATTTTTCATTTCAAGAAAAGGTTGATATTACTATCGATGATGTAAGGGAACAATTACTCAACAAAGAGTTGTCTTGTCCTGATATTTTTTACAGAAAATACAAAAATCTAGATAACAATGATATTTACAAATCAAAAGGCATAAAGATTAATTTCTATGCTCTTAAACCTAATTTAGCTGGTATTGAATTCGTAAAAACTAGGGCCACAAGATGTAGAAAATATGCAAGAATCTTCGATATCGTATATGGTGGAGCTACAGTCTTGCTACAGAACTATGATAATCCAAGAAGAAACAGAATTATAAAAATTATTGCAAAGAAAGAACAAAAAATTATAGTTCCTGCAGGCTATGAAGTTGGTGTTGTTAATACAAGACAGAATTCCAATCTCGTTTTTGCTGAGTACTTAAGCATAAAAGCTAATCCAAAAGTTGTGCTTGATGATAATAACGGTTTATCCTATTATATTATAAGGAAAAATGCTAAACAGGAGACTGTCCGTAATCCTAGCTATAAGATTGTTAATGAACCTGAGAAACTAGATTGGGACAAAATTATTAAAGATTACGGTATAACTCCCAAAACTCCTGTTATTAAACAAATAATGCGAAAGTATGAAAAATTTGACTGGCTTTTTAAAGAAAATTCCGTATCTATTTAGCTTACTCATTCTACTTTCATTTTCTAAGACAGTTTCAGCAGCAGAAAACTTTCAAATATATACAACATTTGAACATACTCTTACAGAACAAATCATAAATACTGAGGCTGTTATTCAAATTAGAAGCGAAACTCCTCGAGTCCTCTCCTACTATACTGCCTCTATTCCAGTAGAAAATCTCCAAACAGAGTGTATAAATTTCAAAACTAATCAGAAATTAGATTGTACCTTCTATCACAGAGGATCAGTTACAGATGTGCTTCTAGATTTAAAAAATGCAGTAATAAGGCCGGATAATCCATTAGAAATCAAATTGAAATATTCTACTACAACAACAGTTGGCATGGCATATACTTTTTCTTCAAAAATCACTGATACAACAACAAATAGTATCGTTATTAAATATCCGAAAGCTATGGGAGAACCTCTTTGGACTTCTGATCCAATACAAAATATTAAAACTTCAGGAGAAAATTTAGAAGTCACTATAAATAAGCCTACCTATTCTAGTATATCAATGCTTTTTGGAGAAAGTGTGACCTACAGATTTGAGATTAGTAAGGTATTTTCAAATAGCTCAAAGGACGAAAATCAAACATTTGAAGTATATGTTCCATCTGATACCAATAATCAAATCATCATATGGGATGAAATATCTCCACTTCCTAATACAACGTTAAAGGACGGAGATGGTAACTATGTCTTTAAATATGTAGTAGCACCAGATGAAACACTTGATTGTAAAATAAACGGATACATACAAAAGATTGATACTGAGACAGAAGAGGGTGCAAGACAATCATTTTTGACAGAAAAAACTGGTTACTGGTCCATAACTAATAATACAGAATTCAAGAGAGTAAATAGCTATCTTCAAAAAAAAGGAATAAATATACAAGATGATTTTGACAATATTGATGTGTTAGATTCGAATCAGAAAGAACTTTTTTACAAATATATTTACCAATATGTCATAGACAGATTGAATTTTGAGAGCAATATTACTCTTGGGATTACTAATGAAACTAGATTAGGAGCAAATGCTTTGACAGAATCTTCTAATAACGCTAGCACCATTGATTATGCTGATTTCCTAATCGCACTATTAAGAGCATATAATGTCCCAAGTAGATTAGCCATAGGATATATATCTAATGTAACAGGATATACATCTGATGGTTTCTATCATCACTGGGTTGAATTTTTTGATTCCAATACAAATAGATGGGTTACAGTAGATCCTTTTCTTGAAGAGTATTTTGACAAAATTCTTTTTGGAAGCTCCTTTCATGACCATATTACAATACTGAAAAGAGGAATGTCTGCTGTA
This sequence comes from uncultured Candidatus Saccharibacteria bacterium, assembly GCA_964487525.1. Classification (GTDB taxonomy): domain Bacteria; phylum Patescibacteriota; class Dojkabacteria; order SC72; family SC72; genus UBA2177. The sequence continues at coordinate 2,199 of CAZAQC010000036.1, read as the reverse complement.
GCTCCAAAGATTTCTTTTTTTAGTGATAATGATTTCACTATACAATCGGAAACAAAAGATAACATAGAAGGTCTTTTTGATGTTAGTTCTCAATTGTCTTTTGAGAATTACAAAATTACAGACAAATTTCTAAAAGGCTATGTATATATATCTAACATAGGAAATACAACTATAAATGGATATTCAATTACAAAATCAAATATATCAAATATTCAACAATATTTAGATCCTGTAAATAATTTACAATCACAGATTATTCTTCCAAAACAGAATAGTACATTACAGTTCAATATTCCCAATGAAATGGTTGCTACAAGTAATATATTTCTAAATATCTCCTTTAAGAATTTTGGGATATATGAAAATGAAAAGATACTAGAGTCAGAGATAATTGAAGAAACTCCTACATATCTCACACTTCTAAGTAAAATCATTTCTTTGACCATGTTTGTTGGCTTTGCTTTTTTGGTATACTTCATAATACAAAGATATAATAAAAGGAAAAATGGATAATACATTGTTCTTGCCAATTACAATTTTAGTTCTGATAACGATTCTTTTTGTTTTAGTTTCGCTTAATAAAAGAAAAGAAGATTTTTCTAAGAGAAAGAAGTTAATAGAGAATCTTTATTCATACAAAAGTGGAGCATTTAGTGAAGAACTATCTGTAAGAAGGGATAGCATAATTAAATTAGATAACTTACTTTCGAAATCTCTACAATTATATTTCAAAAATGATTTACTTTGTGGTGATAATTTAAAAAATGCAAAGAAGATTTTTAAAAAGAGGGCATATAATTCTTTGTGGGAGGTTCATAAATTAAGGAATAGAATAGTACATGATGATTATGCTATAACACTAGATCAAGCTAAACGTGCTTTTGATGTATATAAAATAAGTATAATAAAAATATTACAATGAAAAAGTTAATACTACTGCTAATATTCTCCATCTTTCTATTCCCTTCCATTCTCTATGCTGCAGACAATGTAGTCTTAGAAGAAGAGACAGAACCAGAAGTAGTTGCTACTCAAGAGGAGGAGATACAGATAGATGAAAACACAAAACAGGTATCAAACATATATTTTGATTTGATTCTTGAAAAGAAACCTCAGTCTCCATTGGGGAATCATGTTCCATATGTACTTACTGTTAAACCTCATATAAATTCTGCTAAGACTCAAATTCTTTGGAATGTTCCTAGTACACTTACTGCTACGCCTAAGCATAAGGAGTTTGTTAGCTTAGTTGATGGAGAGACATATACTTTTAAAGCAAATATAAAACCATTAAGAGGTGGTAGTTATGATTTTTCTGTATCAGTAATATCTTGGCAATATGATACAAACTATACAAACTCAATAGATGACAATGTAACATTTAATAAAGCTTTGGTGCTCCAACCAACAAGTTCACAGTACCAGATTCTAAATGTTGTAAAGTACTTAGTTATACTATTTGTATTTGTAGTACTTTGTATACTGACTGTGGCTATAGTAAAAAAGAATATGATTAAAGCAAAGAAGTGGTTAACTCCACCATACTAGTCCTCTAGGAAGTATCCGATACCTTTTTTAAGTTCTTTAGCTATTTTCAATAAGTTTCCAACGGGAGGATATACAATACCTTTCTCATACATACTTATGGATTTATCTGACAATCCTACCCTTATACCAAGCATTCTTTGAGAGTATCCCATCTCTTCTCTTGCTTTTCTTAATCTTTCTGAAAATGTTTTAGTATTCATTTGTTGTTTCCCATTAGAAGATAAAGTAATCTATCAAAAAATCCTTCCTTTAACTTACTCTCTACATGTTTTTCCTTTGATATGCTGTAATGTATATTATTCTCTTCCAAAACCTTTCTGTCTGTTAAAAATGGTATATCCTTGTTCTCTCTCAAAGAATCAATTGTATTATTCTTCTCAACCAATAACCTTTTTAATTCCAAATATTCATTTTCTCTATCATCTTGTAGTGATCTTAACTTTAAAACTGTAGATTCAAGATTTCTGTTCTCTTCTTTTAAATTTGGTACTTCCTTAGCTTTCTCTACAATACTTTTGTGCTCATCACTTTCCAGAAGCTTTTTTACAATTGCATCCTTTTTTAAAGTGCTGTATTTGTAATATGATGTTTCCCTAGAAGATGGTTCTCTACCTAATACTAATTCATATATTTCCTTAATTTCAGGATTCT
>CAZAQC010000035.1:292-6376 GCA_964487525.1 uncultured Candidatus Saccharibacteria bacterium | reverse complement strand
GGGCTAACTGATAATGTCGTTGTAAAATAATCATAACCTAGCTCTTTAGCCTTTTTAGCGGTACTTTTCATTCGATATAAATAACAGTTATAACATCTAGTACTTCCTTCTTTAATAAAAGGGATATCTTTTAGTGACTATTTTGAACTTAACGATACAGTTATTGAAATAGAGAACAAAGCATTAACAAACAGGGGAGATCTATTTGGAATTCTAGGGATATCTAGGGAGCTAACAGCTATTCTTAAAAAGAAATTCGAAAGTCCTGATTGGTATTCAATAGAAAGTAAAGATCTTAAACCAGAAAATAATTGCTTAAATATCGAAATAGTAAATGATGCAGAAGCCCTATGTCCAAGATATACAGCCATAGTGCTTGATAATATTGAAATTAAACAATCCCCATTACAAATAAAATCTGCGCTCATCAAGTGTGGAGTTAAACCAATAAACAATGTCGTTGATGTAACAAATTACATAGCTTTGTTAATTGGTCAGCCACTTCATGCCTTTGACTATGACAAATTACTGACACTTGATCCCAATAATAAAGATCGTGCATATATAAATATTAGGATGGCAAAACAAGGAGAGAAACTATTAGCCTTGGATCAGAAAATATATGATCTAAATGAAAACACAATGGTTATTGCTGATAGTACACACCCAATTGCAATAGCTGGCGTTATAGGAGGAAAGGATACAGAGATTGATGAAAGCACCAAAAGGATAATTATAGAATCTGCCAATTTTAATAAATCAAGCATAAGAAAGACTAGTATGCAGTTAGGAATATTTACAGAGGCTGCAACAAGATTTAAACATGATTTAGATACAAAACAGTGTCTTCCTGGATTATTAAAAGCAGTTGAACTAATTAAGGGTACAACAGATGGTAAGATAGCTTCCAACATTATAGATATCTACAAAGAGGAGAATACACCTAAAACAATACAAATATCTGAAGAAGATTTAAACAAAACTCTTGGAACAAATATTTCCACATCAGATATCAAATCTTTGCTCGAGAACTTAGAGTATCAAGTTGAAGAAAAAGAGTTTCTTTTTGTAACTCCTCCTAGTTGGAGAAGGGATGTAGAAATAAAAGAGGATGTCTATGAAGATATTGGAAGAATATATGGATTCAATAACATCGGCATTAAATTGCCAACAAAGGGAATTAATCCACCAAAAGGGAATAAAGTATTACGAACAAAAAGATTCATAAGAGAAATCCTTTCCAATAGTGGTGCTAATGAAACATTGACATATAGCTTTGTAGATAATAATTCTTTTGAGAAGTGTAATATAGATAACAACCTAGCATATAAGGTTCAAAATCCGCTTTCTCCGGAACTATCCCTAATGAGAACTTGCATATTACAATCTCTATTACAAAAAGCTAAAGAGAATATGGAAAGGGGAATAGACAAGTTCTCAATATATGAATTTAATATTGCACACTTAAACAATTATCTAGAAAAAGATAATCTACCAAAGGAGAATTGGTATCTCTCATTGCTTCTTAGTGGCTCAGATAAGTGTAAGATATCTGGATCCCCATATTACGTAGCAAAATCATATTTGGAAAAGATACTGGAAAAACTCAATTTCTCTAGTATACAATTTGATTTAGTTTCTGATACTACAGAACAGGATCTTCCACTATTTGTTAAAAATATCATAACTATGTTTGATCCAAATACATCAGCTATTATTTCGGTCAAAGGAATAATTGTCGGAATTTTAGGAGAGATTGATAATAGTGTAAAAAATAATTTCAAATTACCACGATATACAGCAGGGTTTGAAATTAATATAAATGAGTTAGTAAATATTGAAACCAAGGTTAAGGAGTACAAAGAGCAACCAGTATTTCCATCATTTATCCAAGATTTATGCTTTGAAATGGATCTAAATGTAAAGTATGCAGATATTAAAAACGAGATTGATCATATTATAAATAGCAATGATTTATGGGGTAGAGTAGAGTGTTTGGATATATATAAAGATGCTAAGTCTGAAGATAAGAAAAGGATAACATATCGAATTACTGCAAGTAATCATAACAAGACATTAAAGGATAAGGATATTAAAGAGATTACAGAAAAGATTAAAAGAAAGGTTGAAGAAAAAATAAAAGCTATTCTAATTTAGTAATTTACGGTTACACTGTTTCCAGTGATAGTAGTTCCCGATGATTTTGCTGATACTTCTATTTTGTATGTTCCATTAGTTATTGATGGCACCTTAACCCAAGAATGTGCCCATCCGTCAACACCATTCGAATCAGTAAATGATTCTTCATAGGATCCACCACCTATCTTTGTCACTTTAAAAGTAACTTCCTGAACAGTTCCTCCAGATACACTTGCTAAGAAAGCAACAGGGAAAGATATTGTTACCCCATTAGATGGAGCCGCCAATGATACCGTTATAGAAGAGGAAGCATCTACGATATTTATAGTTACACTCTTACTATCAGTTTTCCCATAATTATCTTTTGCTGTTACAGATATTACGTGATTACCAACTGTTGTTGTATTTGGGACAAAATAATTAACTACAAATGTTCCATCTGCATTCAAAGAAGCTTCTGATATATCTGATCCATCCATCTTCACTTTAAACTCAGAAATACTTTCCAAATACCTAACCTGTCCTGATATTTCTAAATTCTTGTTTCTCTGAACACTCTGTCCCTCTGAAGGAGTAACTACATCAAGGATTGGTGCATTATTAGGTCCCAGAGGCAATGTACATGCTCCAGTTGCCGGTTCTGCAAACAAATACTTCGAACCCTCCTTTGTCGTTAGATATTGCTCATATGCCGCCTGTTGGAATGTATTCTCTAATTTAGTAAGTATGACTATTTTATCTGTAGTTAAACCATATTTTCTGGATGCATCTAAATTACTCGGGATTAAACCATTTTCTAAACAAACATCTACTGTCTTTCTCTTATCAACTTGAGGAGGTCGTCCCGTTATATACAACGATGCTTCTTTTTCACAATCCATACCCTCTACAGGAGATGCTCCACTATCTAAGCAAACAGAAGTTGTTAATACTCCAGCAGGACGATTATATGTACCAGAAGGATAATTCTCTATGATTCTCTTAATGAAAGAGTTAGCCAAAGGTAAAGGAACTGTTGAAGACCATCCTCCAGGAGTTTCTTCATTATTGTTATTTCCAGTCCATACTCCTACTGTAATATTCTCGTTATATTGAAATGCTAGTAAATCTCTCGGACCATCTGTAGTACCTGTCTTACCACATAACTTGCTCTTTCCAATATAGTAATATGAATTACCATATCTATCGTTGAAACCAGCCAAATCACAAATCATCCAGTTAACCAAATATATCTCTTTCTCATCAAAAACTCTTTTCCCTGTATTCTCTTCTGCTTCCATTAATATTTCACCATTAGAATCCTCTACTTTCAATATCGGAGTTATATCGTTTCTTACCCCATTATTCGCAAGAGTAGCGTATGCATTTGTAAACTCAAGCAATTTCATTTCTCCAGAACCTAAGGCTAAACTTAAACCATAGTTAGCCTTGTCTTGTAATCCAGTAACTCCAAGTTTTTCAATTGTTAGAAGAAAGTTATCTATACCCGAAAGTTGCATAGTATATACAGAAGGAACATTTCTTGAAAGAACCAATGCCTTCCTTGCAGTCATTAAACCGCCATATGATTTATCCCAGTTAGTAGGTTTGTAATTTCCAAATTGGACATTCGGGATGTCAGGTGTTAATAGCCAAGGACCATATCCTTGATTTATAGCAGAGAGATACACAAAAGGTTTAATAGACGAACCCATTTGTCTTTCACTTACAGCAATATTTACATTACCATCTACCCTTGGATCTTCAACATTAAAATAATCTACTGATCCAACCATAGCTAAAACCTGTCCATTTTTTGGATTTAGAACCACCATAGAGCCATTGTTTACGTTATATCGTTTTGCACTCTCTACACCTTTTACTATCTCTTCCTCAGCTATTTGTTGAAGAGAAGAATCTAAAGAAGTAGTGACCTTCAAGCCACCTCTTTCCACTCTATCTATTCCAAATTCTTCCTCTAAAAGCTGTTTAACATAGAAAACAAAATGTGGTGCTTTAATATCAATCCTCTTAGTTTTGTAAACCAGTTCTTCTTCCTTTGCTTTTTCAACTTCCTCTTCAGTCACTCCTGTTAATTTTTTATGTTTTAACATCTGATCCAAAACATAATCTTGTCTTACCTCTGCCAAATCTGGATTCGTTCCATAAAGAGGAGAATATATCCCAGGACTCTGTATTAAACCAGCAATAAGTGCACTCTCTGCAAGAGTTAATTCATCAACATTCTTTCCAAAATATGCATTAGAAGCTGCTTGAAAACCATAGTTAACCCCTCCAAGAGGAATCTCATTCATATACATCTGTAATATTTCATCCTTAGTAAATGACTGCTCAACCTGCATAGTTATTAAAATTTCCTTTATTTTACGAGTATAGTTTTGATCATATGCTTTTTCACCTAATATATCGTACAGAATTGTTGTTTTTACTAATTGTTGAGTTATCGTACTTGCTCCTCTAACAACACCTCCTGCTCTTAGATTCTGAGTAAAAGCCTTTGCTATCCCCATATAATCAACACCTTTATGCTCATAGAACTCTATATCCTCAGCAGCAAGTAAAGCCCATTTTGTATGCTCTTGAATCTTATCTATTGGGAAGAATTCTCTATTCTTGTCTCCATACACCGTGTAAAGGAGCTTTCCATCTCTATCAAATATTTGAGTACTTTGATCCGAAGATCTTTCAACTAATTGATCCGGAGATGGTAATGAATTTTGAAGATTTTTAAGGTATATACCTGCACCTATTAACATTACACATCCCAAAAAGAATGTTATACCAACTACAACATAAAGAATTTTTCTTGCCTTTAACCTAAAAGCTATATCTTTAACTTTCCCACCTTTTGAATGTCCAGAAGATCTACTTTTCTTTACATTTTTTGAATTATACTTTCTGAAATTTTTGAATTTTGCTAAATTAGTAGGCGTTAACGCTCTTCCTAAACTACCCGGTTTTTTACCCATCACAGAAGTTTTTTTCTGACCCCTTGAGTTGGTTATTCCTAGGCTGTATTTCATATCTAAAATATATATTATTTAACCACTTTATTCAACTCATTCTACCTCTTACAAGCTAATCTAGCAAAGTGTAAAATTATGCTATAATCGCATATGAATAAAAATAGTTCTACGTTATCAAAACTACCATATAAAGGAACAAATGATATGTATCCACAAGATATGTTTGTTCTAAACTACATTTTTGACACATGGAGTAGGGTAGCAAAGAGGTTTGGATATGAGGAATATGATACCCCCCTTATTGAAGATGCGAATCTTTACAGAGTAAAATCTGGTGATGATTTAGCAAACAATCAGTTATATGCTTTTACAGATAAAGGAGGAAGAGAAATTGCTTTAAGGCCAGAGATGACACCCTCTTTGGCTAGATTAGTAGCTTCAAAAAGGAATGAGCTTACACTACCAATTAGATGGTTTAACATCGGAAGATACTATAGATATGAGAAACCACAAAGAGGAAGAACTAGAGAATTTTTTCAATTAAATATCGATATTCTTGGTGTTTCTACAATTGAAGCAGAGATTGAGATTATCCAATATGTAATGGCTGTTATGGAAGAGTTTAAAGCACCGAAAGAGACATATGAACTCAAAATAAATAACAGATTTCTTTTGGACTATCTCTTTGATGAAATACTGAAATTATCAGAGGAATCAAAACCGAAAGTTTCAAAGGCAATAGATAACTATCTTAAGATAGAAAAAAGTGAGTTCAAAGAATACTTAAAAGAAATAGGACTAGATTCAAGTCAAATTGAAAATCTTGTTGATTATCTCAACTGGAATTTAGATGATTTAAAGAAAATAGAAAACGATTCAAGAGGTGCAAAAGAATTATTGAATCTTTTCTCAAAAGCCAACGAATTAGAAATAACAAATATAAAATTTTGTCCATACATTATCAGAGGGTTACAGTATT
>CAZAQC010000035.1:0-282 GCA_964487525.1 uncultured Candidatus Saccharibacteria bacterium | reverse complement strand
AACAGTTATCGAGATGTTTGATATTGGAGGAAATGAAAATCCAAGAGCACTATTTGGTGGTGGAAGGTACGATAATTTACTAGAGATATTCAATGAAAAAAGTATACCTGCCTTTGGGCTAGGATGGGGAGATGTTACAACTTCAGACTATTTAAGAACATACAATCTATTACCAGAAATCAAATCTGATATTAAAGTTTTTGTAACTTTAATGAATGATTCGCTATATACACAAACTTCTAAAGTATCTACCTATTTAAGAGCAAATGGTATAAACACACA
>CAZAQC010000034.1:0-8437 GCA_964487525.1 uncultured Candidatus Saccharibacteria bacterium | reverse complement strand
CCTACAAATAATTTTTTACCCATTATTTATATAAAAATAAATTAAATCCGCTACACCATTTACTGGGAGATTACACTCTAAGCAGTCTACTCACGAAGAAAGCTTCCATAGCTGTTAATATTATATCACAAAAATTATTATCAATGTAAAGAGTTACCTGAAGTAGCTAATTATCTCCTTGAAACTAGGCCTTCTTGCATACATAAGACATCCTAGTTCAAAAAGCTTAAGTGCTATGTATGTAGCCAAAATAACATAGATTATTGATGTAGCTATTCCAATTCCTAATTCCCACGTAGTAAGAACTCCCAATGAATTTCTTACTAAAAGGATCATAAATGATGTAAAAGGAAAATAGCTAAACACTTTCGCTAACAGACTACTAGGCTCAGTTATTAATGATTGCATTAGATATATGGGGAATATGGAAAGAATGATAAATATAGAGGAAAGGTTTCTACTATCTTCAGCGCCAGTACCAACGGCTCCAACTCCAGTCATAACAGAGGCGAAGAACAAAAATCCAGTAAATATGAAAAAGATATTCAAAGGTAAGTAACTCAAATCAATTTTACTTAAATCAATAGGTAATGACATACCAAATTGATTCATAATTACATAATAGGTTAGGATACCAAATAGTAACCATACCAATAGCTGTGTTAATACAACACATACCAATCCTAACATTTTTCCAATCATAAGGGATTTCTTATCTATAATAGATAACATAGTCTCAATCATTCGATTTTCTTTCTCAGCAGAAACGCTTTGTAACAAGAAAGAAGATGAAATAAATACTGACAAGAAGAATATAACTAAAGAAAGTACAGGGAGAATGAATTTTTCTAATCCTTCTTTTATCTCATTCCCATCTTCATCAAAAGAATAGGCTGTTGATTTGAATTGATTACTTAGTAACAATCTTGATTTTTCATTATCGATAGTATTAATAGCGCTATTTTTTAATATGGAATCAACTATCAATGGTAAATTTGCTCCTCTTAAAATATCTCCTTTTTCACTAAAATAAATTTGGTATTCAAAATCTTGTAAAAAGGTATCTGGGAAAAGAATTACAGCACTCTTTGGATCTTTCATTAGTGATTCTTTAACTTCTTCAACACTGCCTATGCTTGCTAAAGGCTCTACTATGATACTAGTTGGTACAATATCTGCTTTATCAATTACATAAATTGTATTAAAAGTTTGCATGTCTTCAATCTTCTTAGCTGCATCCATTGAAGAGTATCCTGAAATGTAAGAAACTATTCCTATAAATATCGGCAAGAACAGGGTAGATATCCAAAATGTTGGTTTCTTTACTATCTTTATATATTCAAATTGTGCTACATGTAAAAATTTCATAATTATTTCTTCATTAAATCTATAAAAATTTGATTAAGACTTGGATAATCTAATTTCATGCTAATAATTTTTGTTCCATTCTTCATAATCTCTTCCAATATATCGTTACTATTTATATTTTTATTCTTAGGTATTATTTCTGCTATTTTATTTGTTACTGTAGAGGTAAATAATTTGTTTTCTTTCTTTGGGGGATTACCTGTAAATTCTATTTGAATATTATTACTACCATATTTTCTTCTTACATCATTTATACCACCATATTCCAACATCTTTCCATCTTTGATAATAAGTAGACTATCAGCCATTTTTTGAGCCTCATCTATAACATGAGTGCTATACAAAATAGTAGCTCCTTCTTTTGCTTTTTCAGAAAGTATATCTACAAACAATTGCCTATTAACTGGATCTAAACCCTTGAATGGTTCATCTAGTATAAAGATTTCAGGATTATGTATAAGGGTTGTACCAAGTTGGACCTTCTGTTGCATTCCTGAACTTAATTGAGCAATATTCTTATCTTTATGTGCTATCAAGCCAACCTTTTCCAAATATTTTAAACTTCTTGCTTTTGCATCTTCTTTAGAAATTCCTCTTAAAACGGCAGTGTAGACAAGAATCTCCATAACTGTTACATCTCTGTAAAGGCCTCTTTCTTCTGGAAGATATCCTATTAAATTATTTAACTTCTCATTATATGAGCTATCATTAATATTAAGCTCTCCTTCATCAGGTTCATAAATTTTTAATAAACATCTAATAGTAGTAGTTTTGCCAGATCCATTAGATCCTAGAAAAGCAAATACCTCTCCTTCATTAACATCAAAGGACAGATTATCTACCGCTTTTAAATTACCAAAACTTTTTGAGAAATTTTTTACATGTATTGAATATTTAGACATACCGTTAATATATCAAAAAACTTTTATTTAAGATAGTATACCTCTAGCAGCCATTACTCCTGTTACAGCGGCTCCTGTTATTGATCCAGAAAGTCCTGAAGCATCACCTGCAACATATAGCCCCCTTACAGATGTTTCCATATTTTTACTTGTCTTTGTTTTAGAAGAACGAAACTTAACCTCAGGAGCATAGAGTAGGGTAGAACCACTATTTATACCAGGTAAAACCTTATCTAGTAATTCTAATCCCTCAACTATATTAACTACTATCCTATGTGGTAATGCCATAGATATGTCTCCTGGAGTTACTTCCTCAAGAGAAGGTGTTACAAAGGATTTTTCTAATCTACTTTCTGTACTTCTTCTACCATATTTTAAATCCTCAAGAGATTGTAATATTGGTTTTCCTCCACCAATTGTAGAAGCAAGCTCAGCTATTGATCTGGCGTATGCAATTGTATTCTCTACAGGTTTAGTCAAATTTACTTCACAAAGAAATGCAAAATTAGAGTTATTAGATAAATGATCAGAATTAGAATGTCCATTTACACATACATATCCGTCATATTTTTCTATAGAAACCAAACCATTTGGACAACTACAAAATGTTCTTACTATATCATGGTATGTTTTTGTTCTTACTCTATAGACTATCTCATACAATTCCTCAGACTGTCTCTTCATAATTGAAGATGGGAATTCAACTCTAACTCCAACTTCAACCTTATCATACAGATAATCAACACTATATTTATCAGACATGTTCTGTAACCACTTTGCATTCACTCTACCAGGAGCTAGTAAAACTTTTTTAGCTAAAATATTTCCACTTTCTGTCTTTACCCCCTTTACAACACCTTTCTCAACAATTAAATCTATTACTTTTGTCTTATCTAATAATTCAACCTTATTCTTCAACAAATATTCTTGGAAAGTAAGCATTACCCTCTTAAGTTTATCTGTTCCAACATGTCTTGCTTTTCTAATTACCAATTCAATATCATTTCTGTGAGCTTCAGTAATTAAAGAGGTCATCTCATCACTATCTTTCGGGAAATACTCCGCATCTACTCCAAAATCAGTTAATACCGTATCTACATAATCCAAAATTTTTTGATATTTACTCTTGGGTATCAAATGAAAAGCTTTTTCGTGAGATAAATTAGCCGTTAGAGTCAACTTACCATCTGAGAATGTACCTGCACCACCGAAACCAGACATAACCTCATTTCTTTTTCTTTTTTCCATCCTACTACCCATTTCTACAAGAGCAATTTTCAGTCTTTTCTTACTTTTTAGTAGTTCATAACAAGCAAATAATCCAGCTGGTCCGGCTCCTATTATTACTACATCAAATTTCATGATTATTTAGGTTATGTTAACTATATATATTATAGGTTGAAGAGATTTTGTTCAAGAGTATCAAATGCATTATAATTACACAATGTTAGACTCAATACTAATACATACATGTTGTGCTGATTGTTTGCTTAATACTCTACATTATTTAGAGAATGAGAAATATATTAGTGAGAATACTAATGTAACTTCTCTTTTCTTCAATCCTAATATACACCCAAGATCAGAATATATGGAGAGGTTAGATTCTGTAAAGAAGATACTCCCTAAGAATGCGAGGTTAATAATTCCTGATTACAAACCAAAGGAGTATTTTAAATCTATAGAAGGGAGAGAAAATAGATGTTTGGGTTGCTGGGATCTTAGAATAGGGTACCTTTTTGATTATGCAATAGAAAGTGAAAATAAAAACATCACATCTACACTACTTGTCAGCCAGTATCAAAATGTTGAATTAATAAAGGAAATAGTAAAAAAGTATAATGATAAGTACAAATTAAATTTTGTTGATGTATCATCTGTTCATAATGAAAAACACACAGGTTTTTACAAACAAAATTATTGTGGATGTTGTTTCTCTTTAGTAGAGAAGATGAATAGTAATAACTCTTAATGTTCCTTTTCCATTCATAATAATCACATATCTTACTACAAGATAGTATCTTATATAGCATAAGAATACTCTTTTTTAATTTTTCTTGTTTATCCCCATTAACATGCTTCTTGTTATTTGTTAGATTAGAGGTTCTTTCTCAAAAATATTTAATATTATCTTCAAAATCATGAAAAAGAACGTGCTAGAACTAGGAATATATATTGCAATAATGAGTTTGTTACTTGGTATAGTAGCCTTAGTAAATACTATGATTTTAAACACTGATAGAATGAAAACTCAAAATATCGATAAAGAGAAAACACAAATAGAACAGTTGCAAAACTAATACCTATTCGTATAATATATTAATATATGGGACTTTTAATAATAATAGGAGTATTTATCTCAATCTTTGTAATACTTCTTTTGATGGCTGTTATACTACCTGAAAATGATAGTAATCCTAATGAAAGAAAAGAAGAAGAGGAAGAATAAGAATTAATCGTGACGTAAAGCTTCAATTGGGTCAATTACAGATGCTTTTCTAGCAGGATATAATCCAGCTAAAATGCCTATCAATATACTACCAAGGGTTATATACAGAGCGTTCAATGGTTGAAAATTGAAAAATGTTTTTAAAGTTGTAAATCCTTCATCACTTAGAACCTTTACAACAACTGGATCTGCTACTTTCATTATTAAAAATGTAATAGAAAGACCCAAAACACCCCCAATAAACCCAATTACTGCTGATTGAATTAGAAAGATTACTAATACCTGTGAATTAGAAGCACCCATTGCTTTTATTATTCCAATTTCTTTTGTTTGCTCGTATATACTCATTATCATTGTATTAATAATACCTATAGAAGCAACTAATGCCGATATTCCACCAAATATTATCAATGCTATAGTTAATCCAGAAGTTAGTGTATCTAGAAATCCTAATAATGTATCAGTAGAAATAACTGACAATCCCAAACCATCAGTTAAATGGTTTTCTACATCAGCTGTTGTTCCTTCCTTTGTTACTACTAAGAGTTGGTTATATCCAACAGTATCCAAATAATCATCCGTATTATTAAAACCACCTAAGCTAACTAACATTTTTAAAGATTCGTTACTGTTTATGAAGAAAGCATCGTTCCCTGATTTAGTAACACCTGAAATCACAAAATGAAATTCTTTATCTATCATACTTTTTGATGCCACAGACAAAAAGCTACTACTGCTAGAGCTTTTAACTATAATTTCTTTTCCTAAAATATCTTGGTTGTTAGTTTCAAAGAAACCAACTACAAAATCACTGACAAATATTTCTCCATCTCCCAAAACATCCTCATCTCCAAAAAATCCGTTATACATTTTATCGTTACCAGGCAAATCAGAACCTCCTATAAACTTTAGGGGATAGGGAGTTGTATCTCCATCGAGATATATATCTACATTGTTAATTGTAAAAATGGGCTCAACCGAGATTACTCCATCTATATTCTCTATTTCACCCTTAACTTCATCTGTGATGATTACCTCTTCTTTTGCTGTATCTTGTTTAGAAGGAGCCGTTGTCATACCACCAAACATTAAAGAATCCCTTCCTGAGACATACAGATCCTCTGGAGCAAATCTTGAACTAAATTCACTCACTACTGCCGTTTTTAAATCTGACATACCAAATAGTATGAAGGTCATTAACATAACAGCTATCATTATCCCCAGACTTGTTAAAAAAGTTCTTAACTTTCTTCTAGCTATAATTTTTAGTGCATATTTAAACATTTTTTCCATCAACTAAAGTTACTATCTTGTTTGTCTTCTCAGCTATTCTCATATCATGAGTTACAATTATAGTTGTTATTCCTTCTTTTTCACTTAGAGTTTTTAACAAATTTATTATAGAATCACCAGTTTTGCTGTCTAGGTTACCTGTAGGTTCATCTGCCAAAACTATCTTTGGACTATCAATAATTGCCCTTGCAATAGCAACCCTCTGGGCTTGTCCACCAGAAAGTTCATTAGTATAATGATTTCTTCGATCTGCCAGACCAGTTTCCAATAATATATACTCCAATCTCTCCTTTATGCTCTCTTTATCTGTATTCTCTCCAAATTTTGTTGGTAAAAGAATATTTTCCTCTACATTTAGAGAAGGAACTAAATGAAATTGTTGAAAAATAGTACCTACTATAAATCTTCTATAATAGTTTTGATTGTATTCCTTAATATTTTTTCCATCAACAAAAATATCTCCTGTATAACTCCAGTCCAATCCTCCTAATATATTTAAAAAAGTAGATTTTCCTGATCCTGAACTACCTACGAGAGAGACTATGTCACCCTTATTTACAGTAAAATTCAATCCATCTAAAGCTTTTACTTCAACCAACTTACTTGGCTTATATACTCTTTTTAGATTTTCAATTTTAATAAATTCAGACATAGGTAGAATGATACTACAAATTACAAAGTTATTACAGAATCAAAATGTGATATACTTTTTATCATGTCTAAACAATTAAAAATATATACAATAGATGATAAAAACGAGGAAAAAGTTCTAAGAAATAAGAGCTTGGATGTTGACTTGAAGAACTTCGAAAATCTTGATACTTTCACTGAAGATCTTCTTTATACCGCTATACATAGTGAAGAACAAGGGAATGTTCCCGCAGGTGGAATAGCTGCACCACAGGTTGGTGTAAATAAGAGGTTATTCTTCATCCTTAATTATGATACTAATGAATGGCAATTATTCATAAATCCTGAAATTACACCTTTGGGATATACAAAAACTTCTAGTAGAGAAGGTTGCTTGAGTGTCCCTAATAGAGAAGAGGAGATATTAAGATACAAGAAGATAAAGATTAAGTATCAAGACAAGGATGGTAATTGGAAAACAGAAAAATATTCTGATTTAAATGCAATATCTCTACAACATGAAGTGGATCACTTGGATGGAATTCTTTTCATTGATAGAATAAAATAAAACATATCAAAATTAAATTTAACTGTCCTAATATGAAAACTACATTTAGATATCTTATTACAATTATTCTTTTTTCATTCTTCTTGAATATGACTTTTGCACAGGAGTTGTCTACTTCTGAAATCCTTGGGAATGATAATCCAGCAGAGACTACGGAATTAGACCAGAAAGAAGAAGAGAGAGAAGATAGCTTTTTAAATCAGTTACTATTGGATATTCCTGTATTAACAGACAATCCAAGTCATATAATTACGTTCGTTGATCCTTCGGAAGAGAAAAGTGGTATACAATTAGAAATAGATGCAAAAAGTTTTCAAGATATCTCTAGCCCTTATCCTTTACCAGCATTGAGTATTGGTCAACATGCTCTAAGATTTAAGTTCGTTGACAAGTATGGTTCAACACAGATATTAGAGAAGGATATTGTCATTATTCCAAGACCTCCAATTATTAATTCTCCCACATTTGATAATACCTTACTGACAATTTCTGGAACAGGACTTTCTAATTCAGAATTAATATTGATCCTTTCTTCAAGTAGAAATATTATCACAAGGGAAGTAGATATCGATGGTGAAGGAGATTGGAAAATAGAAATTAGTAATGAAGATTTGAGTGAAGGTATATATACTTTTACTGCATATACTAGAAGATATGGATACGCTAGCAATTTAGCAGAACCAGTAACATTTGAAGTAGGAGATTCTCAAACAATTTCTGTAAATAATGGCTCAGATAATGGAATAAATTTTAAATTTAAAGATATATCTTTTAGTAATATAAGTTCTGTGATTTCTGATAATTCCGATCTAATGATACTTGTTATTATTGTATTTGTAGTTGGTTTTGGACTCTCAGCATTACTCTTCTTTGTTTTCAAAGATAGAACAGAGGAAAAAAAAGTAAAATCTTTAGAGAAGAGAATAACTGAAAATGGTAAAAAAGGAAAAGAGATGACTTTGAAAGAGAAACTTTCTAAATCTGATAAAAAAGAAATACCAATTGAAAAGAAGAAGGAAGAAGAGACCAAACAAGAGAAAATAGTAACAAAAATAGATTTCCTAAAAGATTTTAAAATGTTTGATCCTGATGATGAGAAAGGCAAAGAAAAGGATAATATCAAAGTTACTCTCACGTCAAAGGATTAGTTTTCATGATAGAATATGCGTGTAAGCCAGGATGGTGAAATGGCAGACACGCTACGTTCAGAACGTAGTCCTAGCAATA
>CAZAQC010000033.1:883-8597 GCA_964487525.1 uncultured Candidatus Saccharibacteria bacterium | reverse complement strand
TCATTTCCCATATTAATTTGTAGTTCTTATTCTCCCAATCAAAATCTTTTGTAATATTGTATGTAGGAATTGGCCATGAGAATAGCCTCCCTTGTGCATCTCCCTGCATCATTACCTCACAAAAAGCTTTGTTAAGCATAATCATCTCTTTATGGAAGTCTTTGTATTTCTCTTTCTGTATTTCTCCTCCAATGATAACGCCCTGTTCTGCAAGCTCTCCCGTTGGTTTTAAATCCATTGTAATATTTGTGAAAGGAGCCTGACATCCTACTCTTGTAGGTACATTCATGTTATAAAGAAATTCTTGAACCTTCTGTTTTACTTCCTTGTATGTAAGCTTGTCATATCTAATGAAAGGAGCTAGATATGTGTCAAAACTAGAGAATGCTTGTGCTCCAGCTGCTTCATGCTGAAGAGTATATAGGAAATTAACACATTGGCCTAATGCAGCTCCTAAATGTTTCGCTGGTGCAGAAGAAACCTTTCCCCTAACTCCTGTAAAGCCTCTTAGTAAAAGATCTTCCAAGCTCCAACCACAGCAGTAAGTTGCCAACATTCCTAAGTCATGAATATGGAAATCCTTATTAATATTTGCATTAGAAATTTCTTTTGGGTATATACTATGTAACCAATAGTTAGCTTGTACTGTAGAAGAAATATAGTGATTTAATCCTTGCCAAGAGTATGCCATATTACTATTTTCATTAACTTGCCAATCTATTTTGTCTATATAGTCCTTTACTAATGTATTTGCATCAACCAATGATTTGATATTCTTGACCTGATTTTTGAGATCAACAAATAAAGAAAAAGCTATTGAAGTTTTTCCATGCCCCATATCTAACAATGCCTGAGTGACGGTATCTGCTATAACTTGAGATTTAATATACTCTTTCCCTGCATATTTCTTTTTTAGTCTCTTTATTACCTCTTCTGCAATCTCCTCAGCCCTTTTCCTGTCATTTCCACCCACACTCTCTGCTGCTTTAAATATCCCAGTGACTAATCTTTCTTTTTCAAACTTTACTATTCTCCCATCTCTTTTCTTAACTTTGAACATCTTGTTCTTTTTTATGGCAGCCATCTCTTTGTATATAAAAAAATTATATGTTTTCTAGACTTTTAATTTCATCTTTAATTTCATTAAGACCCTTGAACCCTTTGTATACAGAAGCAAACCTAATATATGCTAATGTGTCTTTAGTTTTTAACCATTCCAAAATCATTATCCCAATCTCTCTGGACTTAACAGGTTCTTCACTATTCATGACGTGTCTCTCAATTTCTTCTACAAATAAATCAATATCGTCATCTGTAATCTTATTCTCATCTACAGCCTTTTTTATGCCTTTCCTTATCTTGTTAGTATCAAACCTTTCTAAAGAGCCATCTTTCTTTATTATGCTTAAGTCTGCTTTCTCGACTCTTTCATATGTAGTAAATCTTTTACTACACCTTAAGCACTGTCTTCTTCTTCTTGTAGAACTGTCGTCTCTGTTGTCTCTTTTATCTACAACTTTAGTAGCTTCGCAATCACAAAAAGGACATTTCATAAAATTTTACACAATATATTGTATGTGTTAATTAAGTTAACGCAAGGGGTGGTATGAGTCAACGGCCTGTAGTGTGATAATTAGTAGTTATACTTTCTACAAAAGGATATCTGTGTAAATAATTAATGACTACAGGTTATGTTATGTAGATTACAGGTAGTAATATATGATAGTATATCTAATTAAGTTGTAAAAATATTCATATGGTTATCCCTCTAGAAGATTTTCCTAAATTAAGAGAAGAAAAATTAAAGGGTAAAAAGATTGTTTCAACTTCTGGATTCTTTGATCCTATTCATCCAGGACATGCCTCCATTATTACTGAATCTAAGAAATTTGGTGATATCTTGGTTGTTATATTAAATGGGAACAATCAATGTATTACAAAGAAAGGTAAGCCATTTATGCCAGAAAATGATAGGGCATATGTTATAGATAAGCTTAAAGGAGTGGATTATGTAGTAATATATGATCATCCTACAAGGTATGATAGTTGTGAACCATTAGAGGTAATAAAACCAGATATATTTACAAAGGGAGGAGATAGAGATAATGCAAAAAAAGTTCCAGAGGCGGAAGTTGTTGAAAAATATGGAGGAAGGGTAGAGTACAATGTTGGAGATCCTAAGATTTGGTCAAGTTCAAACTATCTTGAAGAGTGGTATCAATTTAGGAAATCGCAAGAAGAAAGTACTAGAAACTAGCGTTTTCTTTTAAATAAGAGTATACAGAGTTAGATGCTACTGCACCTTCGCCAACTGCAGTTACAACCTGTTGAAACTTATTAGAATTGGTTGTGCAGTCACCTGCTGCCCATATTCCTACTATACTTGTTGCTTGTTTTTGATCTACCTTAATATATTGTTGATCGTCTAATTCTAATCCCAGCTGTAATGGTAAAGTGGCATTTGGTTCAGATCCAATCTCTATAAATATACCATCTGTAACAATATATTCAGAATCATTAAAGCTTTTATTAATCTTTATTCTTTCTAATTTTTCATTTCCTTCTAAATCTACAACCAAAGTTTCGTAAAGTATTTGTATATTATTTTTACCTTTCACATCTTCTACCCAAGCAGGCTCTCCCCTTAATTCCTTCCCTCTGTATATAATGTATACCTGTTTAGCAACATCAGCGAGCATTGTTGCTGCCATAGTAGCTGCGTTACTTCCACCAATTACAACTACAGTTTTGTCTTTGTAGAACATAGCATCACATGTAGCGCAATATGAGAGACCTTTCCCAAGATATTTGTCTTCATTTGGAATAGCCAATTTATTCCTTTTTGTACCTGTAGCTAATATGACACTTTTAGAAAAGTATTCCTTATCTGTATCTGTTAATAGTCTAAATATATTGTTTTCTTTCTTAACATCTACAATGCTTTCAGAAGAAAATTCTCCTCCTTCTTCTTTTGATTGATCAAACATTCTCTTACCAAGCTCTAATCCTGAGATATCAGACACGCCTGGATAGTTACATACTTTATGTGCGTCTGTTATTGTTCCTCCTATCATTTTCCCAAAAACAATATTCTTTAATCTATACCTACTGGCATATATACTTGCACTCAAGCCTGCCGGTCCACTTCCTATTATTGCTACATCGTATATATTATCCATTTTTATATTTCAAGAATTTATTATTGCTATTTTAGCACATCATTATATTGTAGTGCTCCAGCTAAGGGTATCAGTTAAGATTGAAGGTTTGTCTTTCCTAACTACAATCATATATTCAAACATAACACTATTACCACCATTTACTGTTTTAGCTGACCATCCATCATCATCTATTTCTACATCATCAATATCATCTACAACTTGGCATTCAACACATATGACCATACCATCCGTTAGAATATCTCCTGTTCCTTTTTTACCATATGCTGGAATTTCTGGATCTTCCCAAAGTGTTTTCCCTATACCATGTCCCACAAACATTTTAATAATATTAAAACCATTCTTTTTAGCCTCATTTTCCATTTCATAGCCCAAATCTCCAGTTGTGTTTCCTACGACAGCTTTTTCAACAGCATTTTCTACACTCCTTCTTCCAGCTTCGATTAATTTTTTGTTTTTTTCATTTGGCTTTCCTACAGACCATGTCCAACAATGATCGGTATATATACCTTTATGATATATTCCAAAATCTATTGATATCAAATCACCTTTTTTAAAGGGAATATCCTTAGGTACACCATGTACTGCAACATCATTTACTGAGATGCATGTATTAAAATTATATCCGTCAACTCTTTTAAATGCAGGCTTTACATTGTATTTTTTGCATAAAAATCCTGCCTGCCTATCTATCTCTAAAGGAGTTGTTCCTATCCTAAGGAGTTCTCCTAATTCTTTTAAAATATCAACAGATATATTTGCAGCTTCCCTTATAGTTCTTTCATCCTTTGCTTTTGTAATTATCATTCTTGATTATACTACTATTAACTAATTTTCTAAATTAATTAATGATATACTCAAATTATATGGAGAACAAAATACTGTATTTTGATACAGAAACAACAGATATACAAAGTAAGGATATAATTCAGTTGGCATTGATAAAAGAAGAGGGTACTTCTCTTAATATGTACTTTAATCCAGGTCAGAAGATTAGCTTCTCAGCTATGGCAGTACATCATCTAACACCTGAATTTTTGGAAAAGTTTCAACCTTTTGAGAATGCCACGTTACCTAAAGATTTTAAAGACAAAGAATTTAAGGGTGAAAGTCTTAAGGAGTATTTAGAATATTTAGCAAAGGAGTATGTTTGGGTAGGTCATAATATTGATTTTGATGCAGAGGTGTTGAGAAGAAAAGGTATAGAGATACCTAAGCAAATATGTACATTTAAGTTAGCAAGAAATATGTTTACGGATGGAGATATGGATATTGAGAGTTACTCATTACAATTTCTTAGATACTATTTAGGTTTGTACAAAAAAGAAAATGTAGATCACAATACAGCACATGATGCTTTAAGTGATGTGCACTTTCTCAGGGATTTGTTTAAATATATACAAGAGAATAGCAAATTAAGTATTGAGAATATGATTCAAATATCTAAGGAACCTCCATATATTAGAAATGTGAATTTTGGTAAATATGCAGGCAAATCGTTAATGGAAATAGCTAAGGAGGATAGGGGATATCTAGAATGGTTAAGGGATAATACTACAGACAAAGAGGACTTACAGTGGAATATAGAGAGAGTTTTGAATATGGGGACTGGAACATTGTTTGGATAAAGAAAAAGAGCCCAACCAAAAGATAAACCAAGTACCGTAAAAACGATACATAGGAATAAACATCTTAAGGTCAGGCCTTTTCAGAAAGCTAAACTTTGGAGATTCATTTTAAGAAACAATCGTATCCGACCACTCGTCTCCCTTGGGCAATAGTGTTTATTGCCTTTTCTTTGCAGAAAAGATCTTCAGTTTCAATTAGACATACTTGTCCAATGATTCTATGCCCTAAGGTAATAGTGGTTGAAGTAATCTCTTGGCAATAATTGCCTGTTTCTTCATCAAGAATGTAACATTCTTGGTCGATAATACCACTCCCAGAGAGAGTGGGTGTATACGTTTGTATACATAAACCATCTTCCCCTTCCGGAAGAACGGGATTCCCAAGGGAACCCATTAGTAAAACAACCAACATTAGAATGTTCATTTTCTCCTCTTTTGCTTATTTGATTGTTAAGAACAACGTTGTATTATAACATTTTTATAACTAAAAATGAATATCTTTATAATTATCACACCTTGAAATAATTACAAAATTAATCTACGATATACTTAAATGAATACAACTGCCCAAAGAAAAATTCTTCCAATATTAATAGCCCTTCTTATTTTGTTTTTAGGATTTCTGGGATATTGGTACTACAAAAATAATATGTCTGCCAAATTACCAAAAGAATATGAGTTTTTAAACCCCTTTGTAAAAGAAAAAACAGGAAAATCAGAAGTGGAATACATACTACAAGGATTTATCTACAAGACTAGCATAAAGGATGAAAATTATTCTTTTAATCTAAATGCTTGGGACTCAAAAAACAGAAAAAACATATATATAGAAAATGTTGTTTTACCAATTAATAAATTCGATGGAAATAAAGAAGATCTTGAGGAAAATCAAAATTTAAATATTGAATTATCATTAAAATTTAAAAACAATGGTTATTTATATAATTGGGCTTACAAACCCTTAAATCTTGATTCCAATAAAATCACATCATTATTAAAAGAAATGTATATAAATATGAAAAACTTTAACAAATCTGTTAATAGTTTGTTAGAACCAATAACAACAGAGGTTTATGAATCGTTACAAAAAGATGGAAAGGTAGCTATTCTTCACCATAATAGTGATAGTTTGTATAACTTAACTTTATATGATTTATGGTTAGATTCCTATCTTGTAAAATATAAAGGAGAAGGAAAATTAAAGGAATTTTCCCAAAATATTGTAAGTGATAATTTCTCAAATATCGCTACAGATTATTTATATAAAAGAACACAAATTAAAAACGAAATTGAGACTTTAGCAAAAAACAATATTTGTGAAAGCGGAGATTGTTTTTATCCCGATTCAAATACAGTGCAAAAAAGTTCATATATACAGAATAATTCTTTAGGATGTACTTTAGTAAAAGAAATTTTTCAAAATTCATCAAATGAAGAGATAAAGAATCTTCTTTCTAATGAATTTTGTAATAGTGAAAGCATAATTAACGATATAGAAAAAATAAAGGAAAATGCATCTTTTCCTTATTCAGAGGATGATTTATTACAAAGTATAAATTTGAATCGTATTAATGATAAGCCCAATTATGAATCTGTAGAAAGTATGCTTCCCCTTGAAAACAGCATTAATTTGATAGGAGATTCTTTTATTGCTCAGGATATGAACAAATTACCTCTAGATGAACAAAATATAAATAATATAAAATTGTCAGCTATTTACGATTTTTTATATGCGACCAATTTGGGTATAAAAGATATATGCAATTTAGCATATAGTGTTAATTCGGCTTCTAAATATAGTAATGATATCTTTTTTACAAATGTATTGAATACAATAAAAGCCATGTTCTTAGAAAATACAAAGGAGACATTATTATTATTAGATAAGAGCTCTTATGCATCGCTTTTATGTATTGAAGTTTATAAAGATGATAAAGATCTTGCGGAATTGATGTTTTCAAGAATATATAAAAATTTATATATTAATTTATACAATGATCAAAACAAGAAGGGATTGTGGGAAGATGATGGGTACTATAATATAAGAACAAATACTCGGTTTATAAAAATTTTATTGGAAAATTATGAAGAAACTTATTAATACAATTTCGGTTTTTTTGTTTTTAGGAATTGTATTTCTAACATATAATTCGAATCCAACTTTTGCAGGATGTTGTTGTCATTGGTATTCTTGTGGTTATAGTGGTGGTAATTATGCCTGCGGCTGTACTTTTGTATCAATTAATGTTCAACGTGGTTGTACTTCTGGATGTAGTGATTATAGTTGTGCGTGTCCGCCCCCACCTTGCGACAATTCGTGCGATGGATCATGCACTTTACCATCTTGTCCAGCAGGATATACTCGAACTAATCCAAATAATCTTTGTAGTAATATGACAGCAGGTATAAGTTGTACATATAAAAATGATTGTAATAATAATTGTACAGATAGAGCTACTTGCTACAAAATAGAAACAAACGTAACCGAAGAATCTCAATCAACCTCCCTAAATATGGTAGTGGATGGCGAGAGTTATGCTCTGTCTCTAAATTCTGCTACCCCTGTTACGGTAAAATATCCTTCAACCCAAAACAATGTACAAACCTCTCTTCCAACAAGATCCACTCCCTCTACAGCCAGTGGACTTGGATATGCCTTTAGGGCAAATAACTATGGAATAAGCAATGAATGGCTTCCCTTTGATTGTGCTAGAAGTGAAGATTATTGTGTTGAATCAACAAACAACATACAAAACTTCACACCCTCCTCCCTAACCATTCCCCAAGTACTTAAAGAAAATGCAGAAGGTCAAATAAGCGGAATGTATTACACTGTAAATCTATGTGATACAAATAAAGTATACTCTCTACCTTTAGAAACCTACTACAAAGTAGATAATGAGCCAG
>CAZAQC010000033.1:0-873 GCA_964487525.1 uncultured Candidatus Saccharibacteria bacterium | reverse complement strand
GATTGGGACTCATCCCTTCTGGCAAGTGATCCAAACTGTAAAGATCCAGAAACAGACGACCCGGAGGTTGTTTGCTCCATGCTCCCAGATGAACAGTGTACTAAAGAAGAATTCCTGCCTAAAGTAGGAGAAGAAGACTCCACCTCCTTTAAAGGATGTAAGACAGAGGAATATACAGGCACACAGGTAAACAACCCCCTTAAGATAAGGGTGGGAAGTAAAGATATAGATGGTAATAGCCAAATAAAAGGAACCGTTGTGTGGTTTAGTAAATCAAACAATACTCCCCAATTACCAAACATAATAAGTAACTACACCTCAAGCAGTACAGATGAACTAGGAATAATGATTCTCCAAGATAATAATTCCTGGAGTAATACTCCTTTAGTGTACGCAATCAATAGTGATAACACATGGGCTTTGATACCTGATGGTATCCTAAGAAACAGTAGTTTAGACTCCATAGCCCGAGTCTCAGATGTAGTTGTAACCCAAGGAAGCGAAATAGTAACCTTTGAATTTAACCTAGAACTAACTCCTAACCATACCAGTATGCCAAGCGGAGTATACAACTTTAAAAGTATAACCCTTGACCAATATATGCTCCTAAGTGATGGAAGAGTTGATATAAGCCATATGCAAAGATATTTTAACTGGGGTATTGACCTTGTAATCCCTAGTATGACAAATCTCTCCCAAGAGGTTCTAGGCCCTCAAGAGTTGTTCCTTAACTGGAATGTAGATGGTACAGGAAGCAATATAACGGATAGTGTAATCAATGGTTACAGAGATGGCTTCCTAATAAATGACACCATAAGCTTACCTGGCTACAGTGATATAACCTTGGATAATATCCCCTCAGAAGACCAAATA
>CAZAQC010000032.1:0-8637 GCA_964487525.1 uncultured Candidatus Saccharibacteria bacterium | reverse complement strand
ACAAAGGGAGAAAATTAAGATATCCACATATACTTAAAAGATCTATAGAAAGTATATCTTTTTATTCGATAATTGTCAATCCTATATACAATATCCACATACTAACATATTAACATATGCCCTGCTGTACAAGGATTATTCGAGAGGAACAAAACGAATGTTACTGTAACGCAGTATGTTACTGAAGAAGTGGATAGCAAGATTAAAAAATAAAAATAGAGACTAAATTGTATTAATTTTAGTCAACTTCTTTATTACCAGATTCTTAGAATTACCGACTTTCATTCTTCCAACAATTAACTCATTATAGCCTGCCCTTATAGCCTCCGAGATAACAGAATCTACACCCCAGGTTCCCCTAATCTCTCCCGTAAGACCTACCTCACCAAAGTATATTGAACTTCTAGACAGAACCTTCTCCTCTACTGAAGACTTTATAGCGGCACATACTGCCAAATCTATTGCAGGATCATTCACTGTTAAGCCTCCAACTACATTCACAAAGACATCCTTGTTACCAAGGAATACACCACCCTTTCTAGACATAACGGCACACAACATATCTAACCTAGGCTTTTTAATACCATTTGCAACCCTCCTTAACGGACCACCTTCACTCTCCCTTTCTACTACCAAAGCCTGAACCTCAACAAAGACAACCCTTGATCCTTGAATGATTGCTCCTATTGCACTACCAGAAGATTTACTTCCAGACTCAAGAAATACAAGAGACGGATTTCCAACCTCTTTCAAACCATCTCCTCTCATTTCAAAAACACCTATTTCATTAGTAGAACCAAATCTATTCTTAATACTTCTTAATATTCTGTATTGATTATACTGATCCCCTTCCATATATAGTACACAATCCACTATATGTTCTAAAACCTTTGGCCCAGCTATATCTCCACCCTTATTTATTTGCCCTACTATGAACATTGGAACTCCTGTCATCTTCGAAACTCTAGTCAAAACCGAACCTGAAACCCTTACCTGACTTATACTTCCAGGATATGCCTTAGAAGAGAGAGATGTCATACTTTGTATCGAATCAATTACTACAAGACTAAAACTATCATTCTTTATCAATTCGGCTATATTCTCAACAACAACATCTTCTGTTAAAACAAAGTTTTTAGTTGAGTTATTCTTCCCCTCATTCTGTTCGAGCCTTTTTAATCTTGAATTTAATTGCATAGGAGATTCTTCCCCACACACGTAAAGGACCTTACCCTTTTTAGCAAATTTCAAGACTATTTGCATAAGGAGGGTAGATTTTCCTACTCCGGGCTCTCCACTTAACAGGACAACTTCTCCCTGTACCAAGCCCTTTCCAAGAACTCTATCTAATTCCTTATACCCTGTTTCTATACGATCGCCACCCTTTATACTAGAGGTCTTTGCTCCATACTCAAGAATTGATTTATAGTCTGACACAACTACAGGCTTAGAATTTGTAACTAGGGAAACCTCTTGCTCGACCTCCTCTAAAGTACCCCATTCATCACAAACAGGACATTTTCCTGACCATTTTAAGGATTCAGAACCACAAGATGAACATACATATCTCATATTTATTTTTTTAATATAGTTATATTATCCTTTACTAACCCTATCTTAACAACAACTTCCTTCCCTGTTTCAAACATTTTACTATTCACAAGCATATGCTCTGCTAGAATGTTCTCTACCTTATCTTGCAAGAACCTTCTTAAAGGTCTTGCTCCATACTCTTCACTAAAACCATTCTTAACTATGTATGTTATAGCTTTGCCATCTAAAGAAACTCTTATTTTTTCTTCTTTCAATCTGATGTTTAACTCCTCTATTAATAATTTCACTATCTTTCTGGCATCCTTCCTTGTGAGAGATCTAAATATGACAATATCATCTAAACGATTTAACAACTCTGGTCTTAATGTATTTCTTAACTCCTCAAGAAGAACATTCTTCATCGAAGAGTACGCATCATCTATCTCCTTATCTGCTCTACTCTCCTCTCCCTTTCCAATAAATCCTAACACCTTGTCTTTACTTATCTCCTCCGCCCCAATATTTGATGTCAGTACGATAACTGTATTCTTGAAATTAACTCTCCTTCCTTTTCCATCAGTTAAGTGTCCATATTCTAAAATTTGAAGTAAAACATTTAGAACATCTGTATGAGCTTTTTCAACTTCATCGAAAAGAATTACAGAATGTGGCTGTCTTCTAACCTTCTCCGTTAACCACCCACCCTGTTGATATCCAACATACCCAGGAGGAGAGCCTATTAACTTAGATACACTATGCATTTCCATCATCTCACTCATATCAATCTGTATCAATCTATTCTCATCTCCAAACAATTCCTTAGTTAGAACCTTTGCTAGCTCAGTTTTCCCTACCCCTGTTGGTCCCAAGAAAAGAAAAGATGCCCATGGTCTTTCTGAATCTACGATACCAGTTCTGGCTCTCTTTATGGCAGACGCTACCAAAGAGCAAGCTTCTTCCTGTCCAACTACATATTTCTTCAATTGGTTTTCAAGCTGAAGAAGAGCTGTTTTTTCCTTACTACCTAACGTATTAAGAGGAATACCTGTCCACTTAGATACAACATTCCTCACATCCTCAGTATCTATTTCATTGTCTATACTTCTCTTGTCTCTTAGACATTCTTTTTCCCTTTTCTGTATCCTCTTTTCCAATGACTTCTCCTTCTTTTGTAAACTTAAAGCTTTCTCCATCTTTCCCTTCAATATTTCTTCCTCTTTCACAGCTTTAACGTTCTTCAACTCAGTCATTAAGGCTGAAAGATCTTTAAAACTAGCTTCAACAGCAAGTCTTTTAGAGGCAGAAACTTCGTCCAAGAGATCAATAGCTTTATCTGGCAAATATCTATCACTAACATATCTGTCTGAAAGAGTAACAGCAACCTTTAGAGCGTCCTCACCTATCCTTACGTTGTGATGTTCCTCTAATATCGGCTTAATATTTCTCAAAATTTCCAGAGTATTCTCTACAGTAGCCTCTTTGAGAAAGATTGGTTGGAATCTCCTTGTTAATGCATTATCTGTTTCAAAATACATTGTAAATTCTTCCGTTGTAGTAGCACCTATACATCTAAAATTGTCTTGTAAGAGTGCTGGCTTCAATACAGAAGCAATATCTGAACTACTACCAGCCATTCCTGGGGTAACAATATTGTGGATCTCATCTATGAAAAGAATCGTATCATTATTTGCCATTACCTCTTGGACTATTGTCATGACCTTCTCCTCTACATCTCCCCTCATTCTACTTCCAGCCATTATACTTGCAACATCCAAAGAAACTATTTTCATATCACGCAAAGAAGGGGGAACAAGACCATCAGCTATCCTCTGCGCAAGTCCCTCTACCAGAACTGTCTTTCCTACACCCGCTTCCCCTATTACCAAAGGATTATTTTTCTTTCTTCTACTAAGGATATTTATTAATTGTTCTATCTCCTCTTCACGCCCAATGACTGGATCTAACTTACTCTCTCTCCCCAACTCAACTAAATCAGTTCCTAGGAAATCAACAACACTCTCTTCTCTTCCTTGCATATTAATATTTCCTGGTTTAACCAAAATACCAAGTGGATACATTGCGAAATTGACTAGAACCTTCCTAAAAGATCGATATGAAAGACCTAGTTTTGAAAGTCTGTCAAAATTAGGATCCTTACTGTTCAATATTGCTAACATTAAGTGCTCTGTACCAACATATACATGAGCCATCCTTTGTGCATAATCAAATGCTTTCCTAAAAATTTCTTGTACTTCAGAAGAAAAGGAAATCTCTTTCATTGCAGTTGTATCTCCTGTTATTTCGATTATTTTTCCATTAAAGAAATTTTTTAGTATTTCACCCCTATCAAGACCCATTTCCTCTATAACCCGGGTAGCAATACAATCCTCATTAAGAAGGATTCCTACAAATATACTAGTCACTGATATCTTTTTCTCTTTAAAATGTTCTGATACTAGAGAAGCGCTTCTTAGTGATATATTTGCATTCTTGCTTAGACGATTAAATATGGATTGTTTCTTTTTTACAATCTTCATTAGCATTCTTAATTATACTATATACTTGGGCAATTACTCCTTTGAGCCAATCTCTTCCTCTACTGCAGATTCGACTACAGATGCGAGTTCTTCTTTGGAAATTGTTTTCTTTGGTTTTTCAGCCTTGACTGTTGATTTGCTAGATGTTGCCTTTAAGCTTAATCCTAAGTGTCTTTCTGTTGAAGATATTGAAAGGATCTTAACTTTAACCTCATCTCCAATCTTTACTATATCAGCAGGATCTTTTACAAGCTTGTCAGATAGCTCAGAGATATGGATTAAACCATTTAAACCCTCTGCTATTCTCACAAATGCACCATATGGTACAACTTTTTGTATTTCTCCATCAACAATATCGCCAACCTTGTACTTAGCTATTGCCTGTGACCATGGATCTTTCTGTAGCCTCTTAACACTGTATGCTACTCTCTTTCCACCATCTGATACTCCTATTACCATTACTTTAACCTTGCTACCCACTGCATATATACTTCCTATGTCTTCAACCTTGTCCCATGAAAGCTCAGAAAGATGTACTAATCCCTCTAATCCTTCTGCATTAACAAATATACCAAAAGGAGTAATACCACTTACAATTCCTTCCAAAACATCACCCTCTTTGACTTTGTTCAATGTCTTTTCTCTCTGTTCTAAATCTCTTGATTGAGTTACCATCTTTTCAGAGAGAATAATTCTATTCTTTTCTCTGTCTAATTCTATTATTCTTGTAGAGATTTTGTTACCTACCAAAGAACTCAAAGTCTTTTGAACTTTAGATGAAATATCTTTACCAACCTGTCTAACACCATTCAAATATACCCTTGATGCATCAAGCTGAGATGTAGGTATGAATCCTCTAATATCTTTCCCTATTTCAACTATCAATCCACCATTGTTTGATTCAACAACAACTGTCTCTATGACATCATTTTCCTTCTTAGCTTTCTCTAAGTTAAGCCATGCACTAGCCTGTTGTGTTCTCTTAATGGAAAGTACTAACTGTCCCTCTTCATCCTCTGGTTTTACAACATAAACTATTACCTTATCACCTATTTTCAACTCTCTCCAATCAAGCATTTCACTCTTTAATTCTCTCCCAGCAACTATTCCTTCTGATTTAAAACCTATATCAACGACTAAAAGACCATCTCTAATATCAACAACGGTACCCTCGACAATATCTCCTCTAGAGAATGTCTTAACCTGATTATTACTATCTGAAAGAAATTGATCTATCTGCGAATATGACTCTTCTTGTTTTTTACTTACTTTATCCATTAGGATTCTCCCATTGGCGATGTAATACTTGCAACTAGTTCTTACATACTACTTATATTAAATGTTGCAGGTCGATTATAGCACAAGATATTCTTTTAAAACAACCTTTTCCTCATCAGGTTTTTTAGCTTTCAATATATACCTACCATACAGCACAAATGTTGAATTAACCTTGTACCAATCCTTCTTAGGATACAGCTTTTCTAAATCATGTGATATACGAATCGGATCAGTCTCCTTACTTAATCCGTAGGCCCTAGCAACCCTTTTTACATGTGTATCAACAGCAATTCCCTTATTTGCCCTATACAAATCATTAAGAAAAACATTAGCAGTCTTATAACCTACACCTGGTAATTCTTGAAGCTTCTCAAGATCTTTAGGAGGCTCTCCGTTATATTTTAAATCTATTATCCTTGCACTCTCAATTATATGTCTAGCCTTTGTCTTAAAATAGTTAATACCCCCGATGGTATGTTCTACTTCCTGTGAATCTGCCTTGGCCAATAGCTTAGCATTAGGATATAACTTAAACAGATTTTTTGTAACCTTATTAACCTGCTTATCTGTAGTCTGAGCAGAGAGTAATATACATATCAAGAACTGGAATGCTGTTTCCCAGTTTTGAAGCTCTGTGATCGCCTCTGGAAAGAGTTTCTCCACTTTTGATAATAACTCCCTTGCTAAGTCTTTTCTATTCATCTACGGCCTTACAAAACTTAGATGAGAAATCTTTTGAAATAAAAGAGGAGAGAACATCTAACACTTCAGAAAGCTCGTTAATTATTGCTTTTATAGCCTTACGAACTCCCTTGTTTTTAAATTGGACTAACTGGCAAGTATTTCCTACCTCTACCCCTATTACACAACCATACTTATGCATAGAATCCTTATCATTTGACCTCAAAGCAGAAAGATATTTGGTTAAAATTCCACTTTGAAGAACTTCCCCCTTGTATATATTACTCAGTATCTCTTCTATCCCTATCTCGTACCTCATTTCATATATTTTAGACTCTTTCTCCTTTTCCAAACTACCTACTCTTGAAACAAGAAATTTGTATATTTCATCATATATTTCCTCTCTTGGTCTCCAACCATTACTGTTTTTAGTCACAACTTTTTTCCATCCTTTACCAATCTTTTTCTGATACGTGTCATATATTTTTTCAGAAAACACTTGTACATCATCATTTTCATTAATATCCGACTTCTCTTTTCTCACATTTTCCCAATTGGAATCTTCTAAAACCATTTGAACAACACAATTACCTAGCCCCAACTTCTTTATCATGAACGAATCTAAATTCAAGGCATAGTTTATTAACTCTTCTACAGTTTTACTGTTTTTTAATTTCTCAACAGTTGCCAATCCATATCCAATGGTAACGGCATTACTAAACGAGCTTCTATCAAGTAGTATCAGCGTTTTTTTGTACAAAGGATTGGAAAGAAGTATCTCCATAAATTCAAGACGATTAAGTGCATAGAGGGCCATTTTAACTTTGAGTTCTTTTATTTTGTCAAACTTAAACTCATCTAATCCATTTTTAAGAAACATTCTGATTGTCGTTCCCAATGGAGTTGCATATATTGGGAAAGATGAATATGTTATTGGAATTCCAGAACGAAGAAGCCCTTCAGAGAGATTTGATATTGCATCACCTTTACCAACCTGATCTCCACCCTCACAAGACAATACCCTATAATTATTTGTCGCCACTGCTATGCTCTTTTTACAAATTTATATACTAATTATTATACAACAAATCAAAACCCCAACATCTTCGTACAAAAATATTGAACTGCAATTTTCTCACACCTATAACAACTACAAGAACACATATGCAAATCATCAAGAATCTCTGATTTCTTTTTCGTCCTCGTTTTTCAACCCAAAGAGCATTTTAGCGTTCCATGTTACATTTCCCAAAACTGATACCCCCCCGTCTCTCACATAAAGGATATTAATATAACTTATCCTTTTCGACTCATTTCGTCCATATTTTGTAAACGGACACAAAATACGGGCCGAGTGAGAAAGTATATGGGCTTAAATATTTTAGTCTTTTACAAACTCTCTATATGCAATCTGTGCTAAAATAATTTATGCAAAAACTTTTAATCCTGGACTATGACAATACTGTAGCCAATCCAAAATCATCCCCATCCCCTGCTACTTTAGGCCTATTAGTAAAGCTTCTGGAGAACAATAAAGTTGCTATTCTAACAGGGGGAAGGTCTATTAAAAGGCTAAAAGAGTTAATTATACTAAATACTGAATTGAATGGGTCTCCTCTGCTTAAGAATCTCTATATGTGCCCTGAATATGGAAATATAATATTTACATGGGACAATGACTGGTTTGTGGTTTACGAGTCCCCTGACATAACAGAGAGAGCCCTAAGAGGAATTGAACGGATACTACGAAGAATGAAGTGGAAGAAATATATACTAACGAAAACTTCAAAAAAAAGAATCTATGACAAGGGCTCTGTCATATCTATAAACTGCTTAGGAAATGACGCAACAGATGAAGAAAAAGAGAATTGGGATAAGAGTGGAGAGAATAGAAAAGGAATAAAGAAAGAATTAGAGAAAAAATTGGGCAGAAAGTATGATATCTTCATAACTGGTAGAAACACAATAGACATAGTACCAAAAGGAACAAACAAGGCAGATAATTTACTAAGACTATTGGATATAACCTCCACTAAAATAGAAGATTCCATATATATAGGAGATGAGTTTAATCCAGATGGAAACGACTACCCTATTCTATCTCTTAATATTAAAATATATCAAGTTAAAGATCCTAGTGAGACAGAATCGATACTAAGAAGTTACATTTAAACAAAAACCCACTCTTTCGAGTGGGTTTCAATTTCTAAAATCCTGGCAATGACCTATCTTCCCAAAACCAAAGGTTTAAGTATTTTCGGCGCTAGAGCGTTTTACTTCTGAGTTCGGGATGGAGTCAGGTAGTTCCACTCTGCTACAATCGCCAGGCAAAAAGATTCCAAATAAATGGATTCCTTATGCCTGGCGGTCTTTCTTTCGAAAGACCAACAGGACTTCAGTTCTAAAGAGCGAAAAAGTGTATTTTGTACACTTAAAACCGAATAGAAAGTCGAAATTCAAAAAAGCTTTTGGTCTATTAGTACTCCTTAGCTAAACACATCACTGTGCTTACACTTAGAGCCTATCAACGTGGTAGTCTCCCACGGACCTTCCGTATAGTCAAGCTATACTAGTATATTTAATCTTGGGAATGGCTTCGTACTTATAT
>CAZAQC010000031.1:0-8671 GCA_964487525.1 uncultured Candidatus Saccharibacteria bacterium | reverse complement strand
TCTCTCTATTAAAAGAAGGCCCCCTATCGTTACTAGGGCAACACCAATGATTATCTTTACTGTATCTTTCATGTTTTTTTAATTAAATATTATTTATTTCTAACGATCCAACTCCGACCTTAGCAACAATCTCTATTTTAAGTTCGGAATTATTATAATTTTCTGATTCATAACCCCCATCATTGTTTGAGAAGGTTGCTATTTCATTTCCATTCTCAGAAATCTCTCCTATACCTAAATCATATGACAATTTATAACCTATTGATTCTGGAATATTTAACACCATACTTCCTGCTCCTACTTCTATGTTTAATGAGGAAGGTATTGCTTTCTCATCTAATGTAAATATTAGTTCTCCAGCACCAATTTTTGCAGTAATATTCTCAACAGTTAATGATTTTAAGTCAACTTCTCCCTTACCAGCTCCAAGTATTATGTTGATGTCTGTTTTAAGTTCTGTTTTTCCAAGGGTAAAATTAAATTCTGTTCTTGTATTATTCCAATCAGTTATTCTCCTTGGAGATATAGTTTCAAAATTTATAGCTAATACTTTTTCTTCAGTAAGTTCACTTTTTAAAGAAGGCTCTACAAAGTTCTCTGTATATCTAGAATTTAAAAGAAGATAATCCTCTAATTCAGGATTATCATTTAAAAGAAATTCGGATGCTCCAATATTTATATCTAAAGTTCTTTTTTCTACATCTAGGTATTCATCTAAAGAAATAGTCTCATCTTCATTCATATTAGGTTCTCTTCCAATAAAAAAGCGATCATGATTCTCTAATATATAATCATTGATTCTGTTAGGAACAAATTGAAGAGGTTTAGATGTTTCTGAGATATATGAAAATATTCCTACAAATGCAAAAAGTATAACAGAGAGAATAATTAAAATAATTTCAGTTGCAATTGATTTGTTAAAGATTAACCTAAGTCCAGCCAAGATTAAGAATATTGGCCAAAATCTAAACATATATAGCCATATTCCCCATCCTACAATTCCAGTAGTGTTTAGAAGGAATACAACTCCTATAAATATTAGGAATATTGCTGAAGAGATATCCCTAGCCTCTTTCTTGTTTTGATCCATATTATTAAATTACTAAAATTATTTTTTCTTACTATCAGATTTAACATCTTTTTTGATATTTTTTGTTACTTTCACAATATTTTCTTTTATCTCTTTTGCATTTTCTTCAATAACCTCATCTTCATTCTTTTCAATACTACTTTCAAGAGGTATTACTATCCAGAGAACAATGTAAAGCATCAATCCAAATCCTTCAGATATTATTGCTAAAATGAAGAGAATCCTTACTATAATTGGATCTATATTAAGGTATTCTGCAATACCTCCACATACTCCAGCTACAATCTTGTCTTTCTCTGATCTGTATAATCTTTTAGGCATATGAGCATATAGTAATTTTATTTTACATTCATATCGTATATTATTTCTGTGTAATTTTCAATAAAGTGATATATACTTAAATATATAAATTTTGAATCAAGATAACTATAATGACAGAGTTAAATAGCATATATAAATGTGAAGTTTGTGGCAATATTGTTGAAGTTATTCATACAGGTAATGGAACTTTAGTTTGTTGTGACAAGCCAATGATATTACTCAAGGGGCATGATAAAGATGAAGGATTTGAGAAACATCTTCCAGCTCTATCTTTCGAAGGAGACAAAATGACTGTAACAATTGGAGAAGTTATGCACCCTATGGAAGAAGCTCACTATATTGAATGGATAGAATATATAGTAGATGGAAATGTTAGAAGAGTATATTTAAAACCAACTGATTTGCCTCAGGCTGTATTCCAGTTTGTACAAAAGGATAGCTATATCGTTAGGGCATACTGTAATGTGCATGGTCTCTGGGAAGTCAGAATGTAATTAATATATCCCAGAAAGAATTCTTTTTAAGCCATCCATATCTTTTGGAATATGTACTCTTGAAAGAGATAGTCTGTTACCAAAATAATGGTCAATTGTCTTCCCACAAGAGAATCCAAGATAGTATCCACTACTAGCAACAACATTAAATGTTTGTGTGTTTCCAACACATCCAGGATAGGCAATTGAAAGTACAGGCTTTCCTGTCATTGATTGAATAGCGTATTTACTACTACTAATCTCTGTTGTAAGAATTCCAATGTCGCTTACTTTACTAAGATCGGGATGGGTAGAGCTATGTGATTGAATATCCATACCACTGTCGGCCATTTCTTTTAATTGAATTGGATAGATACTACTTCTATTTGAAACAACAAAGAATACTCCTGTTTGTCCATATTTTTTTAATATGGGGAAAGCGGTTGTATAGTGATTTGCAACAGAATCATCAAAAGTTAACATTATACTTTTCTGTTTCGGGTTTGCTCCTGTCTTAAGTATTTCAAAGAATTCAGCAGAAGAAAGACTCTTGTAATTCTTCTTTGTTAAATATGCAATTTGTTCTTCAAATAACTCAGGTGAAGTATACAGTCCTTGTTTAAATGAGCTACTGCCTTCTGGTGCATTAGCTATTTGGTGATACATTATTACGGGGATCCTTACTGATCCATTTGGTTGAGATACTGGAGTAACATCATAATCCTTCTGAAAGTTTTCATTATCAACAACAGAAATTTCTTCAGATGAAATAATACTTGGAGATATGAAAATAGAATCTCCTATATTAGATACTGAATATACAAATTTTTTATCATCTGTAATTTCAATATCAGGTAAGTTTTTTATAATATTAAAAATACGTTCTTTTGTATTGGTTTGATCTTCAAAATAATCAATGATTGATACGATATCTTCCTTTAATTCATTGAATTCTGGAAAGTCTTTAGAGACATATTCTAAATGATTTTTTATGTAAAGATAATTTTCCATATCATCTTCTATTATTATTTCAGTTTCATTTGGAATATTAATTTCCTTGATTGATCTTTTGTAAACAAATTCTTGTTCTGGAAGTATTTCCTCCGAAAGTGATGCTCTAATCTCAAGATATTTTGATTCAAAATAATGATTAAGAATATTTGAAGTGAGATATATTCTTTTATCAATTGCTGAAAGATTAGCATATGCTGTACTTAGCTCTGCAATCGGATTAGTTAGTTCTACCTCTATTGGTGAGAAGAAGAAGCCATTATTTAGAAAAGAAATTCTTTCCTTCTGTGTTACAGTAAGTTCGTATTTGTCAATTAAAGAATTGAAACTGTCAGGAAGAAGTGTTAAAGGTGAGCTTGACGATTCATTGTAAACAAATTTCATTTGAGGATAATCAGTTATATTGTGTGTCTTTATAGGAATGGATGGTGTATTTGAGATTATGGTGTAGAAAAGATATCCGAGGTAGATATTACTTAGTATAAAGAATACTATAAATGAGTAAAGGCACATTTTATTTATCGGTTTTCTCTTTTTTTCTTTTTTCAATTAAAGATTTATTACAAAATTATAGAATGATATACAATATATAATATATTATTAACTATTTATAGTATTGTTCCTCCACCTATTACGATATCATTTTTGTAAAAAACAATAGATTGTCCAGGGGTTATAGCTCTCTGTTTTTCATCAAATTTTACTAAAACGTTACCATCATTTGTATTTGATATAGTACATTTAGATTCTGTTCCCCCATATCTTATCTTTCCTCTAACTTTCATAGAATTTTCTAAACTTTCTATACCTATCCAGTTAAGATTAGTGGCAATGAGTTCATCCATATATATATCCTTCTCACTTCCTACTACTATCTCATTTTTTTCTACATTAATATCTACAATATACAAAGGTTCTTTTGAAGATATCTCAATCCCTTTCCTTTGCCCAATTGTATAGTTATATACCCCCTTATGTTGTCCTAATATGTTTCCTTCTTTATCTACGATATTTCCTTTCTCAAAATTCTCTTTACTATTCCTTTCTATATATCCACTGTAATCATTATCTGGAATGAAGCATATTTCCTGACTGTCTTTTTTCTCAGCTACTTCTAAATTTAATTTTTTAGCAATATTTCTTACCTTCCTCTTTGTAATATTACCTAATGGGAATATGCATCTACTTAGTTGCCCTTGTGTGAGTTTGTATAGTACATAGCTTTGATCTTTTGTTTTATCTTTTCCTTTTCTTAGAAAATATCTATTACCTTTCTTTTGCACCCTTACATAATGGCCAGTAGATATGAAATCACAATTCAACTTGTTAGCTTCTTGTATTAAGGTTTCAAATTTTACTTTTCTGTTACATAGTGTACATGGATTAGGTGTTTTTCCTTCTTTATATTCATTTAAAAAATAATTAATTATTTCTTTTTTAAATTCTTCTCTTCTATCTATATACATATGTTCTATACCTAAACTTTTACATACCTTTGGAGCATCAGAATCTTTTATATCTGTCATTTGAATAGTAGCACCTATCACTTCATATCCTTTCTTTTTTAAAAGGTATGCAGATACTGAGCTGTCTACTCCTCCACTCATACCAATTAGGACTTTCTTTTTCATAACTATCATTTTACCAAAATACTCATCTACAATGTATGTTTTAGAATAAACAATGATGTAGATACGAGTAAAAGCTGGTATAATAACGTTATTAAGTAATGAGTGAGAAATCCTCAATTTTACTTTTACGTTTTGCACATTAAAAATTTTAAAACTATTGGAGGTGAGAAGAGTAAATATTGTTCGTAATTGTTATTGAAAATTTCTAATAAGGAGAATTGACATGGAAATGAGTAAAAAAGACAAGTTGGGAGTAATGACTAGATTTGCAATAGATGCAGTTAAACAGCATTGTAGAGGCATCGACGATTCAAATGTTTCGCTTAAAACCCCCTCATCAATCACAATAATAGAAGAAATAAAGTCTTTGCTTGAAAAAGCAAATGCCAATGGATCAACTATTTCAAAAAAAATATATGGTATTAAAGTAGTTGTGAATCCAGGAGCCGATTTACATAGTTTGGTTTCCAAATGGGAACTAGATTGTGAGCAAAGAAAAAAATAATGAAGTGCAAGACGAAAGCCTGAGGTTGTAGAGTAATCTACTATAAAATCCTTAGGCTTTTTTCTTTTTGTAATCATCTATTGCTGCCTTTATACCCTGTTCTGCTAGATTTGAGCAATGCATTTTTATAGGGGGTAAGCCATCTAGAGCTTCTGCTACTTCCTTGTTAGTTGTTTTTAAAGCTTCCTCTAATGTTTTTCCTTTAACTATTTCTGTTACCATACTACTTGTAGCAACTGCTGCACCACATCCAAATGTTTGAAATTTTATATCAACGATTTTATTATCCTTAACTTTGATGTACATTTTCATGATATCTCCACATACAGGATTCCCGACCTCTCCTACTCCATCAGGATTATCTATAGTACCAACATTTCTAGGGTTCATGAAATGATCCATCACTTTTTTACTATATGCTTCCATATTATTTTTTATTTAATTTATTGTACAAAGGTGACATATCTCTCAGCTTCTCTATTATTCCTGGTAATACTTTTAGTAGATATTCTACTTCTTCTTTCGTATTATCAATTGAGAAGGATAGCCTTAATGAGCCATGGGCTATTTCGTGTGGTAATCCAATAGCTAAGAGGACATGAGATGGTGCTAGTGAGCCTGATGTACACGCGGAACCACTAGAAGCACATATACCCAGTTGATCTAGCATGAGAAGAATAGATTCTCCTTCAATATATTTAAAACACACATTAACATTCCCAGGTAGTCTCTTTACTGGATCTCCATTAAGTATGGTATCTGGTATTGTCATTAATCCTTTTATTGCTCTTTCTCTTAATGTGGTTAGGTATTTTTGTTTTTTAGGAATATCCTTAGTTGCTATTTCAATAGCTGTACCTAAACCTACGATACTTGCTACATTCTCTGTACTTGGTCTCTTACCTCTTTCCTGCCCTCCCCCATGAAAAACACTATATATATTTGTTCCTTCCTTTATATACAAAACACCTATTCCCTTAGGAGCATTTAATTTGTGTCCAGAAAGAGACAAAAGATCAATATTCATTTTCTTTAAATCGATATCAACATTACCTACTGCTTGTACGGCATCTGTATGAAAATAAATATTATTTTTCTTAGCTATTTCTCCTATCTCTTTAATTGGTTGTATTGTTCCTATCTCATTGTTTGCATACATTATGGATATGAGGATAGTTTCTTTCCTTATTGCTTTCTTAAGATCCTCAGGATTAACAATTCCTTTTTCATTAACGGGTAAATATGTAATTTCAAAACCATATTTTTCTAGGTATTTGCATGTGTGTAATACTGCATGATGTTCAATACTAGATGTAATGATATGGTTACCTTTCTTTTGATTAGCAAAAGCTATCCCCTTTATTGCCCAGTTATCCGATTCTGTCCCAGAGCTAGTAAAATATATCTCATTACTATTACAACCTAATGCTTTTGAAACTTTATCTCTTGAGGTATCTATAGCTTTTCTACTTTCTCTTCCAAGTGAATATATGCTAGAAGCATTTCCATACATATCTGTTAGGTACGGCATCATACTTTCTAATACTTTCTTACTAACTTTTGTTGTAGCGGAATTATCAAAATAGTACATTCTATCTATTTGCTAATTTAGTTACTTTCAATATCTCTTCGATCATTTCTACTTTCTTTGCTTCTTGATTTGAATTAATTGCTTTTGTAAAACAGTGGTGAAGGTGGTCTTCCATTAATGATTGATGTGCAGATTTTAAAAGACCAATGGCTGAAAGATTCTGTTGCATAATGTCTATACAGTATTCATCCTTTTCTTTCATGTCTATTATCTTATCCATTAAGCTTCTAACTTTTTTGAAATTTATCATTGTTTTATCGTTTTTCATAGTATCTATTTTAGTTAATATATAAATGTAATTATACCAAGGGATGTAAGTAAAGACATCAGATTGTATAATGCGAAGAAGATAATTAGGAAACCAGCAGCTTTAAAAAGAATTTCAGTATTTAATTTCTCTTTCAATGTAGATATTCCAAATGAAAGCATAGCTAATACTGGGAAAGTTCCAAGTGCAAAGAGAAGCATAGTAAAGGATGCCACCAATATGTCTCCGGTACTTATAGCTAAAATTTGCATTGATTGTGTAAAACCACATGGAAGGAAGAATGTTAATAGCCCTAGTAATAGAGGGGATGTACTGTTCTTAAAGGTATTTGATGTTAATTGTTTTGGTAGTTTAAATTGTATCTTTTTAAAAAACGGGAAAATATCTAATAGGTTAAATCCCATTATAATCATGACAAAGAATAGTAATATCCCAGTTATGGTGTAAAAGTTGTCAGAGAAAGATATTGTATTACCAATTAGTCCTAAGAATCCTCCTAAAAGAAAAAAAGAAACAATTCTTGAGAGATGGAATAGAATCATTGAAGATTTCTTTTTATATGTTGTAGACAAAGAGATTATTATACTCCCAACAACTGCCATACAAGAGGAGAATGATGCAATTATACCTATTAGAAAGGCAGTAATATATGTGTTTTGAGAAAGAGATATATTGTAAAAAAATCTTGATTTTTGTAATAGAAAAAACAGTGTCATTAAGAATAAGGAGATAAAGAAAGGAATTAACAAAACTTTCCAATTGAAATTTGTTTTAATTGGATCTCTTTGAACAGAATAACCGTTCTTCTCTATTATTTTGTTAATATCTTTTATTAATACCTCTTCTTTGTAATCATTTGTGCTATTAAAAGTAACTGTTTGTTCCTTATGATTACTTTTTACATCAGATA
Organism: uncultured Candidatus Saccharibacteria bacterium; assembly: GCA_964487525.1. Lineage (GTDB taxonomy): Bacteria > Patescibacteriota > Dojkabacteria > SC72 > SC72 > UBA2177. The sequence goes on along the minus strand of CAZAQC010000031.1, from coordinate 871 downwards.
TCCCTTTAATATTCTGTAATTCTCTCTCCATGTATATATCACACGATGGACAGTGCAAACCTTTTACATGTAATTTGATTTTTTTCATAATTAAAGCTTCTTTAATTTAAGTCTAAGAGAATTGAGTACTACTGAAATACTACTAAAGGACATAGCTGCTCCAGCGAATGCAGGATTAAGGAAAACTCCAAAGATTGGAAAGAATACTCCCATAGCTAATGGGATACCAATAATATTGTAGACGAATGCCCAAAATAGATTTTGTTTAATTGTAATCATAATTTCTTTGGAGAGTTTAATTGCTATTGGTATTTTTGCTAAATTCCCACCAAGCAAGATTATGTCTGATGATTCTATTGCTATATCAGTACCTGTAGCCATTGCTATGCCTATGTCAGCAAGTGCAAGTGCAGGAGCATCGTTTATTCCATCTCCTACCATTGCTACTGTCCCTCTCTCTTTTAATTTCTTCATAATATTTGATTTCTGATCTGGTAAAACATCCGAATATGTCTCATCTACTCCTAATTCACTAGCTATTCTATTTACAACTTGTTTATTATCTCCACTTAGTAATACAGTTTTAATACCTAATGAATGTATGTGTTTAATTGTATCCTTTGCTTCATCCTTTACTTTGTCCTCTATGTATATATGTGCAAGAATATCTTTTTCGTCAGCTAAAACCATAACTGTGGAATTTTTGCGGTCTTTATTAATCTTTATGTTTAATGATTCTATATATTTTGTACTACCCAAGTAGTAAATTTTTCCTCCTATTTTCCCTGTAACTCCCATACCATCAATATTTTTAAAATCTGTTACATTCTTTAAAATTAGATTTGATTTCTTGGCCATTTCATTAATTGCG
>CAZAQC010000030.1:0-8728 GCA_964487525.1 uncultured Candidatus Saccharibacteria bacterium | reverse complement strand
TAACGTTGTTACATTAGATAGAGGATTGGTAAATGGTTATGATGGGACAACCCAGAAGATAATGGTCCAGAGAATACCTCAGTATACTAATGTTACAGTAAATACATTAATAAATTGGTATCCAAGTTCATGGGATGGAACCAAAGGAGGGGTATTGGCCTTTAGAGCAACAGGAAGTGTAACAGTAACAGGGACAATACATGCAAATGGATTAGGATATCTTAAGGGAGCAGCTGGTACGAGAACGGGTCTAAAAGGAGGAGGAGGTGGTGAAGCATTTTGTGGAGTAAATAACATAGCGGGAGGTGTAGGAGGTGATGGTGTAGCCACAAGTGTAGCAGGCCAGGCAGGTGCTTGTGGAGGAGGAGGTGGATCAGGAGCGGATGATAGTACGGTAGCAGCAGGAGGATTAGGATCTGGAAGTCTTGGAGGAGCTGGAGGGGGAGGTGGAAGTACTGAGGACGGTACAAGTGATGCGTATAACCGAGGCGGAGGTGGAGGAGGTGGTGGATATGGGACATTCGGATATTTAGGAGAAGCAGTAGATGGAAGTTGTGATGGTCAGAATGGAGAACCAAGATCTTCTGGCAATGGTGGAAGATCCTATGCTCCCACCTCGACAAATCATTCAGGAGGAGGAGGTGGGGGGGGAGGCACATATGGAGATACTAATCTTGATCGCTTATTCTTTGGCTCAGGAGGAGGTGGTGGAGGACAGGGTGAGGCTTATGGATATGCTGGTGCTGGTGGAAATGGTGGAGGGATAGTATTTATTAGTGCAAATTCGGTTAGCGTTTCTGGAGGAATTTCTTCAAATGGTAGTAATGGAGGTAATGGAACGGGGAGTAATTATGACGATGGAGGAGGAGGTGGTGGTGGTGCAGGGGGATCTATAAAAATAATAGGAAATACTGTTGATGTTGGAACAAACAAAACAATAGCATCGGGAGGAACAGGTGGGGCTGCTGGAGAAGCAACCGGAGGTACAAATAAGGGTGGAAATGGTGGGAACGGGAGAATAGCTGTTCATTATTTGTCTCTTTCTGGAAGTATAACTACAACGGCTTACTACAGAAAGATATTACAGGAAAACAATCAGATAGGAACAGGAGATGAAGGAGTTCTTGAACTTTCAGCAGTAAGGTTACCCAAAGTTGATTCCGCAACAATGGCCTATTGGAAACTTGATGAGGAAACTGGTACAGGAGCATATCTCCTCGATAGCTCATCTAATGTCAACCATATTACTCCTTCGGGGAGTAGTTATACAGCTGGTCAACTAGATGGTGCAAGAAGCTTGAATGGAACAAGTGACTACCTTTCTTTGCCAACAGGATTCTCCGACTTCACTTCTGGATTAACTATAGAATTCTGGGCATATCCTACCAATACCGCAAGTTGGTCTAGGTTTTTTGATTTAGGTTTGGGCCAGGCTAATAATAATATTTTAATTGCCAGAAATGGGACCACTTCCAATTTAACATATCAAGTATATTCGGGATCTACAGGAGGAACTCAAATTACGGTAAGTGGAATAATAACCAACGACAAATGGAATCATTATGCCGTGACTGAAACTTCAACGGGAGCTGTTATTATATATAAAAATGGAGTACAAGTAGGCTCTGGAACAACAACCATTCCTGTAAATATTAGCAGAACGAGCAACTATATTGGTAAAAGTAACTGGTCTGTTGATGGGTATTACGGAGGTATTATAGATGATGTAAGAATATCGAATATAGCCCGTACCTCAGAGGAGATAGTCGAATCATATGAATTTAATAAGGATTACTACATTAACCGTGTATTGAACACAGGTGTTGATTTAACAAATAAAACGATGATACCTTTCTATGTAGCATCTGACACTTTAGGAAGTAATATAGAATTTATATATGGAAATACGTTGTATTCAAACTATCAGTCTGATACTAATACAGTCGGACTTTGGCACTTGGGTGAATTGGGGTCAACGGCATCCCTTATAGATTCCAGTTACTATGGTTCAAACGGTACTCCAACTGGCACAGCATATACTGCTAGTGGGAAGATTGGTGGGGCCAGAGACTTTGCTGCTGGGACAGACAGAATTACTGTAGCAAATAGTAGGGCATTAAATATAACAAATAATATAACTCTTGAAGCATGGATAAATCCGGATAGTATGGATAGTACAGGTTCTTGGAATAGAATTGTGGAAAAGGGAGAGAATAATCAATACAGTCTCTCGTTGAGTAGTCAAAGTGGGTATGGTTTAATAGCGAGATTCTACGGTACAACTACTGTCACATCATACTCATATGTTATTCCACCATTAGGAAAATGGAGCCATGTAGCAGTTACATACAACGGTTCTGCTGTTAAATTCTATCTAAATGGATTCCTTGTTTCTTCTACTGCAAATACAGGAGCTATATCTACGACTACAGGAGCTTTAAATATTGGGAATGTAGTAAGTGCTACAAGAGGATTTGATGGAAAAATAGATGAGGTAAGAGTTTCTAAGGTAGCTAGAACTGTAGATGAAATAAGGGAGGCCTACAGCATAGGGAAGAGAAAGCATCAAGTCAAGGTTAATTTCAAAGCAGATTTACAATCATCGAATTTAATAACAAACTCTTCCGACACATCATTTACAATAAGTGAGATTGATTATGGAACAACGGATGAAATTGAAAATCTGAATAAAGGAGACATGATAATTGTAAAAGAAATCTCTAATGGAACTACATACCTAGCTCAAGGGATTGTTGATACTGTTAATGTAGATACGGGGGCAGTCACAGTAAGTAGTTGGAATACAGGAAGTACATTTCCAACTGGAGGATATACTATAAGTTCTGTTATCTTTAAATGGCAGGAAGAATTCATTGATATTAGAGATATATTACCAGAACATAGAAATAGTGTGTCATTTCTTAGTTTGAAATTAGCAAACCAGATTGATACTAACTATTGGATTGACGATATAAGGGGTGCAGAATATCTAACTCCCACAACTGTTCAAAATGAAACGTTTGATCCTACAAGGTATTTTCAATATAAAGCAATTCTTACTACCCAAGATGTTGATGTTACTCCATACATAAGTGCTGTACAAATAGACTATACGGCAGGGGTGCTTGAGGGAGGACCAACGATGGATCAAATAATGAGGCACGGAAAGTGGTTTGGTAGTGGAGGAAAACAAAACTTCTGGTGGGTTAATCCTCAGTAGTATCCTAAAGTAAGAAAATTTAGTAGAATATGGTATGAGTATAGCGTCTGATGCGATAAAAGATAATAAAAAGGTATTACTATTGGCCTTAGGGCTTTTAGTAGTATCAGTATTCGGTTTAATTTTAACAAAAGAAGGTATGATAGTAACTACAGATGACCTAGCCCAAAACTCTACATCGAAGACATACAGCAAGGCTGAAGAAGTGTTAGAGGAAGGAGTAGACTACAGGGTTGTATTAAAAACATCAATGGGAGATATAGAGTTGGATCTTTACGAAAGTGAAGCTCCTTTAACCGTTAACAGCTTCTTGTTCTTAGCCTCAGAGAAGTTCTTCGATGATGTCATATTCCATAGAGTAGTTCCTAGCTTTGTAATACAAGGAGGTGATCCTACTGGAACCGGTATGGGAGGTCCTGGGTATAAAATAGTAGATGAGATAACTGATAGGAAATACGAACCATATACATTAGGAATGGCTAATTCAGGACCAAATACTAATGGTTCTCAATTCTTTATAACCTCAGGAGCTATCCAAGAAGCTAATTTGGAAGCCTTGGATGGTGGATATACTATATTTGGAAAGGTCACCAAAGGTTTTGCAGTAGTAGACTCAATAGAAAGGGTAGAAACGGATGGAAATGACAAACCTGTAAATCCTGTAGTTATTGAAAGCGTACAAATCATAGAAGGTTAATCAATATTTAATCTCTATGATATATATTCTCCTTAATGGAGAATAGTAAAAAACAAATTATCTACTACATAATCATATCTTCTGTATCCTTTTCATTAGGTTTACTTTTTGACAATAAAATCCTTTGTAATACTCCACAACTAGAACTGCAACCAGAACATGAGCTTGAAATAGTACTACAAGAAGACATATCGGTAGAGAAGGACAAGAAAATTACTACTGAAGAAGGTTGTACTATATATGTTGATGCTAGCGGAGCACTAAAAAACCCTGGAGTGTACTGTTTAGAAAACGATGCATTAGTTATAGATGTTGTGAATAAGGCAGGTGGTTTCAGTAAGGACGTAGCTAGTAAATTTGTTGCAAGAAAAATAAACCTTTCTCAACCCGTTGTGAATAGCCAAAAGCTTTATTTCCCCTTTGAAAAAGAGCTAGTATGTCAGTTAGTAGGGTTGACACAAGAAGCGGAGAAGATTGAAAAAATGTTTGAAACTCCTGTTACTATCCTTCCAACTACTGAACCATACATTGATCAAACTACAACTACTACTACGTCCCCCGACCCCTCTGATACTACAAATAACTCAGATACACAATGTGTGAACATCAATACAGCCTCTAAAGAGCAGTTAATTACTCTGAATGGAGTAGGAGAATCCACAGCAGGGAAAATAATTGAGGGTAGACCATATGCAAATATTAATGATTTGCTTAATGTTAGTGGAATAGGAGAGGCTACATTAAACAAATTCAAAGATAAGGTTTGTATTTAAACATGTTGCACGCTATAAAAAAGATACTCTCCAAGTACCTTAAGAGGATTCGAGGATTGTTTAGGTATATATATGATTACAAGATTCTCTTCTTTTCTCTGATGTATGTATTCTTTACTATATTTTTCTTCAAAATACTGAGAAACATAAATGATAGTAGAACTATGGGGCTACTAGTTCTGCTTTTATCCATTTTATTGATATTTTCTTCTTTAAACTATGTTTTGAGAAACATATTAAACAGAAAATATGAGAGAAAAGAGAATAAGAAGAAAATAGGAGGAGGTGTTCACTTTTCTGGACCACTGTTTTATATTAGCATAGTAGCCTTATTGTCTGTATGTAAGGTTGGCGTAGTAGTTATAAAACAAGACGAAATTGAACGGCTTGTTGCTGGTTTCACAAGCCTTGAAATTAGTTTTGAGGGCTATTTAATAAATGAACCTGAGAAAAAGCATATAACTCAACAGATGGAGGCTGTTTTACTATCGGATGTGTCCGTTGATGACACTGTTTTACCAAAAGATCATGGATATATACTAATAAAGACAGAAAACTATGAGAAGTTTGTAATAGGGCAAGTCTGTCAGTTTACTGGGTACCTTGTGGAACCTGAAAGTTTTTCAGATTTTGATTACAAAACATACCTTAGGAACAAAAATATCTTTTTAATCATGGAAAATCCAAAATATTCCTGCTATGACATAGAAGAAAGGAGAGGAGGGTCTGTAATAAAGAATGTATTGATAGATTTAAAAGAAAATATTATAGATGTAATAGATTCGATCATACAAGAACCACAATCATCTCTTTTGGCAGGAATACTCTTTGGTAAAAAACGTTTGTTTAGCAACACTTTTGGAGAGAATATTAGGATGGCAGGTGTAAGCCATATCGTTGCTGCATCGGGATACAACATAACTATACTTGTTATGACTATAAACAAACTCTTTTTCTTTTTAAACAAAAAAGGCAAGATAATTCTTGGCCTAATAGTAATTTGGATGTTTGCTATTTTCTCAGGATTGTCATCTTCCATAGTAAGAGCCTGTATTATGAGCACATTCTCTCTCTTTGCCATATTGTTGGGTAGAAGTAATACAGTACATATATCTCTTCCCTTGGCCTCTGCCGTATTTGTTTTCTTTGATCCTTTAATAATATATGACGTAGGATTTCTACTCTCTGTTTCTGCTACTTTAGGATTGGTATATATACTACCAATACTAATAGCGGTAAAAGAGAAAATTACAAAGAAATTTCAAATACTTAACGATTACTTACTTCCTACTATGAGTTGTACGTTATCAACTCTCCCAATATCTATAATGACTTTCAAAACATTCTCGTTATGGTCTATACCAGTAAACACATTAATACTTCCAGTAATAGAGGGGACCATGTTATGGGGCGTACTATCTATACTTTTAGTGAATATACACAGATCTCTTTCATACTTATTTTTTACTGCTGTTAATTTGCAGCTTAAGTATTTTGAATATATAGTTAATGTAGTTGGTAATTTAAATATTGGATCATGGGAGATACTAAACTCAAAGGAAGGATATATATCAATTACATTATTGATTATTCTTCTTCTTTTAACAATATATTTTTACCCCATAGATAATGAAAAATACAACTACTATCTTAAAGATAGGTAGAGGGATATTACAAAAAGATGTTGTTAGTGTAATTTCTTTCTGCATAGTTATAATTCTTTTTACTTTCTTAGATGTCTTTAATAATAATGACCCAGAGATTGTATTTTTTAATGTAGGGCAGGGCGATGCCATATTAATACAACAAGATAATTTCCAAATACTTGTGGATGGAGGACCTGATGACAACATAGTGTATGAATTAGCTAAGCAAATGCCTTGGTATGACAAGAATATTGAAATAGTAGTATTAACACATCCTCATGAGGATCATATAAGAGGGGTATTGAATGTATTGGAGGAATATACAGTTGAGAAAGTTCTACTGAATGAAATAGATTACGAGAACAAAGGATATGATTATTTGCTTACAAACTATGGTGATATCATCTTCAATGTAGTAGAGGGTGATATGCTTGAATATGGCGATATAACAGGTGAAGTTCTCTATCCATTTAAAGACGAATTAGAACAGGAAGAAAATATTAACAATGAATCAGTAATATTATTTTTCAAGATTAAAGATTATGGGATTCTTCTTATGGGAGATGCGGAAGTTGAAATAGAGGAGAGGTTAATAGATCGTCAAGATTTAGAAAATATATATATTTTGAAAGCTGGACATCACTGTTCTAAAACTGCCTCATCTGATATGTTTCTCACTGCCATAAATCCAGACATAGCTATTTGTTCTTGTGGAGAAAGGAATAAATTTGGACATCCTCACTATGAAACATTAGAAAAATTCAAAAAGCTTAATGTTCAATATTTAATCACATATGAAGAAGATAATATAGTTATGAAGTTTGATGATTTATGATAAAATGCTTTAGTAGAAATATATTCTGTACCTGTAGCTCAATTGGATAGAGCATTGGTTTGCGGAACCAAAGGTTGTCGGTTCAACCCCGGCCAGGTACGTACAGTTAGGATAAATGTGATAAAATTAACCTAATTAGGCATCTGTAGCTTAACTGGATAGAGCATCGGTCTTCGGAACCGAGGGTTGGGGGTTCGAATCCCTCCAGGTGCGTGTGCTATTATATACATACAATGAAAATAGTAGAAAAGATAACGAAATTAATAGAAGATTCACTATCTAAACAGGGTATTGATTTTAAAGGGTTGGATATAATAATTGAAATTCCAAATGAACCTCAAAATGGAGAGTATTCAACAAATATCGCTATGAAGCTATCTTCTCAGTTAAAGAAAAATCCTCTAGAAATAGCTAAGGATATAGTTGAGAATATTGATGAGGATGGGGATATTGAAAAGATAGATTATGTGAAGCCTGGATTTATTAATTTTCACCTTTCTAATAGATATTTTTTAACAGATCTCACAAAGATGGTGGAAGGTGGAGATGATTATTTCAAATTTGATATTAAAAAAGACAAGCAAGTAGTTATTGAATATACCGATGCTAATCCATTCAAAGAGTTACATATTGGGCACCTGTATTCAAACAATGTAGGAGAGTCTTTTGCAAGGCTACAGGAGGCTCTAGGGGCTGATGTGAAGAGAGCTTGTTATCAAGGAGATGTTGGCTTACATGTAGCTAAAGCTCTTTGGGGTTTAGAAAGAAAATTGAATGAAGAGAATATATCTTTTGAAGAGATAGAGGAAATGCCTCTTGAGCTAAAAGTTAAATATCTTGGAGATGCATATGTATTAGGTGCAGAGTACTATGATGAATTAAAAGATGAAGTTGCTATAGAGGAAATTGTAAATATTAACTATTACATTTTTTCCTTAACGCTTCCTTCTTTAGAAAAGAAAGATTTTTCAAAATATGAGAGCATTAACCTTTCAGAGAAGTACCAGAAAGGAAGACAGTGGTGTTTAGATTTTTTTGAAAAAATATATGCTAAGTTAGGTACAAAATTTGATTACTATTTCTTCGAAAGTGAGGTGGGAGAAGCAGGGTTAAAGGTTGTGTTAGATAATATAGGAAAGATATTTGAGAAGGATGAGGGATCGGTGATATATAGGGGAGATGAAAAGAAAAATTTGCATACAAGGGTGTTCATAAATAGCCATAACTTGCCAACATATGAGGCAAAAGAAATAGGATTGGCATTAAGAAAAAGCGAGACATTGGATTTTGATGAATCAATAGTCATAACGGCAGATGAACAGAGTGGATATTTTAGGGTTGTATTAGATGCTTTAAGTAAGATAGATCAATCCTTGTCCGAAAAGACAAAGCATATTGCACATGGCAAGGTTAAGTTACCAGGATCTATTAAAATGTCTAGTAGAAAAGGAGGTATTTTACCGGGAGAGTGGCTAATAGAGGAGACTCAGAAAAGAATAATTGAAGTTATGAGAAATAACGAAAATGTAGATGAAGATTCTTTAGGAGAAGTTAGTG
>CAZAQC010000029.1:0-9006 GCA_964487525.1 uncultured Candidatus Saccharibacteria bacterium | reverse complement strand
AGTCATTATGACTAATCATTCAATCCTAGCAATAGGTATTAATAGCACTTCTGAAGAGAAAGTAAAAATACAAAAAAAATTGAAGCTAGAAAACATAAATGTAGATGTTGCCTCAATTAAAGACATTCTATTTACAATCATAGATGGTATTCCTACATTAAAGATAAATGGTAACAATTTTAATGATTATGACTATGTATGGATACAATCCGGATGGAATACTACACACATGGCATATCTCTTACACCTTTACCTAAAGTACAAAGGGATTCCACATAATAAAACCAATACACATAATACAAAACTCTCTGATATATTCTCTCTAGCTTCAAAAGGCATTTTAGTTCCTAATTCATTCTTCCATAATGGATTAAGAATTGACAACAAGAATATCACAATCATTGAAGCGATATGCAAATTCCCATGTATATATAAAACATCATTGGGATCATTAGGATCTCATGTGTATTTAATAAACAAAAAAGAAGATATAGGAAAAACTATTATGGAGAATGGTAAATATAATAGATATCTGTTTCAGGAATATATATCAAATGATTTTGATTACAGAATTGTTGTAGCAAATGGTGAAGCTACATCAGTCTCTAAGAGAACAAGAACACATGATGGATATAGAAATAATGTAGCTTTGGGTGCCAAAGAAGAATTTATTGATATATGTAATGTCCCTACATCTATTTTAGATATAGCTACTTCAGCTACAAAAGCTCTGAAACTAAACTGGGCAGGAGTAGATATAGTAACAGACAAAAATACTGGTAAAAGCTATGTTTTAGAAGTAAATAGAAGACCTGGATTAACAGAGAAATCATCTGAAATACTTGCTGCTTGTAAATTTATCACTGCATTAGTAGGAAACAATTAAGTTATACCTACTAAATCTACATACTCTTCTTTAAAATAGGTATATTTCTCTTCTGGCATAAGTAATACCCTATCAATTCCTAATTCCTTAACAAACAATGGTGAATGACTTACTAATAATAGGGTTCCTTTATACATTTTTAATGTATCAAGCAGTATATACTGAGATTTAGGATCTAAATAAGTTGTAGGTTCATCTAATAGTAAAACATTGTAATTTTCCATAAATATTTTTGATAAAGCCAATCTAGTTTTCTCTCCACCAGACAAACTCTTCACTTCTTGAGAAATCATATCTCCAGTTATTAAGAAATTTCCTAAGAATTTTCTTACTTCTTCATTCCCCATCTCCAAACCATACATATTCTCCAAAACAGTTTGATTGTAATCCAAATCTTCATACTCTTGAGAATAATATCCAATAGTTACCCCATGTCCCCATTTTATATCCCCAGTATCTTGCTTTAACTTATTTGCTAATATTTTAAGTAATGTAGTCTTACCAACACCATTTTTACCAATTATGGCAATTTTCTCGCCCCTGTAAGCCTCAAAACTGACGTCATTTAATACTGGCATACATTCTATATATGCTTTTGATATATTTTTTACATTAAGAACATTTTTAGAACTTTGTACTATATTCGGTAAAGAAATTCTCATACTTTTACTTTTTTTTAATAATTCCTTCCTAAGTTTAATATCATCTTTCATACTTGCCGCTTCTCTAAACTTTTTAGCTGATCTTTTCTTCTCCTTTATACTTTTTCTTGAGGATAGGGTAGTAGCAGATTCAAAAACTTTCTTAGCTTTTCTTTCTTGATTAACTATTTCTCTAATAATGAATTCATCTTTTAATGCTTTCTGTTTCAAAAAATCTGTATAGTTACCTTTATACACCTCAACCTTATGAGTCATTTCATTTAAAAACCAAATCTTGTCTAATCCTTTATTCATTAATCTTAAATCATGAGATACAACTATAACGGATTTTGGATATGATATTAGGTATTGCATTAACCATTCACTAGATGGGATATCTAAGAAGTTAGTAGGTTCATCAAGAATTAATAGATCTGATTTCTCAAGAAGTATTCTAACTAACTCAACCTTTATTTTCTGTCCTCCTGAGAGCTCTGAAAGAATACTATTACTATTCTTTCCTTCCATCTTTAGCTTATTTAGTAGCTTATTTATCTCCCATTCCTCTGTATTGATATTTCTTCCAATAATTATATATTCTCCTATGGTAATATCTTGATCGGAGCTATTTACATCTGTACTGTTTTTTAAAGAAATTTCTTTATGAATTTCTTGAGATAAATAGGACATAGTACCATCAAATGATATGTCTCCTAAGTCAGTAGGTAATAATCCTGCTATAGATTTTAATAGGGTAGATTTACCAGCTCCATTAATACCAACTAATCCAACTTTTTCATTTGGAGAAACAAACAAACTAATATTTTCTAATATCTGTTTTCTTCCCAAATTAACAGATATATTATTAATGTTTAACATAAACAATGATTATATACTAGAAAAGGATTAAAACAATTTTTTCTTTCTACACACAAAATACATAATTCTTTCTGTTTCGCCACTCTGTTTCTTTCTTATTTCACCTTTACCAAAACAATTTAAAGATTTGTTTCGAATAGTTTTTACCACGAAAGGAGGAAATGTATTATATATATGCCTAACTACAATATTTTGTCTTAGATCCAAAAATAATTGATGTAACAAATTATTGTCTTTTACAAAATTCTGCCCATATTCATTCTGTACATCAAAGTTAAAGCGATCCAACAATAGCATTAATTCTATATGTGAAAATTCTTGCTTATGATCTTCACTCATTTTCTTTCGACCATTTGTTTCTTTATTCGGAGTTGATAAGAGTAAGATGCCATCTGGTTTTAAAACTCTTTGAAATTCTTGAAATAATTGGTATACCTTACTTAACTCAATATGTTCTATTGTTTCAAAGCATGATATTACATCACAAGAATCATCCGAAAAAGGTAAATATTGTGCATCAAAATTAAGTTTTTGGAAATTATTGTCTTGGCGTTCCAGGTATCTATGATCTAAATCTGTACTAATTATATTTACATCTTCTCTAATCTCCGTTAATCCCATTCCTAAATTAGACCCAATATCTACCCAATTGTAATTGATTTTTTCTTCATTACTATTCAGAATAATTTCAACCTGTGAAAGGCCAAAATTGTATCTACATCGTATTAGCTCTACTTGAACTTCAGACTGGTTTATATACTCATCAATATAATCTTTTTCCATAAAGATGAGTGAGAGTATATCATTTTTATCCCTTTATATAAAGACTTTTAAGGTTAAACAAATGTAAGAGCAAAACCTTTTTTACCAGCTCTTCCAGTTCTTCCTATACGATGAATATAATCATCATATGATTGTGGCATATCATAGTTAATAACATGGCTAATATTATTAACATCTAATCCTCTAGATGCTACATCTGTAGCTACTAAAACATCAATACCTCCATTCTTAAATCTATCTATAATCTTTGTTCTTTGATTCTGCTTCTTACCTCCATGCAATGCTTCAATATATATATTATCTACTCGAAGATTTCTGCATAATTTGTCTGCTTCTCTCTTTGTAGAGGTAAATATTAAGACTTTTTCTAATTCTTTCTGTTTCAATAACTCAACTAAAACATCAAACTTGTTCTGACCTCTTTCTAGTCTTACAACATCTTGATCTACGTTCTTTCCTGGACCCTGAGTCTCTATTTCTATCTTAACTGGATTAGAGAGTAGGGTATTTGCAATTTCTTCTGATTTTCTATTCATAGTTGCTGAGAAGAAAAGTGATTGTCTATCCTTCCTTAATTTATTAACTATGAATCTAATATCTTCTATAAAGCCCATATCTAACATTCTATCAACCTCATCTAAAACTACGTTATTTATAGTTAAAAGATTAATCTCACCTCTTTGTGTTAAATCTTTTAATCTTCCTGGCGTACATATGATAAATTGAGGATTACTCCTTAATATGCTAATTTGTGTTCTGATGCTATTACCACCCATTATTAACACACTTTTAACGCCTGTATCTCTTGACAATTGTCTAAATTCGTCCTGTATCTGCATTGCAAGTTCCCTAGTTGGAACCACCACTAGACACCTGTTTGCACCATTTCTTATTATTTTATCTATCATTGGGATTATAAAAGCTGCAGTCTTACCTGATCCAGTTGTAGCTATACCTAATATATCTCTACCACTTAAAATTTGTGGTATTGCCTGATACTGTATCTTAGTTGGATTACTATATCCTTTACTGTATGCATTTCTTTTCAAAGTCTTAGTTATATTAAACTGAGAATATTGAAAATCATCAACAAACATATTAACAGGCTCTGTATTTACAGCCTTAGCTATCAATTTGTCTACACTAATTGTATTAGCTCTAGGATTAAATCTTCTACCTCTATTACTAGAGTACGAATTTCTCCTATTGCCATATCTATTTTGACGGTATCCGCCATTATTTGAGTGATTATATCTCACGGTTGTTTTTATTTATTTTATTATCAGTTCTTTATAGATAACCGAAAATAAAATTTAAACCGTTAGGTACTTATTTCGTGAATCTACATAAAACGAAGGCTCATTATAACACTGTATAAAGAATTAGTACATAGGGCAGATAACTATTCTACTACCTTTAATTCAATGCTGGTTGTATAGTTTCCTGCTAAGGAACTTCCTACCAACTCTCCATTAAATCTCTTTACATACTTTGTATTATCATCAAATACAATCTCTATATCAAATTGAAATGTTGTGTCCAATTTATTCAAATCGACACCTAAATATTCTAAATATTTCCCACCATCAAAGACACCAGTTTCATTTAATATTTTTTCATAATCAATAGAGCCTATATCTTTAATAATTATTGCAAAAGATGGCATTATATAATCCCTATTATTTACTTGGTTAAATTTGGTAACTTCTTCTACAACTTCATAACTGATGCTATTACCATTTGATTTTATGTCTTTAGTATAAATAGAGGTATTAAAATCAGTGAATATGAAGCTTGATCCTCCTAAGTTTTTATTTAAATCAGTAGGGGATATTAAAAGAACATCTCCAGCTTCACTTTCTCCTTTGAAATTCTTTAATGCAAAACTTTTTACTCTACTATCTACATCTAGAAGAGTGAAATTTAGATATGGTTGTAAATTAATATGTACTCTGTAATCATTATCACTTTCCTCTGTTATAAAGACTATACCAGACATATTTGATTGAGCTATATTTACAAGACTTTCTGCTTCTTCACTATTTTTCTTTACTGAGCTAGATTTAATACCATCAAATATATTTGTTTTGAAGAATAATAATAGCAAAGTTAATACAAATACCAATACCAATATCAAAGCAATAATTAAAGATTTATTTTTCATAAAAAGCATTTGCTTATATTAATTATTGATGATGATCTTCTTCAGCCTTCATAGCATCTTCTTTAGTAGGATGAACTGTGCCCTCTGGATGATTCGCAGGAGAGTAAATAGTGTAAAGTTTTAAATCTGCAGTTTCAGATGTATTTATAACATTATGAGCCAGCGGGAACAATGGCTACCATGTTTTCCCCAACAATACTTTCCACGCCATCTATTACAAATTTTGCTTCTCCTTGTTCTACTCTAAAGAATTGATCAACACTTTCATGTACTTCTTCTCCAATATCCTCAGAAGCTTTAAGGCACATAACAACCAATTGCATGTGCTTACCTGTATACAATACCTTTCTGAAATTATCATTACCTAATGTTTTTTCTTCAATATTATCAATATATCCCATATATTTATTTACTAAATTTATATACTATACATATTACAACATTCTACTATGTATTGAAAACTTTCTTAATTAATTTCTTATATCTAACAAACAGAAGATTCTTTTCATCTGCATTCTTTATCAAACTTTTGTAAACATTTGTGTGATACCATCTTTGTTGTTCCCTACCTCTTTTGAATATTTTCCAAACTTCTTCTCCCTCTTTCTTAATATCCAAATATATTGATTCTAAATTATTAATCTTGTCTGCACACTCTATTAATTTTTCATCTAAAGATGCAGTTTTAAGATAGTCAATTGTTTCTTGCTTCCTTTCCTCCCAAGGAAGACTTTTGTCAGATTCGGATACACCCTCTACTAAATCAGCTATTTCTTTTCCAAATTTCTTTTCAATATCTTCTTTGGTATATTTTGTATCCTCAATAACATCATGTAAAATCCCAGCTATAATAACTTCATCTCTACATCCTGCCCTCTGTAATATCATTCCGACTGTAAATGGGTGAAATATCATGGCAACCTTTTCCATCTTCCTGTTCTGCCTGTGATGAGCCTTTGTAGCAAAATAAATAGCTTGTTCAACCTTATCCATTAATTATTTTGATATAGATATTAGGTTTAGTATAACATTTAAGAAGGAATATATTAATTAATTATGATATGTTGTAATATATACTTAGTTAAATATATAGATACTGCCATGTTTCTTTCAAACAAAACAATTAGTAAGTATATCCAGAAGGGAAAGATTGTTGTAAAAGGTAAATTGCATATTGAAACAAAGGGAATAACAATTAATCTTGGTAATGAATTACTAATACCCAAGCCAAATCAAACAGTAGATACTGAGAATTCTGTAGAGCTTAAGTATGACACATATGATTTAAGAGAGAAGCCATATATATTGAAACCTAATGATTTTGTACTTGGTAGTACTAAGCAGAAGGTTAGAACTGACAAGGATGTTATAACAATGGTTGATGGTAGATCTACATTTGCTAGGGTAGGTATGACTGTACATATAACAGCATTTGTATTAGATGGTGTACCATTTAATAATGAAAATTCAGTGTTAGAGATAAAGAACTTAGGAAATTTTGATATTGTATTACATGCTGGAGAAGAAGTAGGTACATATTTATTTGCAAAACTTACTGAAGGAATAGTAGGAGGGAAAAAAAGTAAATATGCAAATCAGAGTGGTGTAGTAGGAGCAAGGTTTTAGAACTTGAAGAGGGTGATTACATTTAAAATGTTTTAACCACCCCCTAGGCAGATTTCTTTCTATCAAATTAACTTATACCTGTTTCTTTGGTAGCATATTATAAAATAAACCACAAAAAACTGACCTAAAATCACAAATCGAGAGATACAATGCTTTGCTACTGTAAGGGGGTTCATTTAGTGGTTCACTTATTTGTAGGTAATACTCCAACTCTTCTTCTTTTAAAGCTTTTTTTATTTCTGTTTCTAAACTTCTATAATCTGTTTCTTCAAATACAAATGTATTCAAAAGATATGAAAATTTATACCTAACGACTTTCCAAATAATAATTTTCCCGTACCTTAACAAGAACACATCTAATTCTTTCATCCCTCTTTCTCCTTTTTTAATGAACAACTTTGATAGATTATGATTATATCACGACAAGGGCCGCTCTTTCAATAAAAGGTTGCTATTACAACACTTCTGTGGTAATTTATAAATATGGATAAAAAAGTAACTGTTAATGATAAGATGCAATTCAACTATACGTATTACCTTATAGAACCAATAGGTGAGAACTTTGATCCTGAATTTAAGCCTGAACTTACTCCTAAAGAAATGTTAAAGCTTGGAGTCTTTGGTGGTAAATATATGACAGATTGTACAGATGAATTTCCTAGAGATTGGTTTACTGATGCTAAACTCTCACCCAAGTCTAAAGACATATCTCTAAATTATTTCAAAGTAGATGCTAGTATGCCTCTTTCATACTGGAAGAAAAAAGGGTGGATATATCATGAAGATCCAAGAGGATGGTTTCAATGGTACTGTAGATACTATATGGGAAGGAGAATACCACCTGAGGATGAAAGACAGATTAAAAGATGGAAAGCTATCAAGAGACATATATCTGCGATAGAGAAAAACTGTTCACCACTTGATTTAGATTGTAGAAAAAAGCAAAGGCAAGCTGTATTACATTGGGCATATGATAGTAGAAAGATATAGCTACTCTTCAAACCGTTTGAAAATTTTATCTACATACCTTGTATAGTAATTAAGATTACATATATCCTTAAGTTCTTTTTCATTAGTATATTTCAAAATCTTCTTTTTGGACAGCAATGTTGTTAAAATATCAGTGTCATTATTAAATGAAAGAGTTTGTATTAATTCATATGCTTTTTTCTTTTCCATACCTTTTGAAACTAAGTGAAGCATTAACGTTTGAGAAAAAGAATTACCTCTCTCCAAATTAATATTTTCTTTCATTCTTTCTGTATTAATTACTAAGTTCTCAATAACAAAATACATATCATTAAGCATAAAATGAATTAAAGAAGAAGAGTCAGGAATTATTATTCTTTCAACGGAAGAATGAGACATATCTCTTTCATGCCACAAACAAGTATTTTCCATACCTATCTCCAAATTACCTCGTAATATTCTTGATAATCCACATATCCTCTCACATAATATGGGATTTTTTTTATGTGGCATACTAGAAGATCCCTTTTGACCCTCCCCAAATGGTTCTTTTAGTTCTCCTATCTCTGTTCTATGTAAATGACGTATTTCTGTAGCTATTTTTTCTAATGTATTTCCTAATATAGCTATAGCATAAAGAAAGTCGTTATATATATCCCTTTGAAGAATCTGTGTTGATATTTTTGCAGGTTTCAAACCTAATTTCTTACAAACGTATTTCTCAACATATGGATCAATCTGAGAATATGTACCAACAGAGCCTGATACTTTCCCGTAGGATATAGAATCTATAGCTGTGTTTAATCTATCAATACATCTTTCCAATTCATATACCCATACAAGAAATTTAAGACCAAGAGTAGTTGGTTCTGCATGCATACCATGGGTACGCCCCATTATATCTTGATATTTATATTTCTTAGCCTTTCTTAATAGTACACTAGATAGCTTCCTAGTATCTTTGAGAATAATTTTCAAAGTATCTCTTATTAAGATAGATTGAGAAGTATCTAATATATCACTAGAAGTAGCACCAAAGTGAAGATATTTAGATGATG
>CAZAQC010000028.1:6983-9749 GCA_964487525.1 uncultured Candidatus Saccharibacteria bacterium | reverse complement strand
GGAGGGAAAGATAAAGGACATAGAGGTTAAAGAAAGATTATTTGAAGTTATGAACGAATTGTTAACTCCTATTAGGGAGAAACGGTATGAGGGGGAGAAGATGAAAAAAGAATTTCTAGAGATAGCAATGGAGGGTAGTAAGAAGGTATCAAAGATAGCAAGAGAGACAGCTGATAAGATGAAGGAAGCAATGTTGTTGAAATTTTAATAGTACATAACTTATAGTTCTTTTTATCTATGATAGGAAAGAAATTAGGTATTGATCTAGGTACAGCAAATTCAGTTGTTTTTGTTCAAGGGGAAGGAATAGTATTGGTAGAACCAACAGTAGTAGCTATTGATGTTAATACCTTTACTGTTATAGCTGTTGGAGAAAAAGCAAAAAAAATGATTGGAAAAACTCCAGAGAATATCGTTGCGAAAAGACCTCTTAGGGATGGTGTTATAGCAGATTCTAGGGTAACAGAAGCCTTGTTAAGACATTTTTTTGATACAGCCTTAGGTAAATCACGATTCTTCAAGCCAGATGTTGTTATAAGTGTTCCTGCAGGTATTACAACAGTAGAGCAGAGGGCTGTTTTAAAGGCTGCAAATGCAGTTGGATCTAAGAGCATAACATTACTTCCGGAACCGCTATTAGCTGCATTAGGGGCAGAGCTTCCAATAGATAAGTCAGTTGGTAGTATGATAGTTAATATGGGTGGCGGAACTACAGAAGTAGCTGTAATGTCTTTAGACGGAATTGTAGAGTATGAATCTCTAAGAGTAGCAGGGGATGCAATAAATGAAAGTATAATTTCCTTTATGAGAAAAAAGAAAGGAATATTAATAGGTGAACAGACAGCAGAGAGCATAAAGATAAAGATAGGCTCTGCCGTAGAAGTAAAAGATCCTAAAGAGATGGAAGTAAGGGGAAGGGATATAGGTGCTGGAATGCCTAAATCCATAGTAGTAGATTCAAATGATATTGCTAAGGCAGTAGAAGTTCCATTAAGAAGTATCATAAGAAGTATTCAAACTGTTTTGGAAAAAACTCCTCCTGAACTATCTGCAGATATTATAGATAGGGGAATGGTTATGAGTGGAGGTACAGCCAAGATGAGAAATTTAGATAAGCTATTCTCAAAAGCAACAGGAGTTCCCGCCCATGTAGCTGATGAACCACTATTTTGTGTTGCTAAAGGGACAGGTATAGCTCTTGAACTACTAGCTACAGGAGAGAGGGTCTTTTCATTTAATCGAGATTTCAGAAGGTAGTTTTCTAGTTATTATTTCTGTAGAATAGTAAATATGAGCTTTTTTAGTAAACCCAAAAACAGCATAAGTTCAAAAGAAGTAACTCAATTGCTTGGTGAATTGAGAATTCCTACATCTTTAGTATTTACACCAACAAACCTTGAGTCAGAGAAAAAGAAATTTTTTAACTCAGATACATATAATCCACAATTTCAATATAGAGTTGTAAAGAATAATAACAAGGAGATATTAAAAAAGCTTTCCCATATACAAGAAATATCAGATGTAGATCCAAGAATATCTGAATTCTATATTGACCTCATAAACTCTAAGAAAGAAGCCAGTGAATTAATGCATTCTGTAGGTAATAATGAAGGGGTCACTGATATCTCGGTACATAGGTATGGAAAACCCTCAGAGAAACTTTTTAGGAATGCTTGTAGAGTGTTAAGAGGAAATATGGATAGTTACAATATATCCAAAAGAATTGTTTCAGAAAAGGGAGAATTGTTGAAATATGAAGGGATTGAGAAGATATTTAATCAAGTATTTGTGGAATTAGGTTTAGAAGGATGGGCTGTAGATAAATCAATGAATATTGGGAAGAACGGAGTTAAGGTGGGTATTAAGACAAAGAAAATATTGGTAGATCCTAATATCGAAAGAAGTAAATTCAAATTAAGAAAAACACTTGTGCATGAAGTTGGTACTCATGTTCTAAGGGGTAGCAATGGAGCAATGAGTGGATTTGAGGCTTTTAGTAAGCCCAATATAGTGTCATATTTGGATGTGGAGGAGGGGCTAGCAACCTGGAACGAAATGAGTTTGAATTTGTTAACAGAAGAGTGGTTAAGAAAGAAGGCAGCATTAATATATGCAATATATGTAGGAGAAGAGATGAGTTTTAGGCAATTATATAATTGTATTCTTGGTATTTTACCAAAGTATGCATCATTTGATGCTGTGTATAGAGTAAAAAGAGGAATGGGGGACACGTCCTATAGTGGTATATATTCCAAAGACATATGCTATTTTAGAGGTCTTAGAAAAGTAATAAAGCAATTGGATAATGATCCAACATTATACAATCTTTTGTATGCAGGGAAGATAAATTTTAAACAGTGTGAATGGGTTAGGGAGGGTCTTTTACCAAAAGCAAAGAATGTCCCATCTAAAGAAAGGTGGTTAGAAATATTTAAAAAGGTTGGTATATAGCTATTCTTTAAAAGCTGTTATTATTGCTTCCGCTATATTTACTGGTTCTCCTTCTATTTTGGTTTCGTAAGCTTTGTACCCTGGATGAAAACTTATCTCTTGTACATATGGTTTGTCTCCAATGTACATAAAGTCTACAGCCATGAAATCAGCATCCAAGATAGAGGCTACTTTCTCTGCTAAATCTTTAATTTCCTTGTTTGGTTCATTGTACATCTCGTAGATACCCTTACTAACTGTCATGAATCCATCAGAAGCTTTTCTTTTCCACCCTGCTATTACCTTTCCTAATCTGACAAATATTCTGTAATCTTC
>CAZAQC010000028.1:0-6883 GCA_964487525.1 uncultured Candidatus Saccharibacteria bacterium | reverse complement strand
GAGTTTTGTACAAGTATTTTCTTTCCTGGATTCTCTTCATTGTATTGATCAATATAGTCAATGATATACCTTTTAAAATGGTACTCCTTATCACTATCTAGACTATGCCCTCTAAATATTATATGTGTGTACTCTTTAATATCCTTCCCCTTTGCTTTTATCTCGGTATTTCCATCAAGAAAGAGAAATTCTAGTTCGTCATTGTATACAAAATCATATTCTAATTCCTTCTTTTTCAATTCTTCTATTAACCTAGCAGATCCTGTAGGTATGTCTCCCATTGTAGCGACTTCAACCCTCTGTCTTTTATCAATTATTAAATATTTCATTACTTTAAAATTTTAATTTTATCTATTAAGCCTTTTCTTTTATATTTTCTTACAATACTGAAATATTCCCTTTCTTTACTTAGCTCCTGGCTTATCACCAACATATCTATTCTATCAAAACCGAGACCAGAATCTTCAACCTCCTGCCAATTTCTATGGTGAATAATTATAGCGTCTAAGGAAGCATTAATCTTAAGAGATTCTATTGCTTTCTCCTTGTCTAGTTCATCATTAATCTTAAGAGAGTTTATTAATAGGTCACCTTCTTTGTATTCTCCTACAGTATCTTCTTCACTTAGATATGATTTAAAGAGAGATCTTTGTCTAAGTAGAGTAGGTATGTCTTTTGTGAATTGCCCAAGTACAACTATCTTCTTTGTAATATTTCCTTTTAACAATTTCTCTATATATGTATCAGCAACATATCCTCTGTTTTCCCCAATAACTGGATAGAAATTTAGATATGCTTCGGGCATAGTATTTATTTCTAGAATTCCACCATTATCTTTAGTTAAAGGTCGACTTATATCTTTACAGAGAATGTCTGCTCCTATGACGAAAGCATGTATTGAAGAGGCTATACTCTCAACAATATATTTAATTTCAGGACTTACTTTGTCTGTAAAATCTTCAGTTATCCCACCTTGACTCATGCTAGCTACTTTTCTAACAGTTATTTTCTCATCCTTCTTAGGAACATATTCTAACGAAATTTTTTGCTCCTCTAGGAAATCTAATAGTGGTTGGTCTATCTTTATTGGCTTTAATGTGTGTGATGGGTTTAAAATATCCCTTCTTGGATCATTATTAGTTTCGGTTATGAGTTGTCCTATGCTACTTTTCCCATCTCCTAAAACAAATGTTGGTATTCTCTTTGTTACTATCTCTAATTTCCCGTCTATTACTAATAGTCTGTAATCTTCACCATCTACTTGTTCTTGAATCATAATTTTCTCTTGCCAAGTTTTTCCTGCATGTCTACTAGTAGCTTGTTTAGCAACATTAAAGGCCTTTTTTGCCTGCTCTACAGAATTTATACTTGTAGAAACACCGCTACCACCAGTTAATCCAGTGGGTTTTATAACTACGGGTTTTTCAAAATTTTTCCATATTTTTTCAATCTCTTCCTCTGTCTCAAGTATCTCCCACTTGGGTATTGGAAGAGCAAGGCCTTCAATCATTAAATTGCTAGCCCATTTATCGCGTTGAATCTCTTTTGCATTCTTAGAATCTTTACTAGAGGATATGGAATAGATTATTTGAGAACCCTTCCCAGCCCCTATAGTGTATTGTCTGTTGAAAGTTTTTGTATATGTAACTCTGTCATTTCTTAATAGTGTTGGATTAACTTCAAAGCCCTTCTTGTATGCTGAATAGAGTAGAGGAATTGTAGACATAGAGGCTATCCTTTCTTTGATTATTTCTTCTACAGCCAACTTTCTTGCTTCTTCATATGTAATACTGCTTTTTGAGAGTTTTATGAGTGTCTCTGCTAACTCTTTCCAGAGGAATGCTAATTTCGATCTAATAGTTAATGTGTTTTCCTCAAAAAGATACTCATCTATGAAAATTGGATGAAAATTTTTTATTAATTCTAATAATTCAGAAACAGGTTCTGTCTTTGGGATCTTTATAACTGTCGTTGATATCTCAGATTGTAGGTTTAGTCCTTGTAGGGTAGTTACTTCTTTCATTATTTTTATTTAGAATTTATATACTTGTCTTTTATGTATTGCATTATTGGGACAGCTACCTTTATTACATTACCACTATTTACTTTGTAATGTAATCTTAAGCCTGGATTGTAGTTGATTTCGTTTATTGCGAATTTAGAAGGGTTAGATATATTTTCAGCTATAATATCTACTCCTCCAAATTCTGCACCTACAGTCTTAACAGCCTTGATAGCAACTTGTTTGTAGTAGTCGTGAACTTCAGACATACATTCCTGAGTACTTCCACCTGTTGTTAGATTACAATTATATCTCAGAATCAGCTCTTCTCCTTCTGATGGGATTGATTCTAAATCCAATTTGGATCTTTGAAGTTTTAAATTGACCTCATTGTCTATGAGGATTGGCTTTAGTAAAGAGTTTTTTCGTTCCTCATTCTTTGTCATAATCAGTTCCCTTATAGTGTTTCTACTATTACCAATAATATGCGCTGCTTTTCTTCTTACGACACCAACTACAGAATTTCCTAATACAAGGAATCTATAATTCTCTCCATGTATGAATTCTTCTCCTATAACTTTGTTTTTTGTTTTAGCTTTACTGTTTTCAAGAGCTATTTCATATGCTTTTAATACTTGTTCCTCTGTCTGAGGTAGTATTGTGACACCTATTCCTCCAAGTTGTTGTGTTGGCTTTATTACAATATCTTTGTATTTAGAAAAAAATTTAATAGCATCTATAGGAGATGATATGTTTTCTTGATTTGGAACGGACAGACCATTTCTTTTGAGAACTAAGTTAGTAAGATGTTTTCTTTTGCATATGGTAGTACTAGTAGAAGGGGTTAGGGGAGTTACTGTATTTATAATATGCCAGTATTTCTTTTGATACTCAAATTCGGCAAGTAGGCTTCTTACTAAAACAGTATATTTGATATCTAATTCATCAGCAGCTTCTAAATAGTAAGCCAAGTGTACATTACCTGCTTCTTTTAAATATTCCTGGTAGCTTTTCATTTATATAAAGGTTTTACTTGTATCAATTAAATATCCTTTAAGATCACTCTTTCCTATGACCGTTGGATATGTACTATCATTGGTTATTATCATTTCAATATCTTTTACTTCTCCGGATATTTTAATCTTAACTTCTACCACTGGTCGAATACTTATATTTCCATCCTCTATTACTCTTGCAATCCTTTTTATATTAGCATCCTTTATTAGTAATTCTTTATTAGCATCAATATATTCCTGTGCTGTTTTCAGAGATTCAAATTTCTCAGGTATATTTAAGGAATTAAAAAACTTAACTGTGGAAAGGAATCCAATTCTGTTTGCTAGATTTTTTGATATACGAGAGGTGAGAATTCCAGTATCTATTAATGCTGTAGTTGTCTCTTTTTGTAAATCTTTTAGTTCTTTATTTTCATTATAGTAAAGAATAATCTTTTCATTTATGTTAACTACTCTTCTTCCACTTATTGCTTCTATACTTTCTTCTACCTCTCCACCAAAAAGGTTTTTTGCAACCCTTATCCCATGCTTAATACTCTTTATCTCTAATCCTTTTACCTTTTCTAATCTCCATCTTAGTCCTGTTTTATTTGCTACCTGTATTCCTAAGCCTGGACGTGCATTTAATTCAAAAACAACGGGGCCTTTATCAACATCTAGTGCGATATCAACCCCGAGATATCCAAGTTTACTAGCTTTCTGACATACTAGAGAAATTCTTAAAATTTCATCCCAAAAAGGTATTTGTATGCCACTTAATTTTTTATTTTCTTTTAAATCTGAAGTTGTCTCAATGTTTTCATAAGTATCACTGAAGGGAGAATGGGGGTCCATCTGCATAGAGTAGGTGGTAATACCTGTACTAATGTCTATTCCTGTACATATAGCTCCTGAATGTAAATTTGCAGTACCATTAGATCTTTTAGTAGGTAATCGAGTCATTGCCATTATTGGAACATTATTGAAGCATATGATTCTGATATCGGGGACACCTTTGTATGAATACTGTTTCAAAAGAGGGTCTGTTTTAACTCGTTCCTCAATAATTGCGATGTCTGTTTTAGATCCCATAGAGAATCTTCCTTCGAGAATATTTTCTATATGTAATATGATGTCTCTTTTAGTCATTACTTCTCCACTAGGTCTAATCCATCCCTTATCTCCTTTTTCTCTTCCGTAGAAAACTATAATACCGTTTCCACCAGTACCTTTATTTGGCTTAATAACGAAGCTTTTTGGTAATGATTCCCAATCAAGAAATTCTAGCTGTTTTCTGTTCTTTATGAGTTTGTATACCTCCGGAGTTTTTATACCCTCTTTTCCTAAGATTTTTTTGGTTAGAATTTTGTCATCTGCTATATTTTTTGCCGATGGGGAATTGAAAGGACGAATGTATTCCTGATTTCGTCTATTTAGTCCTAATATATCTCTGTATTTGCTATTTCGAAACATTTTCTTTTTCGGATACTATAGATTTAAATCTAAGAAAATCCTTCATTCTTAGTCCTTTAAATTGACCAATTAGAAGATTAACAAGGATAAGGAGAGGAACAACCCAAAGGTTGTTGAGCATATATATAGATATATAGTTTCTAGTTATTAAATACCATCCTATAGTTGAGATTAGTAATGTACTTATTAAAATCATGAGTGCTGTTTTAAATGATTTTTGTACATACTGTTTTATGAAGAAATCTGATAGAGAGGCTATCGAAATTACGGCTAGTGGAGGGATTTGTGACATATTCTCTAAACCTAAACCATACCTATTTATCATAAGAAAAAATATAACTAAAGAGATTGATAATAGACAATAGTTAATAGCTATTCTTGTTATATAGTGCATTCTTATTTTTTTGATAATTGAGTATGAGAGTAGGGTGGTAAGAATGACAATTGTTGTAACCGCGAGTCCATATTTCAAGCCAGTATAGGAGTATGAAATTGCTAATATTATTGGAGCATAGATACCGTATGTCTTGGAACCAAAGATATATCTTCCCGCACTTACTATAGTTGCGAGTAGGGTTATAGCTGCCAGTAATTCAAGCATTTGCAATGATATTCCATTCTCTATGACCCATTCGGTAAAAGAAGAGTAAACCATTATTCCTTTGTTTGATAATTTAATTTGTAAAGGCAGATTTCAACAAGATTATACTTCTTTCATAGTATATTTGTCGATGGTTGAGAACCGATTTAATCAAGTGGTGTATTAAAAGAAAAAGGGCTATTCGGTTAGGAATAGCCCATGATTCATGCTAATTAAAGGATTATGCTAATTCTATTTTAGCTCCTGCTTCCTCAAATTTTGCTTTGATTTGCTCAGCATCATCTTTTGAAACTCCCTCTTTAACGGTCTGAGGTGCAGTATCTACAAGATCTTTAGCTTCTTTGAGTCCTAGTTCGGTAATTTCTCTTACTACCTTTATGACTCCTATCTTATTTGCTCCTGCCTCTTTTAAGACAATGTTGAAAGAAGATTTCTCTTCCTCTTCTGGAGCAGCTTCTGCTGCTGGGGCTGCCATAGCCATAGGTGCAGTTGCACTTACTCCGAATTTGTCTTCCATGACCTTTACAAGATCAGCAAGCTCTAAGACTGACATCTTCTCCACAATTTCTAGAACTTTTTTACTGTTCTCGGATAATTCTGGTAAGGTTTTTGTCTCTTCTGCCATTTTATTATGTAAATTAAATTAATTATATTTTGTCTAGTTAAGCACTCTTTTCAGATATGCCCTTAAGAACCACGGTTAAACCTCTAACATTTCCTGTTACTGCATTCATAAATCCTGTAAGTGGTGCATTCATAGTACCTACTAATTGAGAAAGAAGTACCTCTCTTGATGGGATTTCTGCCAATTGCATAACTTTAGCCTCTGTTAGAAACTCTCCTTCATATACTCCACCTTTAGCTTTTAAAAGTTCTGTCTCTTTTTGTGCCTGTTTAACTAATTTTGCAGAAGCTGTTGGATCTTCATCGAAATATATTAATGCTGTAGGACCGTCTAATTCTTGTGTTTGTAATGGCTGATCAGTTTCTTGTAGTGCGACTTTAAATATACTGTTTTTAACAACAGTGTAGTTAGCTCCAGCATCTCTCAACTGCATCTTCAATTTAGATACTGTTAAGCTATTTGTTTTATCAGAGTCGACTAAAAAGTATCCGACCTTCTCTTTCAAGATCTCTTTATACTTATTTAATAGCTCTGTCTTCTCTGAACGAGTTTTTGACATGTTTTTATTTTTTAATAATTAGAATTCCTATTTACCTCACAAGGATTTATCTTTGTACCTTGTTTCTTAGGTTAATAATAAAGGGATTATAGCAGTAGGATAGGGGTGGGTCAAGAGAGGATGGTATGTGATATATCTGATAAGATAATTTTTATCTGACATAATCGCCATCCTCTCTCTTCTCCACAAATTTGTTATTTTTCTTTTTCCTCCTTTGGATATTGAATCTTTACTAAAGAACCTTCCCTAAACTTTATTATAATGTTCTTTTTTAGATGGTACTTTGTCCAGCAATAACTTTCCTTCTTTCCATTAGATTCTATTAGTATTGTGGTCGTTTCGGGGTCCTCTTCTTTTGACCTTATTGTAATGACGACGTTTCCTTGTTTTGGAACTCCAATATGGAGTCTTTTCAAAAGGGGAGGGATTTGTTCTGGAACTTTTTTCACTTTAGCCTTTGTACTTGTTCCTTTCAAAGGAAATCCTTCTGCATTTGCCACAGGGCAATTATTTGATCCTGGGCATGGGTCTTCCACACAATTTTTGCATGGATCTAAATACTCTTTCTTTTTCACTTTTCCTTCTTTCTTTTTTGAGGTTTATAAAGAACAACAAATTTGTAAAGCAG
>CAZAQC010000027.1:0-9786 GCA_964487525.1 uncultured Candidatus Saccharibacteria bacterium | reverse complement strand
GACAGATAATCATCGTTATACAGAATCCGGCTTATTGTGTACTTGCGTATTTTCTCAAAATATTGCCATTTTCGGTACTAGCTGATATTATAATGCTATAGGAGGTTTCGTATGGATAATAATAATATAGAGATTTTTGGAAATGATAACTTACACAATGATGCTGTAAGTAAATTGTATAGTGGCAATGATCTTGAAAAGGTTTTGAAGGATGAGAATATACAAAAGGATATTTTTTATGATGTTTTAACTCCTCAATTTGAACTTGTTCCAGTTGGTTTAATAGTATCTGTTAGTGGAGATAGGAACAGTATGTTAAATATATTGGTAGAGGATGTCACGGAAAGATTAATTGGTGATGTGGAAGTATTAGAATCTGGTAGTACTGGAATTTTAAGTAGAATAGATGAAACGAGAGAAAAGGTTCGAGAAGAAATTTCAAAACAAGAAAGTATTGTATATATCAAGGATATGGTTATGAAAAAGGGTTGTGATAATGCTAGTAGAAGAATTACTTATGGTGTTGAAGAGTCTTTAAAGAAAGGTTCATCAAGTATAGCTATATGTATTATTGGTAAGGATAATAATGTAATTAGCTTATTAGACAAAGATACTTTTAATGTAGAACTTTTAGATGAAATTGGGGATATGCAGGTATGGTATATAGGAATATAAGGAACCTTTATCACTTAATATTCTATTTACTTAGCTACTCTCTTCACTGTATAATTTTTCAATTATAATTAGTAAAAAATATTATGGAAAAAGAAAACTTTGGAGAAGGATCTGGAAGTTCTGAAAATATTGATAGGAAAGCGTCTCAATCGAAAAATTTTGACTTTGTTCAAGGAAGAGATGAGATAGAAGAACCTCTTCCAACTGATATTCCAGCGGAAATTGTAGAAGAAAGTAAAGAAGTTAAGGCTGAAGTTCAAGATTCCGAGATTGATGAAAGTATACAAAAATCTCAACCTACGAAAAAAGTGTTGTATTCCGAAGAGAGTCAAGAATATTGGAAAGAAAAAAGAGATCAGTCTTTGGAAGATGCATATAACAGTATCGCTCCATCTATTCCGCTTGTTAATGTAGATCACAAAGAATTATTTCTCGAAAGATGTAGTAAATATTATGAGGAAATGCAAAGAGATGCTGAAGGAATAAAAAAAATAGATAGATGGGATGAATACGAAATTGAAAGAATGTTTGGAAAAGGATTGAACCCAACATCTTTAAAAACAGCCTTGAATAATATAAATTACTTGGTTGATAATATTTCAACTGAAAATGATACTGTTAGAGTAGTAGAATTTGGGCCAGGATCTGGTTGGTCAACATTAATGCTTAGAAATCAATTACGCAAGAAGTTTCCTGATAAAAGGATAGAGTTAATAAGTGTAGATAAATCGCCTCATTCTATTGTAGCAACTCAAAATTCTTTGGATTATTATCAAATTCCTTGGCAAACAGAGATAAGAGATGGAAATGTGGAAAAAATTTCTAATAAAGATCAATTTGTTACACTAGTTCTCGATGATTTTGTAGAATTCTCTAAGAAGCAATCTCAAAATTATTTTGATGGATATTTCTCTAGTCATGGAACTGCATATCTTTCAGAGCAAGAATATGAGCAATTGTTGGAATCAATTAAAGAAAATGGAAAGCCAGGGGCTGTTTTTGTTGCTGATTCATTAGATCCGTTATATACAGTAAAATTGGACACCTTACATTTAATATTATGTTCTATTTTTCCTCCCATAACCAGAAATATGAAGGAATATACCTATGGTAAAAGTTTGGTGAGTAATTCAAAATACTTCTCCGGGAATGAAGTAAAAAAACTTACCAGAGTACATAATAGCGAATCAAATCTCTTTTATAATTGGAATAATTATTTACTATCTAGATTAAAATTTAAATATATTGTACAAATGTTAAAGTCAATTCGTACTACAACAGATGTTATAGAAGAGTATAGAGAGGACGTATATCCTTCTTATTTGGTTAACAATTTGGTTAAAAAAGAGGGTTTAAATAATTGGGAACAAATGGAAAATCTGCCTGCGTGTCCTCTATACATTACTAATTGTGCATTTAGGTTGAAGAAATAAATATGACTGATTTAATCGGTTTTATAAACCTGTCCTCAGGCATAATTCAGATTATGATGGGAGGATTTGTCCTCTTGTCAGATTCGAAGAATAAAGTAAAAAGATACTATTTTGTATCCGCATTATTTTTAGGTCTTTGGTCTTTATGTATTTTCTTCTACTCCAACCCCTCTATCTTAGATACAACATATTGGCTTAAATTTGTTTATACAATGGCATATTGTATGACATTGGGATTAATACTTTTTGCAAGAGTCTATCCAAACGAATTAGAAAAGAAATTCAAAATATTCTTTATAATTGTTGGAAGTTATATGTTTATTTCTACAATCTTATTGTGGAGTACAGACCTTATTGTTGTCAGTAGTTATAATATCGCGGGAGAATTCAATAGTATTGCCAAAATGGGACCTCTTTACTTTTGGTATGGTCTTCCAGAATTTACAACTGCTATTTATGTGGTTGGTTACTATATTAATAGGATAAAAACACTTTCAGGATTGGAAAAGAAACAGGTACAATATTATGTTATTGGTGGAGTTATAATGTTAATTCCTGTTATATTATTTGATTTTATTTTCCCATTAGTTTTTGATACTACGGCATATTATAAATTTGGGACGATAGGAAACTCTGTTTGGACAATGATTGTTGGATATTCTTTGTTAACTACACGTTTTTTAGATACACGAATAGTCATTGGTAAAATTATTGGTTCAATATTAAAAACAATTTTTGTTTTTTCAATTCTTTTTGCAGTAATTTTTCTTTTGTCTCCCCGTTGGAATATAGATTTTACTTTTCCGGGAACTATCAAACTTATCATTCTTTCTCTCTTTATTTCGTTACTTTTAGAAAAAGTTTTTAAAAATGTTGAAGAATTTTTGACTGAAAGATTTGTTTATGTAAAGTATCATCCTGTAAAAAGTTTGGGATTGTTTATTAAAAAGAATCTTGAAACTATAGAATTTGGTGAAATAGTAAAAAATTTGACAGATTTGATAGGAAATTCTCTTAAACCGGGGTTTGTTACAGTAATTCTGTTTGATTCCAATGGAAAGTTAATAATGAACAGTGGAAAAGGAAATAATACAGTAGAAACTGAAAATATTATGAACACTATTCAGGTTTGGAATAAATTAAACAGTAGTAGAATACTAATTTTTTCGGAGTTAAAAAATTATAAAAAAGTTGGAAAAAGTATAATAGATGAGAAAAAAGAAGCAATTCTCTCCTTCATGAAGGAAAACTCCATTGAGGTGATCTTTTCTCTCAAAGAGCAAGATAAATTTGATGGTGTTGTAATAATTGGGGAGAATTATGATAGGGATGTTTATACCGTTGGAGACATAGAATTTTTGGATAACATTATTCAAAATGCGCATATGTCCTTAGTGAGGGCATTCTTGTATTTAGAATTACAAAAATTCAATCAGACTCTACAGCTGAAGGTTAATGAACAAACCCAGGAATTACAGATAAAGGTAAAACAGTTGGAAGAAGCTAGAAAGAAAGAAAGAGACATGATAGATATAATGGGACATGAACTAAGAACACCTGCGACTGTAGTTAAATTAAATGCAGAACTATTGGAACAATTCACAGATGATGTACTAAATGATAAAGACAAATTTGAATTGTATGTAAAGAGAATTAAATCCGCAGTAGATAATGAAATTAAATTAATTAATACGCTACTTAGCAGTGCGAAATTAGAGGGTGATAAGATTGAACTTAATCTTGAGAAAATAAATGTTGTTGAAGAGATAGAAATGGCAATTCATGGGAATGAAGTCGATGCAAAAGAAAAGGGATTAGAATTAATAAATAATGTAGCGAAGGATACTCCAGAAATATATGCAGACCACGCAAGACTTATAGAAGTTCTAAATAATCTTGTAAGTAATGCTGTTAAATATACTGAGAAAGGTTCCATTAAGATTTCTTCTTCTAATACAGAAGATAATGTAAGTATATCTGTTCAAGATACAGGTAAAGGAATAGCTAAAGATGAGCTATCTAAATTAGGCCAAAAGTTCTATAGAATACAAAACTATATCGATGAAAGAGAAGGCAAACCTGATTTAGTAAGACCAGGGGGTACAGGATTAGGTTTGTACGTAACATTTGGTCTTGTGGAAAAAATGGGAGGAAAGATGGATGTCGAAAGTGAAGTAGGTAAGGGTACAAAATTCACATTCTCTCTCCCAAGATACAAAAATCAAGATAATGGCATAGAGAAATTACATAGTAAAGATATGTTTGAAAGATTAGGTCTAAAAAGATAAGGATTTTCCCATGCCATTTAAAAATTCTTTTTCATTAGTTTTTTTCTTTCCTTCTATTTGAAAACTCTTTATTCTTAAACAAACCAATGGATCCTTTGTAGCAAAAAGGACCATATCATTATTAAAGAAAAGTTCTCCTGGATTCTTTTCACTCCTAATCTCAACTAACTCAGCTTCAAATATCTTTACTTTCTTTTTTGCTAAACTCTTAGGTAAATTATCATAAAGCATTGTCCAAGCTACTGGCCAAGGTAAAAAAGCTCTAACCATTCTTTCAATATAATCAGGAGAATACTCATCCCAAAAAATTTCTGCACTCTCCTTTGATATATCTTTTTGCCAACAGTATGTAGCTTCTTCATTGTTTTGTGCCTTTGTAGTTATATCCCCATTTATCCATTTATCAAGAACAGGTATAAGGATCTCTGTACTCTTCTTTACTAATCTTTTTCTTAAGGAAATATTTGTATCGTCAGGTTTAATTTCCTCCCTATATATATCCAATATATCTCCTTCATCCAAACCCTCACTCATTAGCATTATTGATATACCTGTTTCCTTGTCACCATTTAATATTGCTTTCTGTATAGGGACTGCCCCTCTGTATTTAGGTAATATTGAAAAATGAACATTTATACATCCAAACTTAGGATATTCTAAGAATTCTTTTGGAATAATTTCTCCAAAAGCCTTACATACAACTATATCGGGCTTGTATTTATCTAAAACCTTAATATAATTCTCTGTCTTTCTATTTGTGTGTACAACAGGAATCTTGTTCTCAAGAGCAAATAACTTAACATCCGAAGGAGTCATAATCTGTTTTCTTCCAACAGGTTTGTCTGGAGTAGTTATAACACAAACTATTTCATAGTTAGGATTATCATGCAAAACTTTTAATGTTTCTAATGATTCCCATGCTGTTCCTAAAAATACTGTTCTCATATGTAGATTTTACTTAATTATCAATTAAATTGCTATAATACACCTATGAAAATTTCAGAGTTTAAATACAAGCTACCAAAACAATTAATAGCTCAATATCCTCCAAAGGAAAGGGGAACTACCAACCTTTTAGTACTAGATAGGGTCAGTAACAAGCTTGAAGATATGAAATATTGGGATATTCCAGAGTACATTAGAGAAGGAGATATAGTTGTTCTTAACGAAACAAAAGTATTGAACAGTAGAACCTTTTTTCTCACATCTAGAGGTAAGAAAGTAGAAGTTCTTTTTCTTGAAGAGGTAATGAAAGATGAGTGGTTTGTTTTAATAGGGAGAGCTAAGTATGTAGATATAGGGGAAGTATTGAAAAATGAAGGAAATGAGAATATTACTATTGAGGTAAAAGAAAGAAAGGATAATGGATTCTTAGTTGATTTTGTAAAAGGTACTAGTAATGAACTTTTTGAAAATTTTGGTCATACACCACTACCCCCATATATGAAAAGAAAAGACGAGCAAAGTGATAAAGAGAGGTACAATACTGTCTTTTCAGAAATCCCAGGAGCTGTTGCTTCACCTACTGCTAGTATAAATCTTACAGACAACATATTAAGGGAAATTGAAAAGAAGGGAGCAGAAATTGTAAAAATTGAGTTAAGAGTAGGATGGGGTACATTTGCTCCTGTAAGAGAAGAGAATATAGAGGACCATATTATTCATGAAGAATACATATCTGTAAGTAAAGAAAGTACAGAATGTATAAATAAGGGGATAATGGAAGGTAGAAGAATTTGGGCTTTTGGTACAACTGTTGCTAGAGCTTTGGAAAGTGTAGCCTTTTTTGACAAAGATAGTGGCAAATCTCTAGCTAAGCAATTCGAAGGGAAGACAAACCTTTACATATATCCTGGATACGAATGGAAAATTGTAAATATCTTAGTAACTAATTTCCATATGCCAGATTCATCATTAATATTGCTCGTTAGCTCATTTGCTGGAAGAGAGAGTATTAAGATGGCATATGATCATGCTGTAAGTAAAGAATACAAATTTCTGAGCTATGGAGATAGTATGTTAATAGGAGATAATTTAGTTAAATAAATATGAATAATTTAGAAAGTTTAAAAAGACAGTGCTATTTCATGCCAGATGCAACTAGGGGTGCAGTTAGATATTTAACAACAAAACAGCTTGAAGAAACAGGAACTGAAGCTATAGTTACAAATACACTACATCTCTTAATATATCCAGGACCAGACACAATTCATAAGCTTGGTGGTATAAAAAAAATGATGGGTTGGAAAGGCATAGTTTTGACAGATTCTGGTGGTTTCCAAGTTTTTTCGTTGATTCATTCAAAAAAATGGAAGGGAGAGATAGATGAAAATGGTGCTAAATTTAAATCTCCTAGAGAAGGTAACACATATGAATTAACTCCTGAAAGTTCAATAGACACACAAATTAAGATAGGGTCAGATGTGTTAGTAACTTTGGATGATTGTAGAAAAACAGATTTAGCGGAAGAAGAAGCAAAAGAGTCTGTAGAGAGAACAATTAAATGGGCAAGTAGATGTAAGAAGCATTTTGAAAAAGAATATGGAGGTACAAAAGAAACAGGTAAACTTCTCACATCTGTAGTTCAAGGGGCAAATTATCCAGAGTTAAGAGCCAAATGTGCGAAAGCTTTAGTTGAGATAGGGTTTGACGGATATAATTTTGGAGGATTTGTTGTTGATAGTGATAAAAATTTGGTATTAGATGAGATGGTCGCTGTAATAGAGAATATCCCGAAAGATACTATTAGATATGCGATGGGTGTAGGAAAGCCAGAGGACATAATAGCAGCTGCAAATATTGGTTACAATCTTTTTGATACAGTACTGGTTACCAGAAATGCAAGACATGGGACAGTGTATACCTCTCAGGGGGAGATTAGGATCGGAAATAGTGAAATGGCCCTTGATGATACTCCCATTGATCCTAACTGTAATTGTGAATGTTGTAGGAACTATTCAAGAGCATACTTACATCATATGATGAAAAACAAAGAGGCAATTGCTTTGACATTAGCAACTATCCATAATCTTACACACTATCAAAACCTAATTAAGGATTTAAATAATTCCCTGGAAAGAAGATAATAAAAGTGATATCATTGTAAAAGTCCTTAAGAAAGACTCTTTTGGTATTTATGGTTTTATTAGAAATTTTTATTTTTATATGAAATTTAGAAAAAATAAAATTAAGATTTTACTATGTGATGGTAATCTTCCGATTACCTGTTATTCCAAAAGCGTTTAGGTAAGGACAATTTAAATTTTAAATTACAGATACATGGAAACAGTATTGGTTGTTCTTGTTGCTATAATGGTATCTACTGTCATAGTTGTTCTTGTTTTGAAATACCTTTTTCATTGGGTTAATGTAAACAACATCCCTATAAAAGATTTAGAAGCAGCTGCGAAGAAAGTTATGGGCGAGAAGTTTGATAAAGCAGAAGAAGAACTTTCTGAGGTTAGAGAAAAAGAGGAAAGAAGGATAAAAGAGATGAGAAGAGAAAGTGGAGAGCATGAAGAAATGTTAATAGAGAGAGAAAGGAAACTAAACAAAAGATCTAAGATTTTGGATGAAAAGAGTGAAGACTTAGAGTCAAGAGAGGTACAGTTAAAAGAGGGTTTGAAGAGATTAGATAACAATCGTGCTCAATTAAAGACAGAACTAGAAAAGATATCTAGTCTTTCAAGGGAAGAAGCTAGAGAGAAGCTTATGAAAGAGATAGATCAGGACTTAAAAGAGTATGAAGCTAAGAAGATTAGACAAGCAGAGAAAAATATTGAGGCTGTAGCTGATGAAAATGCTCAGAAGATTCTTGTAGAATCTATGCAAAGAGTCGCTACAGATTATGTTGGAGAAACAACTACAAAAGTTATTAAAGTTGAAGATGACAAAGTAAAGGGAAGAGTTATTGGAAGAGAAGGAAGAAATATAAGATCTTTTGAACAGTTAACAGGAGTTGATGTAATAGTAGATGAGTCTCCAGACGCTATAGCACTTTCATCTTTTGATCCACTTAGAAGAGAGATAGCATTTGTTGCTATGACTAAGTTGATTGCTGACGGTCGTATTCATCCAGGGTCAATAGAGGAAGCCGTAAGAAAGGCCAAGAATGAGATATCACAAGAGATTAAAAAGAATGGACAGATTTTAGCTGATGAAGCTGGTTGGCCAGATATGGATATTGGGTTAATGAAATTAGTGGGAAAAATGAAATACAGAAGTAGTTATGGTCAATCTTTAATGTCTCATACTATTGAGGTTATTCGATTAGCAGAAGTTTTAGCAATTGAAATAGGAGCAGATGTTCAACTATCTAAGAGAGCTGCTTTGCTACATGATGTAGGTAAGGTTCTTACACATAAAGTTGATAGTCCACATCATCATATTTCTGGACAGATTGCTAGAAAATATGGTTTAGATGAAAAGTTAATAAATGCAATTGAATCTCACCATTTAGATATTGATCCTCAAAGTGTTGAGGCTGTTGTAATATACCTGGCGGATGCTATCTCGGGAGCAAGACCTGGAGCTCGTAAGGATAGTTATGAGCAATATATACAGAGAATAGAGGGAATAGAAACTGCAGCTAAGGAAATTGGTGGTGACAAGATAGGAGAGGTCTTTGCCATAAAAGCTGGAAGAGAAGTAAGAATAATTGTTAAACCAAACTTAGTTTCAGATGATGAAGCAAAGGTTATGGCTAAGGATATAGCTCAAGAAATAGAGAAAAAACAGAGCTATCCAGGTAATGTAGAAGTTACTGTAATTAGAGAAATAAGGGCTACAGAGGTCGCTAAATAGTTATATTGGCGCTATCTTCTAGTAATTATTGCTATAGGGGAGGTTATCAAATATGACCTCCCCTTAGCTTTCTTTTATATGTAATATTTAACAAATCTTTTGTACAAGGGATAATTTGAAGGGGGTGCCCTAAGAATGCCGTCGTAGTAAGCTTCTTTGATACACTGTTTTACTAAAACGAATTTTTCTACAAGGAAAATGATTAAAAAATTAATTCATTAAAAAAGCTCTTCGTACCGTAGTTTCTTCGTAATTAGCCTAAAGACCCATAATAAAGTGAGAGCTTGACGAAAGCTTGTATTTACCCTATTTTAAGAGTGGATATACATAAATTCTTTATTTATAGCTTTTATGTATAGTATCACTAAGAAAGGAGGCAACATTATATGTTAAAAAAAGATTTAATCGACAGAATCGCAGCAACTGGTCTTACTAAAAGACAAGCAGGAGATGCATTGGATGCAATGCTAGAAGCTGTTTCTGATTCTTTAAAGAATGGTGAAGCTGTTCTTTTGACAGGTTTTGGTAAATTTGAAGTTAGAACAAGAGCAGCAAGAACAGGAATCAATCCTAAGACTCTTGCTAAG
>CAZAQC010000026.1:0-10142 GCA_964487525.1 uncultured Candidatus Saccharibacteria bacterium | reverse complement strand
AATAGAGATTGAGAAAATTACTGAAATTAGGAAGATAAAACAAAATCCAACATCTCTTGCAACACCAATAGGTGAGGAGAAAGATAGTAAACTACAAGATATTATTCCTGATGATTGGTCACAATCTCCAGAAGAGTATGCTACTAGTGAATATTTGAAAAATCAGTTACATGATATTCTTGATAGTTTACAAGACAGGGAAAGAAGGGTTCTTTCATTAAGATTTGGATTAGAAGATGGTGTGTCAAGGACCCTAGAAGAAGTTGGTAAAGAATTCGGAGTAACTAGAGAAAGAATCAGACAGATAGAGGCTAAAGCTTTGAAAAAACTAAAAGAGAAGTCAGCACAACAGAAATTAGACGACTATATAGATTAATCTCTACCAATTAAAGACAAGAATTCTTCGGGAGAGACAGGGAAACTATCCTCTGTTCTATCAGTAATGAATTGTAATTCTTCTAAATCAAATTCACTTCTTAATTGACTAGTATAAGAACTAGCATTGGGATTAATACTTACATTACTATTTTGAAAGTATATTAAAGAACCAACCCATGCAAGTACTACTATGAGTAATAATACTAAAACAAACAAAGATTTCTTTATTATATCCATTTAATTATTTATAAAACTTATCATTTTCAATATTATATATTCTAAGATTGATACTAAACGAACTTAGACCATCCTTATCCTTTTGAGTAGAATAGGAAATTCCTTCAACTACTGGATACATTGGAAGATCCTCTAAGTCCTTAAGCAGATTAACTAAATTGGAATCCCCACCTCTTATACTCAACCGAACACTTGTCGGAACGAAAATCTTAGTTCCCAATCCAAAACTGTCTCCTTTATATCTATCAAAATTTATAGACATCAAAGCAAACCCATTTCTTGCAACTATAGCATCAATATTTGACATAAATAGACTAAAATTTCCATCAGCAGGAAATATCAATTCTAAATTACTTAACTGTTTCTTTGATTCAGCATACTGTTTATCTAGTTCACTTAATGTAGTTATTTTACTATCTAACAAACGATTAACTGCTGTTTTTTCTTTTATTTCTTTATTTATTCTCGTTATCGTCAAAATTGTTGGCCTTATCGCAAAGATTATTAAGACAATCATTACAAAAAGCGAGAAGGCGAAAAACATATAGGATCTCTTCTTTTCTGGAGATTCCTTAATTATTTTTATATATTCAGCTGTATCTACATTTTTTTCTTTCATTACTAATCCTCAGATGGATAAAGATTAAATGTGACCCTAACACTAACATCGCTCTTATCCTTACTTATGGAGAATCGAACATCATAATAGCTAGGATTATTTTTTAATGCTGATTCATAATTTTTGACAGCATCTAAGTTAGAAGTTGTAAGATAGAATGAAACTTTACCCTCACTATATGAAAAATTCTCTAACTTTAGCGAGGATGGGACTCCACTTATAAGCTCACTTATTACTGTTGAATTGATACTCTGACCCTCTCGTACCTTTTTCACATCTGAAAAAAGGGATTGATAATTTTCAAATAGGATAGAGTTCTTTTTCCAATTTTCATTAGAAAGAAGTATTACCTTATTATTCACTTCCTCTGTTAAGTCATTGTTCTTTCTGTCTAAAACAAATCTTGAGAAAAAAACTGCTAATACAACTATTTCAACTGATATCAACATATATTTTCCAATATTAACCAACCATACATATGCGTTACTCCAAACATCCGATGGAGAGTATATGGCTTCTAAGAAATTTATTGATTGTGGTTGCTTCTCAGATTGGAACATTAGGCAGTTTTAAATGTTTTATCAAATTTAGTATAACATATATTGAAGTATACTAGATTTTGCTGAAAAGTATAATTGTATCTCTTTTTTCTAGGGCTAATTTTGCCTTTTCACAGCTTTGAGGAATTAAAGGAGAGTAATAGTGTATTACAACACTAAGAAGATAGCTTAGATTGTTAAGAATTCTTTCTACCTCTTCCTTTGATTTATCCTTTTCCCATGGCTGTTCTTTTGTAATATATTTATTTCCAAAATCTGCCAAAGAATCTATTTTCTCACCCGCAAGAGCCAATTCGTATTCTTCGTACAACTTCTCGATCTCTTTTGAGTAATTATCTACTGTTTCTTTGAAATCCTTTTCTACCGTTTTTTCATTATTTATATTGATATCCTTACTATTCGACAAATGAATTACCCTATTAAGAAGATTACCAAAATTGTTTGCCAATCTAGAGTTATACATATTTACTAAATCATCTTCCTTGTAAACAGAATCTGCGAATGTAGAAATTCCTGTCAGAAGATAGAACCTTACTATTTCAGCTCCATACTTTTCTTCTTGATCAAATGGAGATATGACATTACCTAATGTTTTAGCCATTTTTCTCCCATCCGGACCTAAAATCATACCGTGCTCTAAGAGTTTCTTACTCTGAGGTAAACCCACTGATGCCAACATTCCTTGCCATATACATCCTTGGAATCTAAGATTATCAGGCCCAAATAGCTGAATTCCTGGCCACCATATATTTAGTTTCTCTTCATCTGTTCCAAAGCCAACAACGTTTACGTAGTTTGTTAAAGCATCAAACCAAACATAGAGTACCTGTTCATCATCATCGGGGACTTGTATTCCCCAAGGAAGATTCTCTTTTAGTCTTGATATACTTATGTCCTCTATCTCAGAGATTATGGTTTTTAATTCATCTAATTTGGTTCTAGGTTTCAAAACGTCTGGATTATTATCTAACCATTTTAGTAAATGATCTTTGTATTTAGAGAGCTTAAAGAAATAGTTTTCTTCTTCTTTTAACTCTGGCTCTTTATTATGATCAGGGCATTTCCCATCTATTAGTTCTTTCTCCGTTATATATCTCTCACACCCTACGCAGTATTTTCCACTATATTTCTTTTTGTATATATCACCATTCTCATTACATTTCTTCCAAAATTCTTGCGCTGCTTTGTGATGACTTGGATCTGATGTTCGATAGAAGAAATCATATTCTACAAGAAATAGCTTACAAAAATCCTTAAACCTTTGAGAGTATTTATCTACAAAATCCTGTACAGATGTACCCTCTGCCTCTGCTTGTTGATACATCTTCTGTCCGTGTTCATCTGTTCCTACATTAAAGAAAACGTTATCCTTACCAAGTTTAATTCTAAAGTATCTTGATATTGCATCTGCCTGTACAAATTCTAAAGCATGACCAATATGTGGTTCAGCATTAACATAGGGGAGGGTTGTTGTAATGTAAAGTTTTTTTGTTTCCATAGACATTTAGCCAAAATTTAAATCTGTTGAACGAACAGTAATCCTTTAGATAGACCTAACTTAACCAACTCCTGCCACACAGCTTCTGTTATGAAAGGAACAAAAGGATGCATAATCTTTAAATTTTCCTTCAATATATATAAAAGCTCAGAAAGAAGCTCTAACCTTTTTTCACTCCCTGTCTCTTCATTCTTAATCTCATTCTTTATTTCCTCTATCCAAACATCACATAATTGGTGCCAGAAAAACTCTCTTATGGCCTCTGTACCTAGGTTAAACTGATATTTATCGAGATATTTAGAAACACTCTGTATGTGCTCTTTAGTCTTAATAATTCGGTCTGTATCTTTAATTTCCCTATTCACTATTCCATCAATCTCTGATTCATCTATATTCATAAGTATAAACCTACTTGCATTCCATATCTTGTTAACAAAATTTCTGTTTCCCTTAATCTTTTCCTCTCTTAAAGGAGCATTAGATCCAGGTAATGCATCTGAGTAATACCATAATCTTAAAGCATCTGCTCCATATTTTTCAAAAATCTCTTTTGGCTCTACACCATTTCCTTTTGATTTAGACATTTTAGAACCATCGGATGATAAAATCATACCTGTTAAAAAGACTGTACTAAATGGAGCCTTACCCGTTCTATACAACCCCATCATAATCATTCTTGCAGACCACCAGAAAAGAATATCCCTTGCATGTATCATCATTTGAGTAGGGTAGTATTTCTTAAAATCTTCTCCCTCTAAACCAGCTAATGTAGAAAATGGCCACTGTCCAGAACTAAACCAAGTATCAAAGACATCTTCATCTTGCTCCCAAACTTCATTATTTTTGCTTTCTGGACTATTCTCTCCTAAATATATTTTTCCTGTACCATTTGCTTTAATACCTGTTTCTTTTTCATA
The DNA here is from genome assembly GCA_964487525.1 of uncultured Candidatus Saccharibacteria bacterium. GTDB lineage: Bacteria > Patescibacteriota > Dojkabacteria > SC72 > SC72 > UBA2177. Next base: position 5,933 of record CAZAQC010000026.1, on the reverse strand, counting down.
TTCCTCTACAGATTTTCCATCATTTTCCTTTAACCAGTCATACAATTTTTTACCTCCACTATACCAAACAGGAATTCTTTGTCCCCACCATAACTGTCTAGATATGCACCAAGGTTGTATATTTTCGTAAAAATGCTCTAATGCTTTCTGTTGACCATCTGGTATTATAGAAACCTCATCCTTTTCAATTTTTTCTAAAGCCCTTTTAGCTAATGATTCAACATCTACATACCATTGATTAGAAATTATTGGCTCTATCGGAGTTTTACATCTTTCACAAATTGTTATTTCATGCTCAATATTTTCGATTTTTTCAAGTAATCCCTGTTCGTCTAACTCCTTACATAGCGCTTTTGAACACTCAACCGTACCCATACCTTTAAATCTTTCGGGAATATCTCCTTCCATTATTGCCTCCTCATTTATTACATTTATTACCTCTAAACCATGCCTTTTACCCATTTCAAAATCTATTGGAGAGTGTGCTGGAGTAACTTTTAATGCCCCTGTTCCCAGCTCTATATCTATTTCTTCATCCGCAATTACTGGAATTTCTCTGTTTGCAATTGGGAGAAGGACCTTTTTACCTACAAATTCTTTGTATCTATCATCCTTTGGGTTAACAGCTACCGCTGTATCACCTAACATTGTTTCAGGTCTTGTTGTAGCAACTGTAATGTATTTATTCTTTTCTCCAACAACAGGATATTTAATATATGCAAATATTCCTCTCTTCAACTCATGCTCAGTATCAACATCTGCTAATGCTGTTTTACAGTTAGGACACTGATTAATTATCCTTTTATCTCTGTAAACCAAACCATCCTCAAACATTTTGTAAAATGTCTCATATACTACCTTTGTCAATCTTGGATCTAAGGTAAAAAATTCTCTACTATAGTCGGCAGATAAACCAATTCTTTTTTCCTGCTCTCTAGCATTTTCAATATTATCCATGCAAAATTTGTAACTTTCTTCATAGAACTTCTCTCTCCCCATTTCTTTTTTACTTTTTCCATCTTTTTCCAAAATCTTAGAAAAGACACTCTCTGTCTGTATTCCTGCATGATCCTTACCAGGAAGAAGCAGAGTAGGATGTCCTGTCATTCTTTTGTATCTCCCTATGACATCATGAAATGAATAACCACAAACATGTCCTAAGTGAAGATTTCCGTTAGCATTTGGAGGAGGTAATGTTATCGTAAATGGTTCTTTAGCATTAAAACCATTCTCTTTTAAAAATTTATCCATATTATCCGGATTAGTTAATCCCGATTCCTCCCAAAGCCTATATATCTCCTCTTCTTTTGTATCAAATGTTTTAGAAATCGAACTGTTTTCCATAGAAAAAACCTTGTATTAATCAATAAAACAATTATATCACATCTCTAAATGAAGGTCTGGCCCTCCAAGTAGATCTATGTTAAAATAGGGTACTTCTAAGATACTTGCTTTCTTAATGAGGAATAAAGTATCTTTTAATAATATGTGGTGTCTCAATCCCAATATATTAATCATTAGTAAATACTTTGGTTTACTAATATTCGTTAATCCTCGAACCAAAAAGGGTAAAGTTATAAATTTAAAAAGATGAAAATGGACAATAAAAATTTACTTCAGATATGTACATTATCTGGAACTACAGAAATAGGAAGAAATTCCAATTTTGTTGAATATAATGATGAAATAGTCATTATTGATGCTGGATATTCATTTCCTGGACAGGAAATGTACGGTATCGACTATTTAATACCTAATATTAAATATCTTAGACAAAACAAGCACAAAGTTAAAGCTATATTAATAACACATGGGCACTTGGATCATACTGGAGCTCTTAAGTGGATTTTACCAGAGCTAGACTATCCCCCAATATACGCCGGAGGGTTTGCAAAGGCCTTGATAGAGGTCAAAATGAGAGAATACAAAATGGAGAAAAGAGTTAGGATATTTGGAGTAGATAGAAAATCTGAAATAAGAATAGGAAAATATTTTAAGGCTACATTTGTGGGGATAAATCATAGCATTCCAGATGCCTTTTCCATATTTCTAGAAACACCAAAGGGAAATATATTCTTCTCTGGGGATTTTAAAATAGATAAAGAGCCAGCCAATGAACCACAAAGTGATTATGAAAAACTAAGAAGCTTGAAAGGGAGAATAGACTTGGCACTAATGGAAAGTACTAACGCTACTGTTACGGGAAAAGCTCCTTCAGAAACAGAAATATCAAAAAACTTAGAAGATATAATCTCACATCATCCCGGAAGAGTCGTAGTATCGGCATTCTCTTCTTTAATTACAAGGCTGTATTCTCTAATTGAGATAGCCAAGAGAACAAATAGAAAGGTGTTAATATCTGGAAAAAGTTTAGATCAAGCTATGCTAATAGCCAGAGATAAAAGATATATAAATATAGAGGATAAATACTTAATAAAAGACAAAGATATTAATAAATATCCCGACAAAGAACTACTCATACTGTGTACGGGAAGTCAGGGAGAAAGGTTTGCTGTGTTAAACAGAATCTCTCTTAATGAACACAGAACCATAAAATTGAAAAAAGGAGATTTGTTAATGATGTCCTCTTCCGAAATTCCAGAAAATATTACAAAGATAGAAAAAATGACAGATAGATTACTAGGTTTTGGCATAGATCTAATAAAAGACTCCGTCGACCTTAAGATACATTCAACGGGACATGGAAATCAGGAAGATATGAAAATGATGTTAGAGATGATTCAGCCCAAGTATATAATGCCAGTTCACGGTTCTCTTACATTTAGATATTTTCATAAAAAGAATTTAGAGAGATGGGGATTTCCTAGTGACAAGATACTTTTAACCGAGGATGGTCAAATTTGGACATACAATTCATACTCTTGGAACAAGGGAAAAAAGATAGAAGCAAAACCAATACTAATAGATGGATTAGGCGTAGGAGACATAGGAGATATTGTTTTGAAAGATAGAAAACAGTTATCAGAATTTGGAATGTTCTCAGTCATAATAAACTTAAGTTCAAAGAATAAAAAGATAATTGGAAGACCAAGATTTCTTTCTAGAGGTTTTGTATATCTTAAAAGCTCACAACCTTTATTAAAAGAGATTGAAAACCTTATCTTTGATATTCACAGAGAATGGGAAAAAGATTCTCTGAGACTTAGAAAATTCGAAGAAAGATCGCTAAAAGATAGGATTGAGAAAGAATTGGGCAAAATGATATTCAAGAAAACGGAAAGAGAACCTATCATTCAAGTTGCCATTATCTAAAAAGTATTACATTATCGAAATATGATATACTTTCCTTATGCTAAACCTGCCTTTTTTAAAAATACCTTCACAAAAAATTACTGTTAAGGAAGGAGAGAATATCATTGCTTTGGATATAGGTACAGAACAGCTAAAAAGCATCCTTTTCTCAACAAACAAACTAGAAGTAGAGGTTAAAAAAATCTCGAGAGTAGAACAACAACAACACGCAATGAAAAGTGGCATCATACAAAACTTGGATACAGTTTTAGAAAATTGCAGATTAGCAATATCAGAGCTAAATGACAAATTAGCACAAGATGAACAACCAAAGAACGTAGTTATGGGAATTGCTGGAGAGTATATACAAGGAGTCTCCATAGTCGTTAATTACCAAAGAGAGGAAAATTACGAAAAGGAAGTAACAGAGAAGGAGCAGAACAAAATACTCTCACAAATACAAAACAAAATAGAAATAAGTGGGAAAGAGGACCTAAGTCAAAGAATTGGTCTTACAAACGAAGATATTGAGATACTCCATATTACACAAACAGGATTGGAAATAGGGGGAATGCCAGTAGATTCTTTAATTGGGTATAAGGGAAGAGATGTAAGACTACACTTCTATGCTTCCTTCGCACCTAAAACATACACAGAAGCTTTGAAGAAAGTCTCCTCTGAATTAAAAATGAACGTATTGGGGATAGTATCTCAACCTTTCGCCGTGGCAAGAGCCTATGCAGGTTCTAATAACAGAGATTTTTCCGCAATATTCATAGACGTAGGAGGGGGAACAACAGATATTGCAGTAGTAGAGAGAGGAAATGTAGTAGAAACAAAAATGTTTGCATTTGGAGGAAGAACATTTACAAAAGAAATATCAAAGATATTAGATATTGAATATAGATATGCTGAACAGAGAAAGATAAAATATTCCAACAAAGAGCTAAATAGAGAACTTGCGAGGGATGTACAAAAAATAGTTTACCCAGTTGCTAAACTATGGATGAAAACTCTTAAATCAGCTCTTACTTACTGCGACGACATTACTTCTTTCCCAACTCAAATATATCTATGTGGTGGCGGTGCTCTATTACCTGAAATTAAAGAAGTTATGCTAGAATTTCCATGGAAGAAATTTTTACCTTTTCCAGTAGTACCAAAGATTGAATTCTTTACTCCAGAAAAACTGGAAAACATAAAGGATAATAGCGGAAACTTAAGAAACATATTTGATATAACACCAGCATCCTTAACTAAATTCATATATGACACTCAGGTCAAAAAAACATAATGGACGGAGAGAAAAAGATAACAAAAGTTGTAATAAATAAAGATGATGAACTAACAGATATTGTTACTGCAATTTTGGAATCTCAAAATGAACGTATTATTCTCACTTTTGCAGAAGAAAGTGATCTCTTAATTAGCCCTATAAATCTAAAAGTACTCTTAGAAACTGCCGATGAATCTGAAAAACTTCTTGTTGCGCAAATTATTAAAAATCCTACTGGGTTACGAAATGCTAATTTAGCAGGAATATCTACCATAGATACTCCAACTTTCCCCATGCCTGATGTTTGGGAAAAGGAAGAACTTGATAGGGCAAAAAGGCTAAATCCTCCAAAAGAAAAACCAACAACAGAAGAGAAAAAGGAAGAAGAACCTAAAGAAGATCTTCCTGTTGTTTCAGATTTTCAGAAAAGAGTAGACGATGCCATTGAAAAAAGTAGAGACAAAGAACAAGAGAAAACAGATTCAAAAGATGACCTTTTAATATCCTTAGATGAGGATCTCCCTGTAAAAGAAGAGGAAGATTTCCCCATAATTATTGATCCTAACCTTTCCAATATTGATTTTAGTAAAAAGACTGAAGAACCGAAGATAGTAAAACCCTCTGAGAGAATTAAAGGAAGAAGGGGCTCGGCTTTTTCAATTAAAGCTGTTGGGTCAAAAATAGGAAGCTTCTTCTCACATATTCCCGTACCAACAAAATTGAAAAAATTAGCACCATTAGTAGGGATCTCTATAATGCTCTTAACAATATTAATAGGGTTGATATATATCAACACTGCTCTTTTAGTTAAGGTTAAAATATATGTAGAAGCAAAGGAAGTCAGCTTTGAGGTCACACTACAGGGGGATGAAAACATAAAAGAGGTAGATTTTGAAAATTTGAAAATTCCTACGAAATCAGAAAGTGTTGAAAAATCCCGATCTACAAATATAAAAGCAACGGGGAAGGCCTTTAGAGGAGAGAAAGCAACGGGAAAGGTCAATATTACATATATTAAAGACGGCTGTAATGATGAAGTTCCTGCATTAGATTTACCTGCAGGACATACTCTATCAACTGGAGGAAAAGTATATACCTTAGATGCAGCAACTTCTGTTAAATGTACTACCTTAACTGTAGCTTCAATTACCGCTATAGAGGTAGGGGAGGAATATAATTTAGCTTCAGGACAGCTATTTACATTCCAAGGATACTCTAGTAATCAGCTATTAGCTTTAAATAACAGCGGTGCAATAACAGGAGGTTCTAAAGAGGAATATACTGTGCTTTCAAAAGCAGATGTAGATACTGCAGCAGAAGATTTGAGAAAGATAGCCGTAGAAGAAGGAGAGTCAGAATTAAGAGAGAAGCCAGGTAATTGGGAAATAATAACTGATTCTATAAA
>CAZAQC010000025.1:0-10509 GCA_964487525.1 uncultured Candidatus Saccharibacteria bacterium | reverse complement strand
CCTCTACATCCTTTATCTTTCCCTCCCTATATCTCTTCTTCATATCTTCAACTTCCTCTTTATTAGGGTTAAACAAATCGTGATATATAAAAGCGACATTACCTTCTACTTTCCCAGGATCTGTAGCATGTATACGATCAGGATCTGTATATACCCTAAATATCTTCTTTCTTAATTCCTCTTCGCTATCAGACAAAAATATACAATTATTTAGACTCTTACCCATCTTTTCATTTCCATCTATACCTGGGACATTTATCTCTGTACCTAACAGTACTTGAGGTTGATTTAATATATCTACACCATATGTTTTATTGAATTTTCTAGCTAATTCTCTTGTATCTTCAACCATTGGAGACTGATCTTTTCCAACAGGAACTAAGTCTGCATTTACACAAAGAATATCTGCTGTCTGATGTATTGGATAGAAAAAGAAACCTAAAGGTGTAGAATTCTCCATCCCCTTTTGAGCCATTTCTGTCTTTATAGTTGGATTATGCTGTATTTGCTGTACTGTAGCAAAATTAGAAAGGTATACAAAAATCTCATGAATTTCAGGAACTTCACTCTGTATGAAAACTGTAGCTTTCTTAAAATCCAAACCCGAAGCATAATAATCACAAAGCAATTCCTCTATATTCTCCCTAACCTTTACAGGATTATCAAAATTATCAGATAGGGCTTGAATATTCGCTATTATAATATATTCATCATATTCATCTTGTAATTTTACTCTGTTTTGTAAGGACCCCAAAAGATGACCAATATGTAATCTCCCTGTTGGCCTATCTCCTGTTAAAATTCTCTTTTTCTTTTCCATAATACACTATTCTAACAACTTCTTACCCATTATGCTATACTTTCTCTAATGAAAACCTCCAGTAAAGAAAATACAACAAAGAAGGTAAAAGTCAACTTTAGAAGTTTCTTTCTTTCGATATTTTCAACCATCTTCATCTTTGGAGGCTCCTTTTTAATATATTACTTCTCAAAAGGATACAGGATTGATGTTGATGGAGCTATCACTAAAACAGGTGTATTAACGGTGCAAACAGAACCTTCCTCAGTAAATCTATATATAAATGGGAATGAAATTGGTAAAACACCTAGGAGTAGAACTTTAAATACAGGAATACAATATGTATCTCTTTGGAAAGAGGGATATAGGGAATGGAAAAAGAATGTGAATATTGTAGAAGAAAAATCAACCCCAATATATCCTTTCTTGATACTTGAAAAGATTGAGAATACTGTACTCTGGAAATCTGAAAAGATCGTAGAAAAATCTTGGATTAATAAATATTCCGACTATTTTGTATTTCTCTTAAAGGACTCCGATACTCAATATTCCCTATGGACATACAAAATTAATCCTTCACTTTGGGATCTAAACCCCAATCCAATTCAAATACTCTCATTAGAAACCAACAATATTGATCTCATTATCTCTCCTAATGGAGAGGTAGCGATACTTGAGATTACAACAGAGATAGGAGTTGATAGCTATTTGATAGAACTACATGAACAAAGTACTTTAGAAAATCTTGTTTCTCTGGATATTTCTGATTTAGTGGGATACGAAATCTCTTGGGCGAAAGATAACCAACACATAATTCTAGAATCAGATGTAGATATCATATCTATAGATACAACAAGAAATATTCGATATCTATTATTTAAGAAATCCCCTCTTTCCAATTACATTTGGTCAACAGATGAGCTTGGATTCTTCTATTTAATAGAGCCCCTACATACAGAAAATGATCCTACATATATGTATGCATTGAAACAGATAAAACTTGATGGAACAAATACAAAGTACACAATTGAAAGAGCATATTTTCAGAAGAATGCAGAATACATAGAATATTACAGAACAAATGAAGAGTCATGTCCAGAGTTTACTAATTCACCAGAGTGTACTCAAACTACAGGACAAATAATATATTTTGAGGTAAATCAAAACTCCAATGGAGTATACATACAAACTGATACTTCTTCCTACTGGTACGATATTATTAAAAACAAATACCGAATGATATCTCCCTACTCTGCAGAGTTGATAGAATTCTCTCCTGATTCGAGGAAATTACTGTTTACAAATGGAGAAGGTATCTCAGTATTTACATTCGAAAAGGAAGAGGAAGATCATACAGAGCAGATAGGGTCAAAGAATGTTGATTCATTGATAAAGAATGAAATTCCAAATATTCAATGGCTTTCAAACTCTTCATACCTAGCATACATAAAGGATAATACCCTATTCATTTCTGAGAAAGATGGGGAAAATGCACAGGATATAATATTAATGGATAATATATTGCTATTCTCAATTAAGAATTCTAGAGAGTATGTAGTAACACTCGAAACAGACATTCAAGGAATCCCATCTATAATCCAGTATCGTATCAATTAGAAACGCACCCGGTCGGAATCGAACCAACAACCTACGCGTTAGGAGTGCGTTGCTCTATCCTATTGAGCTACGGGTGCATACAATGAGCTTAAACCTCTTTTCTAGTATAGACTATATCATACTTTTCTTCTCTATTTAATACTCTATAGGGCTCTAAATATATCCTTTTCATGGTATAATTAAGGTCGATATGAAACAGGATTTTATAAAAATAAAAGGTGCAAAAGAGAACAATCTTCAAAATATCTCTGTTGATATACCCAAAAACAAGTTGGTTGTACTAACAGGAGTTTCAGGTAGTGGAAAAACATCCCTAGCTTTTGATACTCTCTATGCAGAAGGTCAAAGAAGATATGTTGAATCTCTTTCTTCCTACGCCAGACAATTTCTTGGTGTGATGAAGAAACCAGATGTTGAATCCATAGAGGGACTCTCCCCTGCCATATCCATAGACCAGAAAACAACTTCTACAAATCCTAGATCAACTGTCGGAACAATAACAGAAATATATAATCACCTCAGACTACTGTATGGACATGTTGGACAGGCCCATTGTCCTCAGTGTGGTTCAGAAGTTCAAGCTCAAACCATTGAGGAAATATCAAAAAAAGTGATCAGTACCCTTAAAGGTTCCACGCAAAAGATACAGGTAGTTTCACCCTTGATAAAAAACAGGAAGGGACAATTCTTTTCTCTTTTTGATAAACTTCTCAGCAAAGGATTCCTCCGAGTAATAATTGATGGTGATATTTTTCTACTTGATGATATAGAAAATATAAAAATAGATGAAAACAAGAAACATACTGTAGATCTTGTAATAGACAGATTGGATGCTACCAATATAGACAAAAAACGACTCACAGATGCAATAGAGCTCGCTACTAATCAATCTGATGGAGAAGTGAAAATAGTTACGGAGAAAGAAGAATTCTTCTTCTCTGAAAATAATACATGTTTTAAATGTGGTATATCATATCCAAAGATTACCCCATCCTCCTTTTCATTTAACTCTCCAGAGGGTGCATGTTCAGAATGTACAGGGTTAGGAACTCTCAAAGAAATCGATATAAACCTACTCTACAACCCTAATTTGACCATACAGGAGGGAGGAATATTTCCATGGGGAAATAGAACTACAAAAGACTCTTGGACCACAAGAATACTCAAAGCTGTAGCGGAGAAACATAATTTTGATCTCAAAACACCCATTGGTAGATATCCAAAGGAAATATTTAACCTCATATTCTATGGGACAGGGGCAAAGCCACCCTACACCATTGAATATACCAATAGATTTGGGAGAACAAATATTCATCATGCTGAATATGAAGGCGTTGTTAACGAATTGAGAAGAAGATACAAAGAAACCAGTTCAGAATACTCTAGGATGGAGACAGAGAGATATATGACAGAAAAAGAATGCCCCATATGTTTAGGAAAAAGATTAAAGCCCTACTCTCTTAATGTCACTATTAAAGGAAAAAATATCGATGATATAACCAACATGTCCATTTATGAGACAAAGGAATTCTTAAGTAATCTTTCCCTTAAGGGAAACAAGAATACAATAGCAAAGCCAATTATTAAGGAAATATTAAGTAGATTAAACTTTTTGACAAATGTAGGATTAGATTACTTAACTATATCAAGGAAGGCAAATACTCTTTCAGGTGGTGAATCTCAAAGGATAAGATTAGCATCTCAAATAGGTACAGGTCTTTCAGGAGTACTATATGTTCTAGACGAACCATCTATTGGCCTTCATCCAAGAGATGTCTCTAGGCTGATTACTTCATTAAAAGACCTTAGAGATCTAGATAATACAGTAATCATTGTTGAACACGACGCAGAGACTATGAGACATGCCGATTGGATTATAGATATTGGCCCAAAAGCTGGAAAGCATGGTGGGAAAGTAACTGCTAAGGGTACTTTTGAAGACATTAAGCATTCCGACTCACTAACTGCGAAATATATCAATAAGTCCCTTGTAGTAGGACAGAAGATAAATAGAGTTGAAAAAACAACCCCTAAGGATTATATAAAAATCAAAGGTGTAAAAACTCATAACCTTAAGAATATAAACATAGAGATCCCCCTAAGTAAGCTAATTTCAATAACTGGAGTTTCTGGCAGTGGAAAGTCTTCTCTGATAGATAATACTCTTTATCCAGTATTAGCCAACAGAATCATGAATGGGAAACAAATTGAAGGAACATATGATGATATAGAAGGATTAGAAAATATTGACAAGGTAATAGGTATTGATCAATCCCCTATAGGACGTACTCCTCGATCTAATCCTGCAACATATACTGGTCTTTTCACTCCAATTAGAGAAATATTTGCAAATACAAACGAATCACAAGCAAGAGGATACACACCAGGAAGATTTAGTTTTAATGTTAAGGGTGGAAGATGTGAAAAATGTAAAGGTGATGGACAACTTAAGATTGAAATGCAATTCCTAGCTGATATGTATATAACATGTGATGAATGTGAAGGTAGTAGGTACAATAAAGAGGCTCTACAAGTGGATTTTAAGGGTAAGAACATTGCTGATGTACTTAAGATGACTGTTGAAGATGCTTCTGAATTTTTTAAAAATATTCCAATACTTAAGAAAAAGCTTGATATACTAATGAAAGTTGGACTAGGATACATTGAACTAGGCCAATCTGCTCTCACACTATCCGGTGGAGAATCTCAGAGAATTAAATTGGCAAAAGAGCTATCAAAGATATCTACAGGTCGAACAGTATATATATTAGACGAACCTACTACAGGTCTTCATTACTACGATGTAGATAATCTAATGAATATACTTACCGATTTAGTTAATAAAGGAAATACAGTAATAATTGTAGAACATAATTTAGATGTAATTAAACTTTCTGACTGGATAATAGATCTTGGGCCAGAGGGTGGAGATAAAGGAGGATATATTGTTGCCCAAGGAAGTGTAAAGGATATAATTAGTGAGAAACAAAGCTATACCGGTCTTTATCTCAAAAATCACCTAGAAAACGGTTATTAAAGGGAATAATATTTCCATATAGCATATACAGAAGAAAACATATCTTAGTGAAACTACGAGACAAAATTTCAATTACTTATACGGAATTTCTTACAAACTACCAGTTCAAAAAATACCCTACAAAAATTTATACCCTTATAACAAGAAATTTTACACGAGTAAATTTCTTCTGTTTTAATATTCACCCTATTGAGTATATTTTGATTGTACAAAAGAAGAAAACTTTTTTTAGAAAATTTCTTGGGGTTTCACTAATAAGCATTAGCAAAGATCCATTCTTGATTACTCTTTTTTCCACAGTATACACACTTACCTACCTTACCTTCACCTTCCTTTGTTAAACATCTAGTGGTTGCTTTTGTGTCATATTTGATACTTTCTTCACACTTTGGATCCCCACACCAATTTGCTCTTACAAATCCTTTATCAGAAGAAAAAGTCTTTTTAAATTCTTCATATTCCTCTACTCTATGGGTTTGTGATATGAGTAACTTCTTTGATTTTTCATACATTTTCTTTTGCATATCCTCTAAAGTAGAGACAACTTCTTTATTTAGATCTCCAAAACTTATCATACGCTTTTCAAGAGTATCTCTTCTGAAAAGTACACAGCCACCCTCTTTCATTTCTCTCTCACCAACCTCTATTCTTACAGGAATACCTTTCTTCTCTGATTCATTGAATTTCACTCCTGGAGAAGCAAAATCTCTATCATCTAATTCAACTTCAATATTATTCTTACTTAATTCCTTACATATATCCTTTGTATATTGTAATACTTTCTCTTTGTTATCATCTTTAAATATCGGTACTACAATAATCTTCACAGGAGCAATACTTGGTGGCAAAACAAGACCTTTATTATCACTATGTGTCATTACTAATGCCCCTATCATCCTTGTACTAACTCCCCAGCTCGTCTGCCATGGATATTGTAGTACACCTTCCTTGTCTGCAAATTGAATATTGAAGACTTTTGAGAAATTCTGACCTAGATCATGGGATGTACCAAATTGTAAGGCTTTTCCATCCTGCATCATTGCCTCTACTCCATACGTATCCTCTGCACCCGCAAATTTTTCAGATTCTGATTTTCTACCATAGTATGTTTCCATCGCAAGGTATTCTCTTGCAAACTCTACATACATATCTAACCTGTCTAGAACCTCTTTTTGTGCTTCTTCGTGGTTAGAATGGACTGTATGACCTTCCTGCCATAGGAATTCTGATGTCCTTAAGAAAGGTCTTGTTCTCTTCTCCCACCTTACTATATTGGCCCATTGGTTTATCTTAAAAGGAAGATCTCTCCAAGATGTTATCCATCTTGAAAATGTATCATACATTATTGTTTCTGATGTAGGTCTAACTATTAATTCCTCTTCTAATTTTGAATTTGGATCAACTTCTACCCCTTTTCCATCAGCAGTTTCTCTTAATCTATGGTGAGTAACTATTGCACATTCTTTCGCAAATCCTTTTACATGGCTTGCTTCCTTTGAGAGGAATGATTTTGGTATGAATATTGGGAAATATGCATTTTTAGCACCTGATTCTTTTATCATCGCATCCAAACCTTTTTGAATATTTTCCCATATGGCATAACCGTAAGGTTTTATGACCATACAACCTCTAACGGATGAATTTTCTGCTAATTGTGCCTCTTCAACAATATCTAAGTACCATTGAGAGTAATTTTCTTCTTTTGGTGTAATACCCTTGTTTGACATGATTACTATTCTACACTATTTGGCTTGGGAAATTAAACAATTTTAGCTTCAAATCCCCAATGTTGTGCAGCTTTAGCTAATGCACTATCTGGATTCTCCTTAATCCAATCATTAATATTTCCACTTCCCAATGCTACTTCTTTAGCTTGTACAACAGCTTCTACCCCTGCTTCTATACCCCAAGGATGACCTAGAACACCACCACCACACTGGATCATAATGTCCTCTCCTAACTGATGTAATACTTCAGGGATACTGCCAGGATGTAAACCTCCAGAGGCTACATGCCAAACAGGCTTCATACCATACCAATTTTGTCCTAGCGTTATGGACGAAGCTGGAGTTATGTCTAACTGTAATACATCTCTTATTAATTTTGCTTCGCCATAATTTTCCATCTTAGTTTTTGGAGCTCCTCCATGTAATGAATCTACACCTAGTAACCTCATTATTTTAGAATTTGCCACCATGGACATAGAGAAATCCAATATTTCTCCTTTATCATATACTCCAGGACCAGATTCTCTTGTAAAAAGACTATGCATAGCCCTATGGGCATGTATTGCTAAACCAGGATTTTTTAATCTCATTGTGTGTAATGCAGAAAATCCTGTAGTAACAACATCCATCATCATCCACCTTCCTCCTTGGGCTTTTATTTTATCAGCCCTAGACATCATAATGTCTAAATTAGAGTGAGTTATATTACACAAAAAGAATTTTCTTTTCCCAGATTTCTCCTCCACCTCTCTTCTAACTTTGTGTATTAATTCACACCTCTCATCAAACTTGTTAAAGAAAAGGTTTGTTAAATTTTCATCATCCTTAATACCATGATATTCACCATTTGCAGCTGTAAAGAGTATTTTAGCTAGTTGAGCTTGTTCTTTCGCTGTTCTACCGACTTTTGGCTTAGCTACAGTTAATAGCAATGGGCCCTCCTCAATTAATAGCTGTTCTCTAACACCATCAATACCAAACTGAGGGCCAGGGAATGCTTGTACCATACATTTAGGGAATCTAATATCCAAACATCTTAATGCTTTCAACATCTTCATTCCACCAACATTACCAACTATTCCTGCAAGTAATCCTGACATATTATCTACCTCAAACAGATCAACCTTATATGCTATTTTAAATGTTTTTGTTTCAGGTTCTAAGTCAAATGCTATGGCTCTCATTTTATCAGCCATAGGTACTCCTGAGTCCTTTCCAGAATAGACCTTTGTCCAAGTACCAGTAGAACTCTCTGCAGCACAAGCGGCAACTACAGTTTCGAACTGATCCATTTCTATTCCATCAGCTAATTCTATATCTAAAAATGTGATGATGTAGTCCTCATCGGGGTTTTTTGGTTTCCACCCCTTCGGAGCTATATATCTATCAGAATATGATTCCTCGTCTTTCTTTTTGAACATAGCAGTTTACTAAAATTTCTTTTCTAATTTTCCTCTCCTCTTTTCTGTCTTTCTCACTTCATACACAACTTTTTGCTCTTTTACCTTACCTAAGAATGCGTAGGCTCCTGCACTTATCTGATTGAAGAAAAGACCAAACAATATTAATACTGTTCCACCTAAAACTATACTTCTAGCATCATCAAATAGCCCAGAATCTGGCAATGTACCACCTGTATTTGGATTGTTTGCAGTAGATAGTGTGTATGTACCACCTGTTTTAGTAGACGTATTTGGGTCCACACTAGTAAATGAGAATACGGAGCTACCTGTACCTGTTGATTTAAAATAAAGCGTAGCTATTACACCATTGTACGGATCTTTTTCTACGGATATGGTTTTAAAGCACTCAATATTAATAGTACCTGTTCCTTTAGTTACAGTAAAACCACCACCACATATACTCGCAGCAGTAGCACTCATATAACTTACATCCCCTGTAAATGCTAGATTGATATCTATGGCAGTAAATTCTTCTGTTCCAGAGTTGACTATTATGGATATAGCTGTTGAATCTGCATATATGGTTCCGGAAGATGGAGATAATGATATTGTCATGTAATCAGCAAATACGGGGGAGGAAAAGAACGGAACTAATACTAAAGACGAAATAACCAATACAATAAACCTTTTTCTTAGGCAGTCCATATATTTGTTCTCTAAATTTACATTAATAATATATATTGCAATAAATATATATCTTTGTCAACAAAATGAGTACTCTTTACATTAAACTTTTACTCTGATAGTCTGGAATATATAATAAATTTTTATTAAAGATGAATATGTTGAAGAAATTTCTTCTTAGCTTAGTTGTTTTATTTGGCGTAGGTACTCTATTTGCCAATAAAACATATGCTGCAGTTGATATTGAATTGGCTGATGATCCAGAAAATAAAACTCTTTCTGTTATTATCAATTCAAACGAGAGCTATGTCGATGGCTTAGATTTAAATATTCTTTTCTCAGAGGACGTTACCATCTCCGAAGTAAGTATGACTGAAAATTTTTGTACAATGGGAGGAAACTCATCGTTTGAAGAAACCACTTTATCCATCGAATGTCTTAATGATTCAGAAACTGAAATGAATGGTGTTCTTGCAACAGTAATTTATGCTACAGAAGCTTCAGATTATTTCTTTTATTTGGATGAGGATAGCGCTGATTTGGGCTCCTTAACACTTGGAGAAATAATTAATGTTAATAAGCCAGAGAATGTTGTTTCAGAGGAAGTAGAAGAAGAAGTAACAGAAGAAGAGAAAGAACTTACAGACACAGTTATAGATTTTTTAAGTGATAATTCTTTATATGTTTTAGCAGGAGTGATAACCTTGATAGCAGTTGTAGTTGCTATAGTAGGTTTTACAAACAAAGAAGAGAAGGTACAGTAATAGATAATTAGATAATAATTATCTATATAAACAAAGAGGAGGCCCTTCGCCTCCTCTTCTTTCTCAAATACTGATATTATTTATATCTTTGCATTTGAAGATACAGGGTTGGTAGAGCCTGTGAATGTTGTAACGTATTCAATTCTTATTCTACCACTTCCACCATTTCCTCCTTTATTTCCTCCACTTGCTGTTGTTTGTCCAGCAGCTCCACCTAATCCTCCATTTGCTGTTGTTTTACCTACTCCTACATTTAGAATGTTCCCTACTAATTTAATAGATCCACCCGCACCACCACCACCGCCACCACCATCATCATAATTAGCCCCCACTCCCTTCCCCCCATTAACACCATTTGCAGAAATAACACCTGTAACAGTAATCGTATTCGCAGCTATGTATATAATTCCACCTCCATTTCCACCAGCCCCAGCGGTTCCATAAGCTTCACCCTGTCCACCACCACCACCACTTGCAC
>CAZAQC010000024.1:0-11057 GCA_964487525.1 uncultured Candidatus Saccharibacteria bacterium | reverse complement strand
AAGTTAAAGATGTTAAGGAGAGGTATAAGAAATTAGTTGATTCTAAGGTTCCTATGTTTGTAAGTGCGGTATTCAAAAGGGATGAAAAAAGTCTTAACAGTTATGTAGAGGGGAATGTAAGAAATGTTAAGGATGTAGAGGGAGGGATAATCTTAACTCTCTCCGATATGGAAGAAATAGTAATACCCTTATTGAAAGGGGAAAAGAAAATTAAAAAGGGAGATGAAATTATTATGGTTGAAACTCATTTAAAGCACAAGGAAAAAGTTGTACCATATGCCCTTGTGATTGTTTTTCCGAATGGTAATAGGGAAGGGGCATGGACGACATGTTTAACGTTTTTTCCTGAGAAGAGAGCCTAATCCCTCTTCTCGTTTTTTACTTATTTTATCTTCTAAACACTAACCATACTTGCTAGTATTCCATCTAGTGTTTCTAATTCCTCTTCAGAAGCATCTTCACTTATTTCATAGAAATATGCTGTTCCTTCGTAACCATCTGAATCTTCAAATGAAAACCCAGGTACACCAATTGCTATTCTTTCGCACTGTGGTTCAAAGAAATTATTTCCTGGTACGGTATCGTAGTAGAAGGATGTATTTACTCTTCTGAAATCCTTTCCAAACCACTCAAAGTCTGAATAATCAGCATTGGTATAATCCAATAGCTCCATCTCCATTTGTACTTCATCATTTATTTCTTCCTGCTCTGTCTGGTATGCAGTACTACTATCTGAGAATAATGGTAATTCAGGACATCCTACAAATCCGATTCCAGAAACTGCCTTTACGTGTAAAATCTGATCTTCTCCGTGGAAAACCTTTACCCCGGTTAGTCCAATATATGTAACACCCTCTACCATCATGTCTGAACCATCACCATCTGTAAATTCAACGATGCTCCAACCCTCCGGGATTGTTGCAGTGAAGGCATCTCCTTCATATGTTTCCATTACTACCTCTTCTTCTGCATCTTCTTCATCTTCTGTTTCTGTAGCCTCATTGTTATCCTCATTTTCCTCTTCACTTGATTGCTCTTCTCCCTCTTCCTTTGTATTGAATATATTATCAACATTTATATATCCATTCTTGTATGCAACATAGGCTAGAAGGAATATTGTTATGAGAGCAAGGAATATATTTAAAAGGATAACCCAAATATCCTTACCCTTTTTCTCAACAGGAACTACTTTGTTCTCTGTTTGTTCCATAGGGGGAGGGCTTACCTGTGCATTCTGTTCTACTTCCATAATAAAAATATAATAATTTAAATAAATAACTATTTCTGCTCATCGCAGGCCATTAAAGTACAAACAACTTCACCATTATTACAAGAACAAGCATTGCAACCATCTTCTGAATCAAAAGATTCTCCATGTGCATATGCCCATCCGTTATATTCACATCTTAATTTCTCTGTTTGAAAATCTGTTGTGAAAACTATATAACTGACAAGCCCAACAATTATTGTTCCCAAGGTGATACATAGTCCTGTCAGAAAAGAAGCATTTTTGTTTTTTTCCTCTTCCATTAATTAAGTATATATTATTTATTACTAAATGCTAATGTTTTTCTTTTATTTATATCTTCAAAAAAGAGGCTATATAGTATCCAGCAAGAGCTGTTACAGTTGATACTGATGTTCCCCATATGATATCGATGATTGTTACGGATAGAGGCCAATCTTTTAGGGTGGCCAGGTTAGTTAGATCATATGTAGAGTATGTCATTATTCCGAATAGGGCTCCAAGAAAAAGAGTTTTTCCTATTGATTTTGCCTCATATCCAGGTATTACTACAAATATTAGTATCCCAATGACGAATAGCAGATAGAATAGTAAGGCGGGTACTAAGTTAGCATTTTCTGCTAATAGATGTCCTATTTTTTCTGAATAAAGGTTCTTAGCTACAAAATTTAACCAAACAAAATCTATGGCTAAAAATACAACAAAGGTGAGTATATATAGATAAAGGTATTTCATTATTTAAATATAATAATTTATATATCCATTGTAGCACATATGTTTGTCTGTCAATAAGGATTGACATAGAGCTCTCTAAATAGTATATTCATCCCTATGAAATGTAACTGTTCTGGGTGTTGCAAAAATTGCAAAGAGATTGATGCTACAACAAAATTATTAAAGGCTATTTCGGAACCCAATAGGGTAAGAATTCTCTGCCTATTAATCGATGGAGCCAAATATTCTGGAGAGATATCTGATAAATTAGATATCCCTCATAATTTAGTTTCTTTCCATTTAGGTATTTTGCTTGAAGAAGGGTTTCTAAAAAAGAAAAAGGAAGGGAACAAGACATACTATTCTATTAAAGAATCTAAAATAGAGAAGATTAAAAAGTTTTTGGATTTGTCTAAGTAGTTAAATTTTAGTATAACTAAGGCATGTTTTTACAAATTCTTTTAACAACAGTTTTTACTTTAGCTATTTCTTTTGTACAACCCATATTTGCACAGGAAGAACCTATTCTTTTCTGGGGTACTACTTGTCCATATTGTAAGGTAGTTAAAGAGGAGATAGTGGATCAGGGATTGGATACAAAGGTTAGTATAAATGAGTTGGAAATATATGAAAACAAGGATAATTTAAAAATTTTCCAAGAAAAAATAGAAATATGTAAGATATCTTCAAACAACGCTGGGGTTCCATTACTCTTTTCAGAGGGAGAGTGTTTTGTTGGAGTAGAGCCAATTCTTACGAAATTAAATAAAATGGCTGGTGTAGATGGAGAGAAGATTGTGAATGAGACAGAGGATAAAGTGGAGGATGTAGATAAAGGAAAGAACAATACCCAGATTATGATATTCGCTGGGATATTGAGTCTGTTTGTACTTGTTGTAATAGGGTATATCTTACAAAACAAAAAAGGGAAAAGTGTACTCTCAATGCTATTAGTACTTGGAATCGGAATGCTTCTTACTAAGCCCACATATGCCATATGTCCTGTTTGTACTGTTGCTGTAGGTGCTGGCTTAGGATTTTCAAGGTATTTAGGAATAGATGATGTAATTATTGGAGTATGGATCGGTGGATTAGTGACATCCTCAACTATGTGGATGATTACGTGGTTAGAAGGAAAGAAGATAAAGAGTACTTTAAGTAAAGTATTAGCAATATTTTCAATGTATGGTTTTCTAGGTTTAACTCTTTATCTCTTAGATATAGTAGGCCATCCTCTAAATCAGTTATGGGGTATAGATAAGGTATTGTTAGGAATAGTAACGGGAAGCATATTTTTCTTTCTTTTTGCTAAATTACATTTTTATATCAAAGAAAAGAATAAAGGAGAGGTATATATTCCATTTCAGAAGGTTGTATTTACTGTAGGTTCACTACTTTTGCTTACAATACTGTTCTACATAGTGGTTTATTAACGCTATTTAAAATATAATATTGGTATTATGAAAAAAATAAATGAAGAGATAGATATGCAAGAAGTTCAAGAATTAGTAGATAAGTATGATGCTTTAAAGAAAGATAATAAGCTCGACTTGTCTGCAGACGAAGATCTTTCAATTGCAATAATGAATTTAATCTCCATAGAAGAGCACCTTTTCTTTAGTGGAGCTAAAACAGGGAAAACAGAATATTACGAAGTTTTAGAAGAGATAAGAGAGATGAGGAAGGAACTATTGAAAAAAATAATAAAGGATTATGAAGGGGAGGTTTGGTGTATATCTAAACATTTATTAGCTTCAAGCTACAGATTAATGGAGTATGGTACTAAGCATTTGGGTAGGGGTAATAAAGAGTTAGCAGAGGAGATGTTTGAAAAAGCATATGGTTTGTATTCATTGTTTTGGGCTTTGAATATGGGATTAATTAAGCCAGAGGATGTAAAGAGTAAAAAATAAATATTATGGCTGAAGGAGAGAAGAAGAAAATTAAAAAGAAAGAGAGTAAGAAAAAAAACTTCTGGAGTAAGATGGGAGATATTGTTAAAGATGCTGTAGATTGTTGTTTAGAATAATCAAAATATCGCTAATACTGCTTTCCTTTGGACAAGGATTATTACGGAAATTTCAAAAAAGTTAGCGTCTTTCAGTTCTGAAAATAGATAAATAATCTGGCGGAGAGGGCGGGATTTGAACCCGCGATAGGCTTTAAGGCCTATGACTCGTTAGCAGTGAGTTCCTTTCGACCACTCAGGCACCTCTCCAAACAGCCATAATTATACTTCATTATCCATATCTATGCTAGAATATGTTATGTACTTAGGTATTCATGTATCATCATCTGGTGGTATCGAAAATTCAATAAAAAATGGTGAAAAGTATGGAGTAAATAGCATACAAATAATGCCAACTGCCCCTATGAGGTGGGCTACAAAATTAATATCAGATGAGGATATTAATAAATTTGTTAATGAATTGGAGAAATCTAATATCAAAAGGATCTTAATACATGGAATATATTTAACCAATCTGGCAAGAAAAGACAAACAGCTATTTCACTTAGGAAAAATGGGCTTAGTTGTATACTTAGATTTTGCAGAAAGAGTAGCGAATGAAATACAAAAAAGGAAAATAGATAGCGAGATATTAGGGGTGTGTTTTCATCCTGGTTCTCAACAAGAACTATCATACGAAGACAGTTTAGAAAGAATATCCTACGGTATACAGTGGGTATTAGATGAGGTAAAAGGTAAACAAAAATTGTTAATAGAAACTACAGCAGGTACAGGCAGTAATTTAGGGAGAAATTTTACTGAACTTAAGTTAATGAGAGAGGGTGTTAAGGACAAGAAAAGGGTAGGCTATATCTTGGATACTCAACACACCTATGCCTCTGGATATGACTGGGTTAACAATTTTGATGGAGTAGTAGAGGATTTGGACAGAGAATTAGGAATAGACAATATTAAAAGTATCCATCTTAATGATTCTATGCCAGAGTGTGGTTCAAACAAAGATAGACATTCAAATCTAGGTGATGGTAAATTGGGTGAAGCTACAATAGAAAGGATATTGAAATATTCCAAATTCAAAAATATACCCTTCATTCTAGAAACCCCAGCATTGAAAAAAACAGAAACCATATTAAAAGAAGTGGAGCTATT
Source organism: uncultured Candidatus Saccharibacteria bacterium (assembly GCA_964487525.1). Lineage (GTDB taxonomy): Bacteria > Patescibacteriota > Dojkabacteria > SC72 > SC72 > UBA2177. Next base: position 5,979 of record CAZAQC010000024.1, on the reverse strand, counting down.
AAAGAAGCTAGCTAAATAATTTTAAAGAATCAACTATGAACAAAGATTTGAAGAAAAATATTGAGGAGTTTATTAATAGATTTCCCAGTTCTAAATTACTATTTGCTTTGACAGTAGCTTTGATACTAGGAGTAATCCTCTACATTGTTATATTATTTTTCCTTTCTAAATAGTGTCTCAGATAAGATTAAATGAAAATCAAAAGAAAGCAGTTGAATACAATGAAGGTGACCTTTTGATCATAGCTGGCGCTGGTACAGGAAAAACAGCAGTACTAACCCAAAGGATTATAAATATAATAAAGAAGGAATATGCTAAGCCATCCGAAATATTGGCCTTAACATTTACAGAAAAAGCTGCCCAAGAAATGCAAGATAGGGTTGATGTTGAGATGGAGTATGGATACGAAGAACCATTAATATCAACATTCCATTCTTTTTGTGACAAAGTACTAAGAGAGGATGGATATAATATTGGTTTAGACGGGGGATATTCTTTAATTAGTACAGCCCAATCCTACATTTTTTTAAGAAGACATTTCTATGATCTTCCTCTAAAGATTTTAAGACCTAGGGGTAATCCTACTAAGTTTCTAAATGACATAATTACACATTTTTCCAGATTACAGGATGAAGATGTTTCTCCAGAGGAATATCTTAAATATGTAGAAGGTTTGGCTCGTAGTACGAAGGAAGAAAAGGAGGAGTACTTAAAAAGTAGCGAATTAGCTAATACATATAAAACATATACGGATCTTAAAATAGAGAATTCTAAGATTGATTTTGGAGATCTAATAATACTTACTTTGAAACTTTTTAGGGAGAGGGAGAATGTGCTTTCTAAATACAGAAAACATTTTAAATATATTCTTGTTGATGAGTTCCAAGATACAAACTTCACACAAAATGCTCTTGTTAATACTTTGGTCCTAGGGAATAGGCAGGATTCTAAAAAGAGGCCTTTACTAACCGTAGTGGGAGATGATGATCAGGCAATATACAAGTTTAGAGGAGCTGCTATATCAAACATTTTACAATTTAAAGAAACATATCCTAGGGCTAAGGAGATTGTTTTAATTGAGAATTATCGTTCTAGGCAAGAAATTTTAGATGCTTCCTATGCTTTAATTAAGCATAATAATCCTAATAGATTGGAGGTTACAGAAAAGATAGATAAAAAATTAATAGCAAGAGGTGCTTTTGAGAAAGATGAAAACCCAATCAACTTGATTGTAGCCAATAATGAAAGTTCAGAGGCTGAAAAGGTTACTGATGAGATATTAAAACTTACAGGATATGAAGAATATGTAATAGAGGGAGGCAATAGTCAGGTATTTGATGAAAAAGGACAGGCATCTTTTGTAGATGGTAGTAAGGGGAAATACAAGTTTTCAGATATAGCAATATTTGTAAGGGCTAATGCTCATGCAGAGTCCTTTATACAAGCATTAAGACACAAAGGAATTCCATACAAACTAGGGGGGTCTAGGGGTTTGTATTTTAGAGATGAGATTAAAAATTTAGTGGCATTTTTAAAGATTTTAGTAGACTATTCCGATGAAATATCCATGTACAGGTTGCTTTCTATGCCCATATGGGGATTATCTGCAAGGGAGTATGTAGAGATTAATAAAAGTGCCAGGAACAAGAAGGTTACTCTTTTTGAAGAAATGGAAGAGTTATGGGGAGTTAAATTGGGAAGTGAAGGAAATAGTGAGGAAAGTTTTAAAAACATAGATGAAGTAACTCTAAGTAAGGTTCTAACACCAAAAGCAATTGCGGGGATGGGTTCTCTTTTAATGATATTAGATTCTTCTATTAAGAAGGTAAAAGATAACAGACCTGTATTAGAAATTCTTTACGATTTTCTTACTCAAAGTAACTACCTTAATTCATTTTTAGAAAATGAGGATCCAGAGAATCTTTTTATAGTTTCAAATATTCATAAATTCTTTGAATTAGTAAAACGTTATGAAAAGGATAATCCAGAATCAAATATTTATGAATATGTGGACTACCTGAATTACAGTATTGAGATAGGGGAATCTCCACTGGTTGATCAAACAGATTTGGATGAGTTTAACGGAGTGAACATAATGACAGTACACGGTTCTAAGGGGCTAGAGTTTCCTGTTGTTTTCTTAGTTAATCTTGTATCACAGAGATTTCCAGCACAGGGTAGAGCTGAAAGTATTCCTATACCAGATGAATTGTTTAAAGAAACAGTTCTTCAAGATATTAGTAAAAAAGAATCAGACATTCAAGAAGAGAGAAGGTTGTTTTATGTTGGTTCAACAAGGGCAATGGAGAAGCTTTTTCTTTCGGCTGCATATTTCTATGGTGATGCTAAAAGAAAAAAGAAACCAAGTCTGTTTCTAAATGAGATATTAGATAGAAATATAGAAGCAGAATTTAAGAGTGTTGATGTAAAGAATTTAGGAGGTATGGATTTGAGTTTAAATATTTTGGACGAAGATAATTTTGAATCAATTTTGCATGATGATTCAAAAATGGATTTGGTAAAAAGATTTAGTTATTCACAATTAAATGTATATGAGAGTTGTCCAAGGAAATACGAGTATGCATATGTATTAAGGGTTCCTCAAAGGCCAAGTGCAGCACTATCTTTTGGTACTACAATACATAATACATTTAAAGATTTCTATTCCCTGCTCATACAATCCAGAGAGGGTCTAGATGGAATAACTGCTGTTCCAACAAAAGAAGATCTGTTGAAATTGTATGAAAAGAACTGGGTAGGTAGTGGTTATGAGAGTAGTAAGCACGAGAATGAAAGAAAGGAGGAGGGGAGAGATGTAGTTCAAAATTATTATGAAAATACTTTTAACAAGGATGAGAAAGCTTTAAGGTTGGAGGAGAGCTTTAATGTTCATATAGGGAGTACAGTATTTGTAGGAAAGATAGATAGGATAGATTTAATAAGTAATGAAGGTGGTGTTATTGAGGTTTGTATAGTTGATTACAAAACTGGTAAGGAAAAGGAAGAGAAGGATATTAAGGATAATTTGCAGTTACCTTTGTATGCGCTATTTGCAGAGGAGAAGTTAGGTTTTAAGGTTAAAAAGGCAGTATATGTTTATGTTGAAACAGGGAAGATATTGGAGGTAGATGTGTCCCAAAAGAGGAGGGAGAAGGCAAAGGAAAAGTTATTAGAGGTAATTGATGGTATTAAAGAAAGGAGATTCAGAGCTACTCCTGGGTATATATGTAGGTTTTGTGATTACCAATCTATATGCGAGTATGCAGATTTATAATTGATATAGTATAATTGGGCTCATGGACATTATTTTGAAAATACACAACCTTTTCGTAAACAGAGTATATGCTGCAAGCTTAGGAGATACTTTGAGTGACAGATTAGGAAATCTTGAAGGTGGGTCTATAAATGACACAGAGGGTCTTATAAATGCAGTTGTTGATATAGCCGTACCTTTAGCTGTTATATGTGTTGTTGTTTTAGTTATATATTCAGGATATCTGTTAATGTCTAGTCAAGGGAACCCAGATAAATTGAAAGAGGGGAAGGACATATTAACTAATGCTATTATTGGATTTTTGGTAATTCTTCTTTCTGTTGCTATACTATTGCTATTAAGTAATAGTTTAGGATTAGGTATATATAGTTAATTATTAAACATATATGACAAGTATAAGTGGAATAGGTGACGGGTTAATAAAGTGGGGATCCGGAGCAAATTTGGAATCTGTTGTAAATTCTAAAGTAGTTACTGCTCTTAACTTCTCTGTTGGATTTTCCGCTTTAGTCGCAGTGATTATCTTAATAGCCTCGGGTTATTCATTTATAACTTCAGCAGGAGATCCAGAAAAGGTAGAAAAGGCCCAGAAGGGTATTTCAGCTGCAATAGTCGGTATGGTAATTGTATTTCTAGCAAGGATGATAATAGGTTTTGTTCTAACTGCAGTTTTAAAGAAGTAATTTTGCTAGTATTGCATATTGAGTATGCTTTATATATAATTGTGACATTAATATAATATTTAAATAGATAATATATGAAAATTTCTAAAGCATTAGCAGCAGCAACAGTTCTAGGTTCTAACGCTTATTTAGCATCTGCAGTATTTGCACAAGATGCAGAATCATGGATCGGTGGAATAAATGAAGGAGTTACTGGTGATTTCAAAGGTTGGGTTTCTAGTGTAATAAATCTTGCAATTGGTTTAGCAGCTTTAATATGTGTTGTTGTTTTAATAGGAAGTGGATACATGTATATAACAGCAGGTGGTGATGAAGCAAAAGTTGAAAAAGCTACAAAATCATTAACATATGCAATAGTTGGTTTAGTTATCTGTTTTATATCAGTAATCTTAGTACAGTTTGTTCTAAAGAACGTACTTAAATAATACTTGAGACTTTTAATTAAAAACCCGTATGTTGATAGATCTTAATATTCTTAACAATACGGGGTATGAGAATTTGTCTGAATTTGTCATTTTTCTCGCAAACTTTGCTATCTCATTCTCCGTTATAATAGTAGTTATATCCTTAGTAATTTCTGGTTTTAAGTTTATATTATCCTTCGGTGATGAGGATAAAATAAAAGGAGCTACTAGGTCTATGGTATACTCTTTATTAGGTTTGGTTCTTGTGTTCTTGTCTCCGACAATTATAGAATTTATAATTAACGAGGTATTAACTACAAAATAATGAAAAATATATTAAAAACTATTTATTTTCTTCCATTACTCTTCTTCAGTACTTCTGTCTACGCTCAAAATCCTCCTACCATTTCAGGTAGTGGTGGAATATCAAATTTGGTAGATAAGGTTTTAGGTTATCTATTCCCAATAGCAGGGTTAATATGTATTGCCTTTATAATCCAGGGTGGATATATGTGGATGATATCTGCAGGCGATCCTGCAAGGGTGAAGCAAGCGCAGGGTACTTTAACCTGGGCTATACTTGGTTTTATTTTCGTTATGGTTATACTTTTGTTGTTACAGCTGTTAGTACGATTTGTTTCTAAATAATGAAAAATCATAAATATCAAGCAGAAAGTTTTTTCAAGAGCCAAGGTCATGCAAGAAATGGTATTAAATTAATACTAAAGAATGAGAGAAACTTTAGAATAGATTTAATATTTGCTTTTTTCGTAATACTTGCAGGTTTAATTCTTAGGGTATCTCATTTTGATTGGATAGCTTTGAGTTTAGTAATATCAATGGTATTTATTTCAGAAACAATCAATAGTGCTATTGAAGCACTGTGTGATACAGTATCTCTAGAGTACAAGGTTAATATTAAATATGCTAAGGATGTTAGTGCTGGAGCAGTTTTAGTAAGTTCAGGTGTGTCTGTAATTACTGGATTAATAGTGTTTCTTCCATATATCATTGGCTTTGTAAAAAACATTATAGAGTAATGGTATAATGCTGTAATGTCAAAAGTGCCCCAAACAATCATAAATATTTTTTTAGTTTTAGGTTTGAGTATTTACTCAGTAACTCTTTTTAATTTTCCCATATATTCAAATGAGGTAGCAATATTAGAGGATGAGATATCTCGGAAGGAACAGGAAATAAAGGAGAAGGAGAGTATTTTAAGTAGTGTAGAGAATAGGATTAAGGCAATTAGTAATAGTAATTATTCAATATCACAAAAGATTGTTCTTCTTAATGAGGAGATAGCCAAATTAGAAGAAAATATAACCAATACAGAGGTAGAGATAAATGCAAAGGTTGTAGCTATAGAGGAGAAGAGGGTTCAGTTAGAGGGTATGAAGGTTTTAATAGATGAGGTGTTGGGTGATTTGTATATGCAGAGTAGGTATAAGTTAAGTAATTTTTTCTTAAATAAGGATAATTGGAAGGATTTAGTAGAGAGTATATATATTAAGAAAAGTACAATATCTATGCTTAGGTTTGAGGTAGAGAAGATAGGGGGGGAGTTTAGTTCATTAGCAGAGAGTAAGGCAGATTTGGATAAACAGATGGCAGATTT
>CAZAQC010000023.1:5077-11769 GCA_964487525.1 uncultured Candidatus Saccharibacteria bacterium | reverse complement strand
ATGCTTATATCTCTCCCCCTTATCTCTACCATATCGTAATCATCTAGAACAATAATTTTCTTTGTATATGGTGAAAATGAAAGAGCGTCCGATGCAATATATATACCATCATTTGAAATCCCCAATACAAGAGGAGAGCCATTTTTTACTGCAAAAAGTCTCTCATTTTTTGAATCTAATACCGCTATTGTATTTCTTCCTTCTAGAAGTTTGAATACTTTAATTATGGCTTTCTTTAATTCTGTACCTTTTGTTTTTTCTCTTTCTATTAATTTTACAATGACTTCTGTATCAGTTTCTGAAATAAAATTATATTTTTCTTTGATTAAAATCTTCTTTAATTGATCAAAGTTTTCAACAATACCATTTTGAACAAGTGTGAAATCCTTAGAAGTAGATATATGTGGATGAGCATTTAACTTTGTTACTCCTCCATGAGTAGCCCATCTAGTGTGACCCACTCCTAAATTTGTCTTTGGTAAGAGTGAAAGATCCTTTTCTTTTTTAACTATTCCAATATTTTTGTATTGATGAATTTTTCCGTCCTTCAGTACAGCAATGCCCCAAGAATCGTACCCTCTGTATTCAAGTCTTTTTAAACCCTCAAATATTAAATCATTTGCAACATTTTTTCCTGAGTATCCGAAAATACCACACATAGTAGTAGGTTTTAATTTTAGTTGAATAGGGATTGATGATTAAACTTTGTGTATTTGGTTTAACCTTTAGGCTAACAAATATAGCCTAGGAGTACCCGCTGATTACTCGATAACTCCTGCCTCGTAGCAATGTCCTTACATTGCCCAGCCGCTTTTATGTTAAATAACCCTGTTTAATATATTACAGGTTTAAACTCATAGGTCAATATCTTCCATATTTCTTACCATTGTTATATATTTTACTATGTTCAATATATTTAAAAACAACAAAAGTTCCTCTTCTTTCTTTGTTTTTTACAAAAAAATGATCAAATGGAGAGAGAGTAAGGTATATCCGTTTAGATATAACCTGCCAGAGGTTATATCCTTTCCTTCTGATTTTTGGAGTGATGTTATTGGAATATATAAAGAAACTCTAAAGGATGGCTTAGAAAGAGCAATATCTGTGTTTTGGGCAGATGGTGAGTTAATACTTAGCTCTGTTGTTCGAGGAAATGAGTTTTCTGTTAGTAGTAATCATAGCTTAAATGTTAAATATATCCCTCATCCAACAAAGAAAGGATATTTTAGAAAAGAGGTTTTACTTAATGAAAAAGTTCTGAAAAGAAAAGATATATATTACAAAAATGCTCCTAAGAATGTTTCTGTTGAGTACCTGTTTAATATGCATACACATCCTTCTCATTTAAATGAAAATCAAGAAAAAATTTACAGCTTCTTCTCTCTAAAAGATATCCAATCTCTTCTATCTTCAAAAACTATCCTTACAGGTCTTGTAACTGACAAGTTATGGATATTAGTTAGAACAAGCGATACCCCTAATTCAACTGATTTATTAGAAAAAGATATATCTGTTGAAAGTTTAAAAAGCACTCTTAATTTGGCAGTATATGTTGCTGATTTTAATATGAAAGCAATTAAACAGTAATGACAGAGGATATTGTAAGAGATTTCAAAAAAGTATCTTCCAAAGAGAAAGCAGATATACTCCAAAGGTTTTTTAAGACAGGAAAGGGAGAGTATGGAGAAGGAGATGTGTTTGTAGGAGTAGTTGTTCCAGAAATTAGAAAATTGTGTAAGAAGTATTACAAAGAGATACATTTTGATACATTGAATTACTTTTTACATAATGAAATTCACGAATACAGGTTGTTTAGTCTGCTGACATTAACATACAAATATGAAAAGGCGGAAAAGAAAGAACGAACGAAAATATATGAATACTATATTAAAAACATTAAGTATATTAATAATTGGGATTTAGTTGATTTGAGTGCTCCTAAAATAGTTGGTGAATACTTAAAGGAGAAAGATAGGTCAATACTGTATGAAATGATAGAGAGTAAAAATATCTGGGAACAGAGAGTAGCTATTCTTTCTACATTTACATTCATTAGAAACAATGATTTTAAAGATATATTAACATTCAGTGAAAAACTTCTTGACCACAAGCATGATTTAATACACAAGGCATTAGGATGGATGCTTAGAGAGGTTGGGAAAAAGGATGAAAAGGTACTGAAAAATTTCTTAAATATATATTATTTAAAGATGCCTAGAACTATGCTTAGATACTCTATTGAGAGGCTTAATAAAACTGAGAAATCGAGATATATGTCTAAAGCTTAGCTACCCTACTCGCTATTCCTCCCCCAATAATAGCTGTGAAAAACTGTATGGTGCCCATAGAGATCAAAAATGTTTTTGGTAACCCAACTGTTTTGAAAAGAATGTATGTACAGAGAAATAGAAAAATTGCTTTTACCAATGATGCAATAAATATATTTATATATTCCTTTTTAATATTTTTAAATACCAATATATATATTAAGTTTGAAATGAAAATAAAGGGAATAAGATAGGTAAGAAATATTGTGGCTCCTCCAAATAGTAATCCATATGAATATGTAGCTATGGATGGAAGTAGTAATGCAGGTATTATTTCTTTTAATTTGAATTGAGATACCCCTATTATGAATAGAAAGTTAATTAAGCTTCCTAGGAGCAACTGAGGGCTCTTGAGAATAAATGGTATAAGGAAGAGAAGGATATAGAAAAGTGATAATTGTATTAACCTACTAGTTAATATCTTTTCTAACAATTGTTCTTTCCTCTGTATATACATCATAGATATATATTACATATTTTTTACAAATAACAAAAGTCTAGTTTCTTTAATAAAATCTTTGTTGTATATTTTAATATGGAATTTGATCCACAGCAAAAATACATATGCCTGTTAGCTCCATCCTTTGTTACTGAATTTGATTATCCTGATATTGTATACAGACTAAGAATGTTAGGATTTGATAAAGTATTGGAGTTAACTTTCGGTGCTAAGATGACAAACTTAGCATACTATGCAGTTCTTAAGGAGAGTATAGAGAAAAAAGAAGAAAAAACTTGGATTTCATCCCCCTGCCCTACTTTAGTAAATTTTATAAAAGTTAAATATCCTCATCTAGTAGAAAATTTAGTCCCCGTTCATTCTCCTATGGGAAGTATGGGTCTCATATGTAAGAAGATATATCCTGATTACAAGCTAGTCTTTATTGGCCCTTGTGTAACGAAGAAGTTAGAAGCTAAAGAGTTAGGCACCATTGACTATGTAATGACATTCAAAGAATTAGAGGCTCTTCTTGTTAGTAAGAATATTCCTGAGAAGGTTGAGGATTCTAAATATATTGAGAGCTTTGATAAATTTTACAATGACTATACGAAAATATATCCAGTATCGGGTGGTCTTTCTAACACTTTAAATTACAGTAATATTCTTAAGAAAAGGGAAATCTTAGTTAAAGAAGGACTAAATGATTTAATGAAAATATTTGATAATTTTAAGGATGGTAAATACAAACATTACAAATTCTTAGACTTTCTAAATTGTAAAGGTGGATGTATAAATGGGCCTGGAATGATAGGAAAAAGGTCTGTAAGGGAAAGAAGAAAGAGAGTATTAAAATACAGAGATTACTCATGGAAATATGAGAAAGATTTAGGTAGAGCGGGTGCAAAAGCTGATGCAGAAGATATTGATTTTACTAGAAAATATTGATTAGCTTGACAATACTATTCTGATTAGATAGATTATCAAATAACCTCTATTAACACGTGCATGTCAAAATACATATTTATCTCGGGAGGCGTAATTTCTGGAATTGGAAAAGGAGTATCTGCAGCCTCTATAGGTTTTATCCTCAAGTCTTGCGGTAAAAGAATCACAATGATTAAGGCTGATCCATATATCAATATTGATGCAGGGACTATGAATCCCCTTGAACATGGAGAAACTTTTGTTTTGGAAGATGGTTTTGAAACAGATATGGATATGGGTACATATGAAAGATTTACTAATCAATCTTTTGCTAGGCCCAATTCTATGACTTTAGGTGCTGTTATGGATAATGTCATAAAGAAGGAAAGAGCGTTAGAATATAATGGTAAATGGGTAAGTCTTGATCATCATGTTCCGGAAAATATTGTTGATTGGATAGAAGGAGTAAGTAAAAAAGAAAAATCTGAAATTACAATAATAGAGATTGGTGGTACTGTTGGGGAGATAGGAAATGGGTTGATGCTAGAGGCAAATAAATGTATGAAGCTAAGGAATCCTAATGATGTTATACATATACATGTAACATACCTTCCTGTTCCTCCTATGTTAGGTGAAATGAAAACTAAGCCCGCCCAGCTTTCTATACAACAATTAAATAGGCATGCTATTCATCCTGATTTCATTATTGCTCGTTCAGAGGTAGGTCTTGATCAAGAAAGAATTGAGAAGATAAGTAGATACTGTTTTGTTCCAACAAATCATGTCATATCTGCTCCTGATGTTAAGTGTATATATGATATCCCTATGAATTTTGAGCATGCGAATATAGGTGAAGAGATACTGAAATCATTAAAGTTAAGACCAAAAGAAACACCTTTGTACTTAAAATGGAAGAAAAAGGTCAGTAAGATAAAAAATCCAAAAGGAAATATTGATATTGGAATAGTTGGGAAATATTTTAAAAGTGGTGATTTTGATTTAAAGGATTCATATGTATCTGTTTTAGAAGCTATAAATCACGCTTGTTGGGATTTCTCTGTAACTCCTAATATACATTGGATCATTGCTGATGAACTTGAAAATAATCCTAAAAGTATAAAAGACTTATCTAAGATGGATGGAATAATAGTTCCTCAAGGATGGGGCTCTAGGGGTTCTGAAGGTAAAATTATGGCTGTAAAGTACGCTAGAGAGAAGAAGATACCATATCTTGGATTATGTTACGGTATGCAGATGGCAACTATTGAGTACGCTAGAAATGTATTAGGAATAAAAGATGCAACCTCTGAAGAGGTTGACCCTAAATCTAAGAATCCTGTAATTCATCTTATGAAGGATCAAAAAAAATTACTTGAAAACAAAAAATATGGAGGAACAATTAGATTGGGGGCATGGCCATGCAATATTAATGAAAGTTCTTTAGTACATAAGCTATATAAGAAATATGGTAATGGCCTATTTAGTACATTACCTGTTGTTCAAGAGAGGCATAGGCATAGATATGAGTTTAATAATGAGTATAGAGATACTTTTGAGAAATCAGATATGAAATTATGTGGGAAAAGTCCTGATGATGTTTTAGTAGAGGCTATAGAGTTATCAGAAAAGGTTCATCCATTCTTTATTGGTACTCAATATCATCCAGAATTAAAAAGTAGATTTTTAGAACCTCATCCTTTGTTTATGGGATTTGTACAAGCATGTTTGGATAACAACAAAAAAACTCAATAGATATTAAGTCTTATTTACTAACATATAGTTTAACATCTACTACAACAGCCCTATCCTCAGTTATCATGACTGGATTCATATCCATACTAATAATTTCCGGATAGGATATAAGTAATCCTTGAATATTCATTAATAAATCTATTAATTTCTCTCTTGCAAGTTTAGGCTTTCCTCTATATCCATCAATTATCATAGAAACTTTTGTTCTTGAGAGTATGAAATCTATTTTCTCTTTACACTCTGGTATTAGTATATGCCTAATATCTCTATATACTTCTGTATATATTCCTCCCTGCCCGATAGCTAATAGATGGCCAAATCCTAAACCGTCTTTTTCATAGATATCTGAGCCACCCTCTCTATTTGCACCAACAAAAAATTCAAGATTTCCATTTATCATTTCTTGTATTAATATCTTAGGAGCAGCGTTACCTGTTGTTTTTATAATTGTTTCTCTTAACTCATTAAACTTTTCTTCAAATTCTGTAATAGTTCTAATATCTAAGTACAATGCCTTAAAATCTGTCTTGTGAGCTAAATCTTCAGAAGTTGCCTTAATTGCAACAGGAAAAGAAGTTGCAGCAAAATCTCTTCCCTGATCTAAATTAGTGGCAACCATCTGTTTTGGAGTATCAATTTTAAACTCCTCAAGCATTCTTATAGATAGTTCATCCGGTAGAATTCCAATTTTTTCATTATAGAGATATTCTTCTACTTCTTTTTTGTATTTAGGCTTTTTAGAATAATCATTACAATCAACAACCTTTGTGACTTCTTTGTTCTCCTCAAATTCAACTAATTTTGAAGCTAGATGCAAGGCTTCTTGGATATCGTTAAACCACGCACAATTATTCTCTTCCAATATTCTTATACCTGACTTAACACTTTTTCCTCCCAAAAAACATGTAAATATTGGTTTAGGAGATGTTCTTGTTATATCTGCTATTACCTGTGCTGTACCCTCTATTTCAGTTATTAATTGAGGTGTAAGAATAGTAAGAATGCAATCTATTGAAACATCTTCCAGCAATTCTTTTATCGCAAATTCGTACCTATCACTCTTTGCATCTCCTAAAATATCAACTGGGTTAGAGATACTTGCTTCAGAAGGTAGGTATTTAAGAAGCTTTTGAACTGTTTTTTCTCCAATTTCAGCTAGTTGAAGTCCTTCTTTTTCAATCCTATCAACAGCTATTATTCCTGGCCCTCCAGCATTTGTTATTATTCCAATATTTTTTCCTTTTGGT
>CAZAQC010000023.1:1887-5067 GCA_964487525.1 uncultured Candidatus Saccharibacteria bacterium | reverse complement strand
AAGGCTCCAAGGTTAATTAGCTGCATTAGTTTGAATAGCTCTTCTGAATTTTCAGTAAACATCATATTTCCTTTTTTAACTGCAGCTATAGTTGTATCAAAAGAAGATGCGAGGGAGCCTGTATGAGAAGATATAGCTTTTTGAGATTTTTCAGAGCTTCCTGGAGCTATCAGTATAATGGGTTTCTTTGCTTTTTGTGATAATGAGACAAATTCTTTCCCGTCACTAAATTCTTCTAGATACAAAGCTATTGCACTAACATCATTATCTGAAACAAACTGTTCCATTAATTCATTTTCTTGAATATCAGCTTTATTACCAATAGATACTACGTATGAAAATCCAAGTTTCTTTTCACAAGCCATATCTAATATAGCTGTACAAAATGCTCCTGATTGAGATATGAAAGCAATTTTACCATTCCCTGGATTCTCTCTAGCAAATGAAAGATTTATTTTTGCTTTATTATTGATAAAACCAAGACAATTTGGTCCTATTAACCTTATACCTTCAGCTTTCAATTTAGTGGCTATTCTACTCTCTAGCTCTTTTCCTGATTCTCCTGTTTCTCTAAATCCTGCACTTATTATCACAACACTCTTTACTTTCTTTGTAACACATTGATCAACAACATCTTCAACAAATTGGTATGGGATGGAGATACAAACCATTTCTACACTATCGGGGATGGAAATAACATTAGGGTAAGCTTTTCTTCCTTGTAATTCTTCATATTTGGGATTAACTGGATATATTTTCCCGTTGTAACCGCCATTTATTAAGTTTCTAAGCAATACTGAACCAATTTTATCTGGATCTTGGGATACTCCAACTATTGCTATTGATTTTGGTGTAAGTATTGTTGATTCCATTTTATTCTAGTTTATTTAAAAGATTAGTAATATCATACGGTTTTACCTCATCTACTAATTCTGTTACAGAGCTTTTTCTCGATTCTACGGAATCGTAAAAGGTCTGAAGTTTATCATTTTTATATATAGTTCCAACGTACATGTTTGCATTATCTAAAACTAATTTTCTAGCATCCTCCAACGAAGAGCTGTTATATGTTTCTATTTCTGCAACTTTTTTAATATGTTGATTTGCCCATTCAGGGGTGAACTCTTTATTATATGTAGGACATAGTTGCATTATCTCAATTATACTACATCCTTTATTGATTATTGCTTCTTTAATTGTTTCAGAGAGTTGTATTGGGTCTCCGGAATATGCTTTTGCGTAAAATGATGGATTAAGATTTAATATGAATTCTGAAATATTAAAATCTCTTTCTGTTCTTCCAGAAGGAAATGCATACATTGCTTTGTCTTTGTTTGTAGTTAGGGTAGCTTGTCCTGTTGTTAAAGCAAAGCTTTGGTTATTGTGTATTAATATTGTTATATTATAATTGGATCTAATAGCATGAACAATATGATCCAGCCCTTCATGAAAACATCCTCCATCCCCTATATCTGCCAATACAGTAAACCTTCTGTTAGCAAGATGAGCACCTACTGCAAGTGGTATAGATCTTCCATGTAATCCTTTAAATCTGTAAACATTAATCTTGTCTGCTCCATTTCCATTACATCCGATATCAAATGACATAAAGACTTCAGATGGTTTGATGTTTAATTCTGATAGTGCTTTCTTTAAAGAAGCGTGTATTACAAAATTTCCGCAACCTGCACACCAAGTTGGTCTACTATCAATATTATACTCTGTAATATCTATACTCATTTAAATTTTTAAATAATCTAAAATATCTTCAAGAAAAAATGGTCTTCCATTATATTTTAATAATTTTTCATTAAATTCATATCCTGTTTGTTCTTTAATATAGTTACCTAACTCTCCTGATTGATTATTCTCAATTAAAACCAATCTCCTACCCTCCTCTACTAATTGTTTAAAAATTTCTTCTTTGAACGGATATATATATTCATAGTGTAGATAGCTAATATCTTCGCCTGATTCTATTGCATCTAAAATTACATTCTTAGTACTTCCCCAGCCTATAAATGTAATTCTGGAATTTTTAGATCCATATAATTTTGGCTCAGGAATCTCTTCACTAAGAGTTGATAGTTTTCGTAGTCTCTTTTCAGACATCACTATAACGTCATCACCTTCTTCTGTACTATCTCCAGATTCCAAATGCTCATCACTACTGCTTAAGTATGGTTCCTTTTCTTTAGATGGAAGCCATCTTGGTGATATCCCACTATCAGTGATTTCGTATCTCAAAGTTCCATCTTGCAATCCTCTTTCCATTGGAATGTTTTTTGGTAAAGCATCTAAAGTAAAGAAAGATTCAGAAATTTGTTTTTCTGTTAACAGTATTACAGGTAATTGATATTCCTCGGCTATATTAAAGGCTTTCTGTATTAATGTATAAGAAGATTCGGCATCACTTGCAGCTATTACACATCTTGGAAATTCTCCATGTCCAGATTTCAAAGCAACATTTAAATCACCAGCTCCTGTCCATGTAGGAACTCCTGTACCAGCTCCAACTCTTTGAGAAAGAACGATAACTAAAGGAGTCTCAGACATACCAGAACAAGAAATTGTTTCTGTCATTAAATCAAATCCTCCTCCTGAGGTTGCTGTTAACGCTCTAGCTCCCATATACATACTACCTAAGGCCATTTGCACTGCAGTTATCTCGTTCTCTGCCTGTTTAACTAAAACACCTGTTTCTTTTGAAGTATCTCCTAAGAATTTCAATATGGAAGTGGCAGGGGTCATAGGATATGCATAATAAGCTCTTACTCCTGCAGAAAGAGCACCAGAAGCTAAGGAATCATTTCCTGTTATAGTTATTGATTTCTTTTTAAGAAATTCTTCTTTGGGGATTTCAAGTTTTTCTTCAAATTCAGGTCTAAAAGTTGGTGAATCGTATCCTGCTAATATGCATTTTCTCTCAGCTTCAAAGTCAATATTTTTATCTTTAAAAAAATCTAAAATAATTTTTATTAAAAATTCATCATCTAATTTCAATATTCTCCAAAGGAAGCCTAGCATAACTACATTGGACATAATTTCAGTACCCCCTGATTCAGTAGCAATTAAGCTAGAGTCTAAAAAAATTGAGGAAATATTTCTTTCTTTTATTTGTATCTCTTGTTCTTCCGAAAGAGAAACATAATCTGTTTTTTTAGGATCAAATGAGTTTAT
>CAZAQC010000023.1:0-1877 GCA_964487525.1 uncultured Candidatus Saccharibacteria bacterium | reverse complement strand
TATTTCCTGTTCTTCAGAAAGAGATACGTCTTTGGAATCATATACGACAATACCGTTGTCAGAAACAAGGGGAAGGTATTCGGATACAGATTCAGCTGTAAAAGCTAAGAGAATGTTACAATTTCGAGAGGAAGAATTGATTTTTTTATTTGAGAAATCAATTTGGTACGATGCTGTTCCGCCTCTTATTAATGATGGGTATTCTCTGTATGCAAATATTTTAAATCCATATTTATTTAAAGCTTTCGAAAGAATCTTTCCTACAGTATTAATACCTTGTCCTGATTCTCCTCCAAATTTTATTGAAATTCTTTTACAAGACATATGTTCAATATACTTTATGTTGCTAAATATGTAAACTTCTAAATTGAATTTTGTCCATTGAAAACAACATAATCAAAAAGGGGATTATGCCATTTCTTTTCTGGAATTAAAACTTCTTTGCCCCTGTATACTCCATAACAGTTTGCAGTAACTCTGAGATGGATCATTCGTAAGCCTGTAAGGCACTCTGGAGGTACGGTTTTGTATTTTAGACCAATAGTTCCTCCTATTGCTTTGATTCTTACTTCATCAAGAACATACCCATCCACTTCCTCTTTTAATTCTATCTGTATTTCACTATTATTTTCATTAATGTTGTATTTTTGCCAATTGGTATCAAAAAAACTGTTATCTTGATTGTTACAGGTATCTTCCGAATTTGCAAAACAATAATTTTGAACATCTAAATATTCATAGTCCTTATACAAAGGAGAGGAAAATTCATAATCTTTTGCATATGATTTCATAACGGAAAATCCTGCTCCTGGATCACCTCTAACTGCAAAATTGAGAGACATCAAACAGCTAGAGTCTAAGTCATATCCTTTTATGGGAAGGCTCCATACCTGTCCTGGCCTGATTTCAAAATATGTGTTTTCATCTGCTTGTTTAATTGTTAGTTGATACTCATTGAAGCCTTCTCCATCTTCTATATCAATTGGGCAAATAGATAGTGTTCTAATATTCTCTTCAACTCCCAAACTTGTGAGAAGAGAACTAATTTCAAAAGTATCATGGTTTTCACTAAGTGGGGGCACTGTACCAATGGAATAGTCAAAGGGTTCGTCTTGTAATTCAGATACTTTCTCTATTACATCCTGAACAGTAAAAAGGGTAAGTTTATCTATTAACAAATCTGATATTTCTAATGCCTCGGCAGAGGCTCTTTCTTCTAATGTTAAAGTTTTGTCTTTTTGAGATCTGAAATATACAGACATTGCTATTATCGATGAAACAACCATTATTACCATAGCAATAGCTAATGCTTGTGCTTCATATTTTTTTCCTTTGTTTAGTGTCATATATATTTTAAAATACTTTAAATCCAACTTCTTGTTTGTACATAGGAGCTTCTGTACCAAAGAATATTTCTGAAAGTCGTGCATATTTTACATTCCAATTTACTACTAAGGTAGGGTGAGAATAATTGAATAACCTTAGGTTTCTTTCTATGTTTACTGAGGAAGAATCTACAGAAACACTTCCAATAGCTATTAAACCTCCTTTAACTTCTAATCCATCTCTTACAATTTCTGTTGCATCAGCAATTTCTATTAATATTTGATTATCAGCAAACATGAAGCCTTCGATATAATCATATCCAACGGATGTAGAAGTACTTCTTCGATTTCCTTCTTTAATAATAATATTTTCTTTTGCTACAAAGAGACAACCAGTTGTATTTTGATTATTTTCAGCTTCCCGTATATCCGGATTAATGATGATGTTCTTTTCGGATATAAACAGAGTGTTCTTGTCACATATATAACCACTTGGGATCTCTATGTTCTCTTGTGAATACATTAGACAATTCTCCGCTGTACACTTCAGGG
>CAZAQC010000022.1:8361-11887 GCA_964487525.1 uncultured Candidatus Saccharibacteria bacterium | reverse complement strand
TAAATAATAATAATTTAATTATTATTATCAATCGGTTTTGCCATTGACTCCCTTTCTCTCCGGCAACCACACAGACGAGAAAGATCCTTGCCTTTGATAATGTATATTATTATACCTTTTACATAAATATATAGTAAATTTCTTTAAATTCTTTAAAACCCTCTTTTACAAAAACTTAAAACAAGAGATAATATGTAATATATTAACTAATTAATCTCCTTATCTTCTGCATATCCAAATTTATCAAACAAATCACTAGGTACAACAACTTCCAGAGTACTATCATCAATTATTTTCAATAATGATTTAAGTTGATTTGGAGTATGCTCCCATTCTGTAACAGGATTTCGCAAAGTTGAGTGTAAACCCAATATTAGCCACCCACCAGAATCCTCTGTTTTTCTAATCAAATCAATTACCTCTTCCTCTGTTGTGTCTTCATTAAAAAAATATGCTGTTAAATGCCTCCATGCTGGAATTGGATTAATTCCAGGAACAGAAGATCTCCAATATTCATGATTATCACTTACAATTTCTTGACCAAGTATATTTCCCTGTTCACCATATGGGAAAGTAAATGAACGAACATTCAAAGATTTAGATCTTAGTACCTCCAAAGGAAGTAATATTTCCCTTTCTAATTCAGGTTTATTTTCAATACTATTTAAATGAGAATGACTTAATGAATGATTTGAGATTTCCCAACCTCCATTGTTTTGTATATCGATTACTTGTTCCCATGTCATAACAGAATCAACTTCTTCATATTTCTCTAATGCAACATTTCTATCACTTATTACCGCTAAAACGGCAATCAATCCCTTCTTTTTTATTATTGGATATGCAATATCATAAGTAGATTGCATTCCATCATCAAACCATAATGTAATATATCCTTTGTATTCTTTTTCATCTTTATTATTAGAAATTAAATTCCAATAAAATAATGAAAATACAAATGCAAATAATAGCAAGATGCCAAAACACACAAACCAAAAATTTTTCCGTAATACTATGGGTTGTTTATTTTCCATTTCAGAATTATACTATAAAGAGAAATTCCCATCAATGCAACAAGTTTTAATCAAAAACCCTATGTGCCTATAGTATTTACAAAAGGGACAGGAACTTGTATAATCTGCTTACTTTTAAATTATTAAAGCAAAAATTATGTATGACGATTCTGGTTCAGTCTTAGGAGCTGCTACATCAGCAATTGTATTACCTGCAACTGTAAGTATTTTAACTGGTATTAACTATTTCCTATTACTAGTTTCTTTTGCAGCATTTTTAGTCCTCTACAATCTTTTAATAAAAACACTAACAAAAAGGGCATAAACCTCTGTGTTTTGGCCATATTCAAAAAATGAATATTAATAGTTTTCTTCTAACAACTTATTATATTTTTTCTGGCTTAGCAATATTAAAACATATTCTCTATTTATTATTATCACCTTTTTATAATCTTAATTGTAGAAAATATAAGATATCTGCAGCAAAAATTTCACAAAAAGATATTGAGAAATCTTTAAAGATTTCCGTTATTGTCCCTGCCTGGAATGAAGAGGTTGGTATAATCACTTCGATAAAATCTTTACTTGCCAACTCATATCGTAGATTAGAAATAATAGTAATTAACGATGGATCAACAGATGCCACAGATAAAATTATTCGTAATTTCAAAAAAAGTCTAAAGGTACTACCAAAGGGCAAATCCTTTAAATACATAAATAAGAGAAAGAATGCAGGGAAAGGAAGTGCTTTAAACACAGGAATTAAAAATTCAACTGGAGATTTAATAATAACCATGGATGCTGATACTAGGTTTGAAAAGGATGCAATACTTAATGTCGCTCGATACTTTATAGATAGTGACATTGATGCTGCAGTAGGAAATGTTAAGATTGCTAATTCCAAGAACTTTTTGGGCCTCATACAGCAAATTGAGTACACCTACAGTTTTTATTTTAAGAGATTAAACTCTATACTCAATTGTGAATATATAATCGGTGGGGCCTTTGGTATTTTTAGAAAAAAAGTTTTCAAAAAATGTGGATATTTTGATGAAGAAATAAAGACAGAAGATATAGAATTTTCCTTTAGATTAAAAGACATGGGTATAAAAACCATCTTTATAGAGGAAGCTATAGCATTTACCGAAGGTCCATCTTCAATAAAAGAATTATTTAAACAACGATCTAGATGGAAGAAAGGAAAGTTAGATACTTTCTACAAGTATTCGAACTTATTTTTCAGCAGTGATAAGAAACACAACAAAGTTTTATCATGGTTTATACTTCCTACATCTTTACTTGGCGATGTAGAACTTTTGTTATTTCCTATTCTTACACCTTTAATTTTCTACCACACCTTTGATGATGGGATTCTCCTTTATCTATTAGGATGGATCTTTTTCATAACATCAAATATTATGATCAGCTATTTATTTGGTTCAAAATTGAATAGTTGGAAAAGCTTCCTCCTAATACCAATCTTCTATATAGTGGCATATCTACTTATTCTAGCTGAGACCTATGCTTTAATCTCTTCTATACATCTTTACTTAAATAATTCTGATATAACCTGGCAAAAGTGGAACAGGAAAGGAGTTGAAAATGTTTAAATCAGTATTAAAAATAATCATCTTTTTAATTATCTTCCCATTAATAGGCTTTGGTGTTTCGTCTGGGTTCTCGTATCTTGAGAATAATATCCTATTTGAAAGTTATATTCTTTATCTCTCAAACAAAAATAAAACCAATATACAAGATAATCTCATATTTGACTCTATATCCTATAAAGAAGGAGCCCCAATTGATGCAGAGGAGGAAATAATCAACTACGGAATTCCCACATCTATTTACATAGAAAATGTTAATATTAATCTTGAAATCAAGGAAGGACAATATGATTATGGAAATCAAACCTGGTCATTGACAAATGGTTATGCCTATTGGGCAAATCTTTCCGATCCTATAAAAAGTAAAAATTCCAATACTGTCATCTACGCACACAATCAAATAAATGAATTTTATAAGACTAAAGATTTAAAGGTTGGAGATAATATCATAATTGAAACAAGCGAAAATTATAAAATTACTTTTCAATATGTTGATGATAAAATAGTTTTGCCTGAAGAAGGAGATATTCTTTTTCAAAAAGATGACGACTCTAAACTAACTCTTATTACCTGTTCTGGATTATTCAGTGAAAAAAGAAGAATAATGTACGCGAAAATGACAACAAATTATGAAAAGAGGAGAGATATAAGTATTAATCTTGCATACTACATGGAAATTATAAACAAAGGAAAGGATATGACCAAAATTAATCCAATTTCAAGACTATACTCGGATAATTAGTCTTTTACAAAATCTAAAACAAGAGGTAATATGTAATACATTACTTTGAAAACTAGAACCTATGATACCTAGAGCACCACTATCCATACTATCCTGCCAATCTGGAATACCACTAGCAAAAAAAATAGTAAAAGAATTAAGAAAAAGAACTACTACAGATATAC
>CAZAQC010000022.1:0-8351 GCA_964487525.1 uncultured Candidatus Saccharibacteria bacterium | reverse complement strand
CACCTCATTAAATCTTCCCAAATTGAATTTGCTAATACAGAGATAAAAACTACTATAGATGAAAGCATTAGAGGAAGAGAAGTATACATAATACAAGACATTGAAAATCATACAGAAGGTATGTCTACAGACCAAAATCTAAGAGCCCTATATACAACCATAGATGCATGTAGAAGATGTGATGCAGAAAGAATAACAGCAGTTATTCCCTCCTTTCCATATGCCAGGCAGGACAAACAAGATGGTAGAGATGGTATAACTGCAGCTAGAATAGCTTGGGAATTAGAAGGAGAGATGGGAGTAGAGCATGTAATAACATCAGATTTACATAATACCGCTATACAAGGTTTCTTTAGAAAAGCAAAAATAGATAACTTAAAAGGTGGTTATGTATTAAAACCATATTTAGAAAAAAGAATAACTAATCCTAAAAAAACAGTAATTATGCCAACTGATCTTGGGGGTGCAAAAAGAGCAAATTACTATGCCCAACACTTATATACAGATATAGCCTTCTCTTACAAAAAAAGAAACTACAGTAAACCAAACTGTGTAGAAAATATTGAGATATTGGGAAACATAAAAGGAAAAGATGTATATATAATAGATGACATGATTGATACTGGAGGAACATTAATCAGATCAATAGAAAAAGCAAAAGAAATGGGAGCTAAAAGTATAGTAGCGGTATGTACATTAGCACTGTTAAATGGAAATGCTATTAAAGAATTCACTAAACTTCAGAAAAAAAACATTATTGAATTGGTTATTGGAACAGATGCAACATACCACAGTAAGAAATTTCTTAAAGAAAATGATTGGTTTAAAGAAATATCTGTATCTAAATACTTTGCAGAAGTGATATACAGAATTAACAGAAGAAAATCTATTGGAGACCTATTAAGATAGGAATTACTTGGGCGACTTGACATATGTTTTGAAACGATCAAATCGCCCGTGTTCTATAATTCTAGAGATATCTATAAAATTTTTTTACTATTTTATCTCCTCCCCATATAATGTAGATTCCTATTAATATTGAGAATATTATTATATTCATTTGTAATAGCCATCCGGTTCCTGTTATCAATATTGCACCACCTGCATAAATAAGGATAAACCCTACTTTTTTATTGAAATAAAAAATCTCTTTTATTCCCAATGCAAATAATATTACACCAACTAACATCACAATGAACAACATGAATCTCATTACGTCGGTATAAAGAAGTAAAGCCAAACCACACAGAAATACTCCTCCACCTATACAAACTAGAATTCTACCTAATTCCTTATGGAAATAGAAAAATTCTTTTGCTCCTAAACCTAATAGTATAACCCCAACCAACATAACAAAAAACGACCATGGATTCATTTTCTCTTCTCCTTCTTTCTTTTTTAGTTTTTATAGAACTCGCAATTATACTATTTCTTAATCCCATAGTAAATCCGGTGCAATACTCTTTAACATTTGATAACATATACCTATGAAAGTTAAAAATAATGAACCTCTAAAAAAGCACAACACTTTTAATATAGATGTAAAAGCTAAGCATTTTTCAGAAGTAAAAAATATTAAACAATGTATAGAAATTCTTCAGAAATTTAGAAATGAAAACATATTAATACTAGGAGAAGGTAGCAATACACTCCTAATGGATGATTGGGATGGATTAGTATTAAAAATTCAAATAAAAGGGAAAGAAATTGTAAAAGAAGACAATCAGAATACACAAATACAAGTATCTGCAGGAGAGAACTGGGATAAATTTGTTAAATATACTGTTAAAAAGAATCTTGCAGGTATTGAGAACCTTGTTATGATACCTGGAACAGTAGGGGGAGCTGTAGCTCAAAATATAGCAGCATATGGACAAAGCATAACTAATACTTTGGTATCTATAGATGTTATACGAATATCAGATCTAAAAACAATTCATCTTTTACCTAAAGACTGTGATTTTAAATACAGAAGTAGTAAATTTAAAAATGATTGGAGAAACAAATATATAATTACATCTGCTACATTTAATCTAAAAAAACATACTAAAGAATTTGAACTTAGCTATCATGAAAGGGCAGGAAGATATGGATCACTTAAAGAGGAATTAGAATCATTTGCTAAAGAACCATACAGTATAAAGAATGTAATGAAAGCAGTTATTAGACAAAGAACTAAAAGATTACCAAGCGTTGAAGAATATGGAACATGTGGAAGTTTCTTTGAGAATCCCTTAGTAACATTTAGTAAGTACAAAGAACTAACAAATATCATTTCTGATTTACAATGCTATCCTTCTGAAGATTTAAAATATAATTTGAATGATACTGGGAAATTCAATGACAATGATTTTGTTAAAATTCCAGCTGGTAGGCTATTAGATGAACTAGGATGGAAAGGCAAATGGAATGGTAATGTCGGAGTTTCTGAAAAGCATGCATTATGTGTAGTAACTAATAAAAAAGCGACAGGGGAAGAGGTATACAACTTCATAAAGAGTATGCAAGAGGATATAAAGAATAAATATGATATTAAACTAAAACCAGAGGTAAATATTATATTTAATTACTAAACATCTTTTGGATAACCCCTTGCTTGTCTAAGAAGCAATTTACGTATATCTCTAACCTTTGATACACTGAGTTCTATTATTGATATAGCATCTACAAATATATTCCCGTTATATTTCTCATCTTGTTGAAGCATACTAACATGAATATTATACTCATTCCTTATTTGAGCATATATCTCTTCTTCCTTCTCCTTTATTTGTAACAATTCCTGTTCAGTTGATCCCTGAATAGCAACTTCTATATCTCTAAATAACTCTATCAATCTGTTATGGATATCAGTTAGTTTTTCAATATTTACATCCCTTTTATCCATATTTAAATTGTGCATCCTCTTAAATACATCCGCAAAATCATCGCCTAAATCTGCTATCTGTTCTATGGTATTTGAGACTTTTACCAAGGTTATAGTCTTCTGTGCATCTTTCTCTGATAATTTATTCTTTGAAACTGAAACAATGGTAGAAGTAATTTCATCATCTAAGAAGTCATTCAATGTTTCTAATTTTTGTATATCCATTAGTACAATACCTGCAGGATTGTAAAATATTGATATTGCTTTCTGATAAATCTTAATTGTATTCTCAATAGAATATGCAAGCTCCTTCCTAATATCTCCCATTACCTCTGCTACTTTTCTATTCCCGTTACCATGGAGATATTTTGTCTCAAAAAGAATTTCCTCTTCGTTTCCTCGGATAATTAAGCACACTAATTTTTCAAAAGGTTTGAGTAACAACAGGAATATAACTGAATTAATTACATTGAAAATTAGATGTCCCATTGCTGCTTGTTGAGCAGGATCATTAGTTATTAATTGCAACAAAAGAATAAATTCTTTTACAAAAATCATAAATACTACAGTACCAATAACTTTAAAAAGGAAATTAGCGAATCCTGCTCTCCTTGCATAAAGATTTAAACCTGATGAGGCAATGATTGTTGTAATACTCGTTCCTAGATTAGCTCCTAATATCATAGGAATTGCAACCCCTATAGATATAACTCCACTCTGAGCAAGTACAATAACTATTCCTGAGGTTATGGAGCTAGAATGAATTAGTATAGTAAACAAACAGGAGGCTGTATAAGCAATCAATGGAGAAGACAGATATGAGAATAATTTAACAAATTCTGGATTTTGTTTAAGAGGTTCTATAGCGGATGACAAAAGGCTTAGGGAAAAAAGAATTACTCCTAAAAAGAATACTGGTTTACTAATTAGTTTCAATTTCTTCCCTGCAAATTTTGACAGGAAACCAACTATGATAAGAATTGGTGCTAGTGCACTAGAACTTAATAAAGCTAACTGTGCAGTTACTGTAGTACCTATACTACTTCCAAATATTAGTCCTAAGCTGTTTCTAAAAGATATGATTCCAGTATTAACCAAAAGAACTGCTATAGAAGTAATTGCAGAGCTAGATTGTACAACTGCAGTAGACAAGGCACCAATTAAAGCTCCAGAGTATCTGTTTTTAACTAACTTAGAAATCTTTTTTCTAAATTCTTCAGATGCCATATCTTGAAATTCTTTTCCTAAACTCTCTATCGCATAAAGGAAAAGTATTAAGGCAGAAAGTAACCCTAGGACTATTTGTACATAACTAGATCCAAATATATTCATACATATTTAATTTACCATATTGAAATATATATTCCAACAATGTATTGTTAAAGAATGCTAAAGAAATTTAATAAAGTCATATTACTACTTACACTTTCAGATACACTTACTTGGGGTCCATTCATAATAATTGCTAATCTTTCGGGACTTTACCTCTCTACTAAATTAGGAGCAGATACAGTTAGTTTTGTAGGGATAGGAACAGGCGTTTACTTCCTAACAAGAGCTGCCTTTCAAATGCCTATTGGTTTACTAACAGACAAGATAGATAATGACAAGGATGAAATCATTCTTTTGTTATTAGGAATTATCTTAATGGGAATTCCATTCCTTTTCTATCCATTAATAACTGAACCATTTCAATATTTTGTATTACAATTCATATTTGGTTTAGGAGTATCATTTAATCTTCCCAATTGGAGAAAACTTTTTGCCATAAATCTGGATAAAGGAAAAGAAGGATTTCTTTATGGCTTCTACGAAACAGTTATAAGTGTTTCTACTGCACTGTTTAGTGCATTGATAGGTTTTGTAGCAAATCTAGGAGACATATATTTTGATATTGTGATGAGAACCGTTGGAATAATAATGATTATATCCAGTATCTGTGTATTATTCATACTCAAGATCAAAGAGAGGAAGAGCCATATCCCGGATCAAACAATATCTTTGGAAAAGGTTGCTAAGTAAATTTAAAAAACAAATTATGGAAAAGAAGAACATACTTGGATTAGGAATATTATTAATGGTTTTAGTCATTTTGGGAGCTATTCTTTTCAATATATATATAAACAGAGAAACTATAATTGAAGATTTAGAAGAACCCGTAATTGTAGATATTAAATATGATGATTTTGATTTTGTATATAACTATAAAGGCGAAGGTACTTGGGAATATACAATAACAGGAACATTACCTAATCCATGCTATCAAATAAAGACAGAGGCCATAGTAGCAGAGAGTTTTCCTGAACAGGTAACCGTCAAATCCGTAATCGTCCCCCCAGATCCAGAATTAGTTTGTGCTCAGGTTATACAAGATGTTTTAGAGAGGGGAGAATTTGAAGCAAGCGAGAGTGCTACTGTTACATTCAAAATAGAGTAACTATGTCAACCTGGCTTGACATTTCACACGTAAGTGATACCATATACCTATACCACAGGTATGGGTAGAATATGAACAAAAACAAACAAATAAAATATATTGCTATTTCACTGGTTATTTCTTTTTTACTAATATTTTTTACTCTCTTCATGATTAATTCCTTTAATTTCAGCAAGGAAACCGATATGAAAAATGAAATTTCAAGTAACGTAGTAATGGAAAATGACACACAGATCATTACAGTCACTTCCCAAATGGGTGGCTATGTTCCCAAGACAATCTATGCTAAATCAGCAATACCTACTGTATTAAAAATGGAATCTGTAAACTCTTACGGTTGTGAAAGGGCATTTAGGATACCATCTTTAAATATATCTGAAGAGCTACCAAATAACGGTACAACTACATTTGATTTAGGATCTCCACAAGAAGATATTTTAGGCTCATGTAGTATGGGAATGTATACCTTTATTATCAAATTTTTATAAATATGAAAAACTATTCTGCAAAAATTGAAGGTATGCACTGTACAGCCTGTGCAATTAACATAAAAGACCAACTTGAGTCCCTTGAAGGAGTTAATACTGCTAATGTAAATTATTCTACAAAGAAAATAGAGATAGAATACGACGAAGCTCAAATAAAGAAAGATGTCTTTGAACAAGAAATAAAGAATTTAGGATATTTAGTATCTTCAAAGAATACAGATAATGAAAATGAATATTTAAGAAAAGAGAAAAGAAAACTTCTCTTCATATTACCGATTGCTCTATTCATTTTTGCAATGATGATATGGAATATGTTGACTATGAACATATCTCAAATTGAAAGATATACCATAACTATTCCATATTTTGATGAAATATTGTTCCTTGTCTCAACACTTGTACTATTTGTCGGAGGTAGACCATTCATAAAAGGCTTGTTTACATTTGTAAAAGGTAAAGGTGCAGATATGAATACTTTAATTGGACTAGGAACAATAACTGCATATATATATAGTACTGTAATTTTGTTTTTAAGATATTTTCAGATAGAGAATATTCTTCAGGATAATATATACTTCGAAGCATTAATAACTGTAATTGGGTTTGTAATATGGGGAAAATATTTAGAAGAAAAATCTAGAGCTAGCACAGGAAGTGCAATAAAAGATTTAATAAAGCTTCAATCTAAGACTGCACTCCTATACAAGAACGGCAAAGAGTATGAAATCAGTATAAATGAAATAAAAAAATCAGATATCCTCATAGTAAAGCCAGGAGTTAAGATACCGATAGATGGAGTAATAATCGAAGGAGAAGCATTAATTGACCAATCGATGCTTACTGGAGAATCAATCCCTGTACAGAAGAAAGTAGGGGACAATATTTTTGGTGGAACCCTGAATAATCAAGGATATATAAAGATAAAGGCAACAAAGATAGGGGAAGAAACAATGCTTTCTACAATAATTAAGTTAGTTGAACAAGCTCAAAATTCAAAAGCTCCAGTAGAAAAATTAGTAGACAAGATATCAAGAGTTTTTGTTCCTACAGTAATCATCCTTGCCACGTCATCACTTCTCTTTTGGACTTTAACAGATAACTTCTCAATAGGGATCTCAACATTTGTAGCAACTCTCGTTATTGCCTGCCCATGTGCCTTAGGTCTTGCAACCCCAACGGCAATAATAGTGGGGGTTGGGAGAGGAGCTAAGAAAGGCATATTGATAAAAAATGCAGAAAAACTTCAGAAACTAAATACTCTGAATACAATAGTTTTTGATAAAACAGGTACATTAACCAATGGTAAACCACAAGTAACAAAGATTGTCTCAACTATTACTGAAAATGAAACCTTGACCATTGCTTCCTCTCTTGAATCTAAGTCTCAACATCCGCTAGCATACGCAATTAATGAAATGGCCAAGAAATCAAATCTTATTTTAAAGAATCTTATAACCCTTTCTTATGGAGGGAAAAACTCTTTAATCCTCAAAAAGAACAATGAAAAGTCATTCACTCTAAAATCGCATTTAAATCGAGTCAACTCAATTTCTTTCCTCTAAAAAAAATTGAGATACTAATTTTCAGGCAATAACGTAGTTAAACAAGCTCTCGATCAAGTACTTAACCATCCATATTCACGCTTATGCAGATGGTAAAAACCCATTGGAGCCCTTTTACTTTATTGGCCTTGTTTATGGGGTATCGAGGCTGGCGCAAATGGCTTGCTTATGGCGCAAGGTATTTATGTATTGATTTGATAAGGTTTTATTCCCCTTTATTTGCTCTTTTTGATGGGAAGCTGGACCTCAAGATCTGCTGGATGTATAATAAATGATTACTTGGACAAATAGTTTGACAGAAATGTTTAAAGGTGTAAAACCCGTCCATTAGCATCAGGATAAGTGACGACCAAATAAGCTGCAAAATTGTTATTTTTTAACCTTTGTGGAGGACTCATTGTATTGAGTCAGATGAATGTGAGTGCTTTAATTGCCACATTCATGATCCTACCGATTTCTGCACTTTATCCTTTGGCCAAAAGGTATGTTAAGCATCCTCAAGCTGTTTTAGCATCAGCCTTTAACTCAGGTAATTCTACTTTCATAAAAGGTGTGTTTATTTGTGCCCTTACAGTCAATCAGAACCCTGTTTGGTAGGTCATAGTTCCTCTTTATCTTTCAGGAATCTGTTGGACAATGATTTATGACACCATTTACGCTTTCCAAGTTACATTTTTTTAATTAAGGACATCGATGATGATAAAAAACTCGGCCTTAAAAGTACAGCCATTGAATGGTAAGACTCAATCCGAACAAAGACGAATCAGCTTCTTGCCTCAAGCTTATTACTCACAAGTTCCCTTGCTTTATTCAATCCAAATTATATTTTTTCGTTACCCATTTTTATAGGAGCTCATGTTTTTTTGAAAAAAGAGCTTGATAAAATGGACATTAAAAATAAAGCTTCTTGTGGAGAGTTCTTTAAAAAAAATAATATTTTTGGACTGTTAATATTTCTTGGATTGGTGGTTAAAAGACTGATTTAAGAAAGTAAAATT
>CAZAQC010000021.1:0-11899 GCA_964487525.1 uncultured Candidatus Saccharibacteria bacterium | reverse complement strand
CAGCCAAATATGTTGCAAAACCGTGCCTTAAACTATGTGCAGAAGTAGGAATCTGTATACCCAATTTCTTCCTATATATTGCTATCCTCTCCTGGAAATAGTTTGTAGATATTCTCGCATTTGGCTTTGCAAATCTACTACCAGAGAAAGGTATGAACAGGGCAGGGGAGTCAAACTTTTTCAACATCTCACTCTTTCTATAACTTTCTATTAACTTTATATATTTTCTATTCCCTTTATCAAAAATTTCTAAATTTAGGTCAGAATTGGCAGAGGTTTCACGGCCATTTTCTCCATTATTTTCTACAAAAAACTTATCCATTTCTCCTGGTTGTTCCTTTTCATCCCTATCCAAAAAAGAATACTTTAACCTAACCACTAAGTACTTGTTTAACCAATCTAAACTCCTAGATGTCATATATACAGATCTCTCTTTTTTACCCTTACCTAACACATACAATTTTCCTTCCTCATTAATCTGTTCTAAATCTAAACCAACCAATTCTGATATTCTCATACCAGTAGCAAACAACATCTCCAACATACATCTATTCCTTAATGCTACCTTTTCATCCTTCTCAAAAAGCATTGGTGACTCTATCAATCTAACAAGATCCCCCTTCGATGCAACCTTCTTTATTCTCTTGTCTGCTTTCATCAAATCTACTGCATCTGGAGGTAAAGGAATATCTAAATCCCATGATATTCTAAACTTCAAAAACGATCTTAAAGATGAAAGCATTCTATTTATACTCCTTGGATCTAAACCTTCATTTTTTTTATTTGAAACTTTCTTCTGATTTTCACCAAACCCCAAACTTCCATATACCTTACCATATACATTAGACAAAAAATCGCTCTCAAATCTCCCTGATGGTTTCACCTCATTTTCTTTCTCCTCAGAAGGTCTATCTATATCCCCAACATATTTCACAGGCCTTAAATCGCCCCTAGGAGCTTCGCTCTTGTTTATCCTTTCTACATCTACATTTTTTGAGTATCCAGCCCTAAATTTATCTAAATCTCTTAAATGTTCACCAGCTACTAAGTAACCTTTGAATGTATTTATATCCTTCTTACCTACATTCCCAAACTTAACACCTCTAAAGTGTAAAAAAGTTGCAAAAATACAAAGATCACGAGCATAGTTATATATGGTCTGTAAACTGTAATTATTGTTCTGGAGAGACAACAGGAAGTCATCCTGATCATTTAATTTGGGAAAGTCTTTCATACTAATATTTTACAGAAGATTAAAATTTAAACAACCAGAGTAGGGGACCGTTTTTTTGAAACCAAGAGGACTTGAAGAAAAGAAGGAAATAGTGGGGAGATGGAAATGGATAAAGAATACTTTTTGAACCATCTATAACTCATTGTATAAATTAGTATTAAATTATATATATTGCCTGTTCTCTCATTATACTAGAGTCTGACCGCATATAAGGGTGATTATACTCGGTCAGTATATTTCAATCATAACACATTTATGTAAAGGGTGGTATCCTCTTTGAAGATGAACACATAACTGATATATACAAAGATATTAGAATTAATATATTACTCTATTGTTGTGATATATATAGGAATTATTGAATAGGATATTAGCAATCACTTATCCACACTGATAAACTATAGGACACTACATACTATGGGTTTCTAGACCTCCTCCCCCTACTCTCTATGAAACAGTATGAACATTTTTTAATTTAAAATGTTCAAAAAAAGTCCTATTAAAAACGTTACAACCAAGATGATAATATAAAAATATATTCCTTTACTTCCACCATAAGAAACCCTCTCTTGGCTAACCACCCCTACTGAGAAATAATAACCTAGAACAGGGATAGCAGAAACAATCTCATGAGCATCTCCCGTAAGGAACATTCCTAGGAAAAGAATATATGTTATTAACAGTGTTAATACACTCTTTCTAAACAACTCCCCCTCCTCTATTCCAATATTTAAATAGTGAATAAAGATGATTAAGAAATAAATAATTAGCATTAATGGAAGTAAAATATATATATCCATACCACTTACTAGGAAACTGAAGGTAAAGAAATACATCATTAAAAGAGATATTAAGTAAGAAGATGTTCTGCCTACGTGAGCTAGAGGTATTTTTTTGAATAGATCTACATTAAGAACATTTGCCATCAAAAATGATATGTAGTTACCCAAGAATGCTAGGAAAATCAATAGCAGAAGAATGAAGGTCTCATATATACGATTAAACTTCTGGAAGAAAAAGAATTCTATGAACAAAGATTGAGAGAATACATAAAGGGCTGGTTGTAAAAGAAATAATAGAGATTTTTTCTTAACCTGAAAGTTAAAGGCCCAAAGAAGACCAAAGAAAGTAATCAAAAAATATATTCCTGCATTTAAATATACTCTCCATGTAATAATTTGAGATTGAGATTGGGTAATCTTAGAAACAAATATAGCCAAAGCTATGAAAGCAGCTAAAGCCAATAGTTTACCTCTCTTTTCTTCATCTATGTTTGTATCTACTCTATCCATCTATTGATTCTAAGTATTTTAAACCTTTCTGAGTTAATACTCTACCCCTTGAAGTTCTCTTAATATATCCACATTTCATAAGGTATGGTTCATATACATCTGCTATTGTTACCTCATCTTCAGATACAGAAGCAGCCAGAGTAGACAGTCCTATTGGACCGCCACTGAAGTTGTTCAGAAGAGTTCTCAATATTGTCCTATCTATTTCTTCCAATCCTTGAGTATCTACTCCTAACATCGTTATTGTTTTTAAAACAATATCCTTAGTAATACTTTTTGAATTCATGTTATCTGCATAATCCCTAGTTCTTCTTAACAATCTTAACCCTATCCTTGCAGTACCTCTTGAACAATCTGCAAGCATTCTAAGAGCATCTTCCTCTATTTTGATATCCCAAAGCTTACTTGCACGCTTTAGAATCGATACTAAATCTTCCTGAGAAAAAAAGTCTAATCTCTGAATTAGGCCAAACCTATCTCTCATTGGAGAACTAATCTTCCCTATCTGAGTAGTTGCCCCTATTAATGTAAATGGTTCTAATGACAATCTAATGGTCTTAGCAGATGGACCCTTTCCCATAATGATATCTAAAACCCTGTCTTCCATTGCTGGATACAAAATTTCTTCTACGACCTTAGATAATCTGTGTATCTCATCAATAAAGAGAACATCATTAGCTTTCAAGCCAGTTAATATGGCTGCCAAATCTCCCTGTCTTTCTACAGCAGGTCCAGATGTTATCTTAATAGATGCCCCAACCTCATTGGCTATAGCCATAGCAAAGGTAGTTTTGCCTAAACCTGGAGGACCATAGAAAAGAATATGATCTATAACTTCTTTCCTTCTCTTAGCCGAATCTATCATCATCTGTAGAGTCTGTTTCTCAAGCTTCCTACCAATCATCTCATCTAGATTACTAGGCCTAATTTTTTTCTCAGAAGCCATTATTAATTCTTCAGAGGAATCAGATACCTTTTTCTTACTTTTACTGGAAGTAGATTCAATCATTATTCATTTAAAACCTTCTTAATTAATTCCTCTATCTCAATATTTTTATCTTTTTTAATCAAAGTATCAGCAAGTTTAATCTTTTCTTTTAGCATATCCCCTACAAAACCTAATGATTTAAGTGCCTCTTTTAATTCTTTAATAATTGATTCCTCGGATGTTTCTTTTTGATCAAAATCTATCTTTCCTCTTAACTCCAATATTATCTTCTGTGCGCCTTTCAAACCTAAACCTTGTACCCTACTCAACCCTCTTGCATCACCTTCTAGTATTACACTCTCTAAATCACTTCTAGAAAAGGTCGATAGTATGGCTATCCCTATCTTAGGTCCTACACCTGATACAGATATTAACTGTTCAAAGAAATCTCTCTCATCTTCTTTTTCAAAACCATATAGTGTTTGATTATCTTCTCTAACATGAAAATGAGTAAATAGTGAGTACTTTTCACCTTTAGATGGAGTCATGTATGAGCTAGGAATGTTTACTCTGTAGGCTAAACCACTACTAGTTTGAATATCAACGTAAGAATTTTTAGCTATGAAAGTTTTTATTACAATCCCTGTTATGAATGATATCATAATGTATTATACAGGATTAATGGTTATGTTTTTAGTTACGATATTTCATCTTGTTGCTAATACTTCTGTAGCTATTGCTATAGCTATTGCATCTGCTGCATCATCTGGTTTAGGAATACTATCTAGATTACACAATACCCTAACATTATCCTGTACCTGTTTTTTTGTAGCCTTTCCATACCCTGTAATTGAATTTTTTACTTGTAAGGGTGTAAATTCTTTAATTGGAATATGATTGTTTTCTAAAGCTAACAAAACTACTCCCCTAGCCTCACCTACAGATATAGCAGTCTTAGCATTATTACAAAACAACAATGTTTCTACACCAGCATACTCAGGCTTAAACTTCTTTATTAACTCATTTATATCCCTATGAATCTCTACTAACCTCTCAGATACTGTTAAATCCTTCATGGTAGTTATAGCTCCATAATCTATTGGACATGGCTTATTATTCTTATCAAAATCCACCACAGCCCAACCTGTAGTAGCTAAACCAGGATCTATACCTAATATACGCATATGATTATTCTTTTAAATTACTCCAAACACTCTGTACATCATCATTATCCTCTATTCTTTCAATTGCTCCTAACACTTTTTCCAACTCTTCTTCATTTAATTCTTTTAACATCTTTGCCTCTTTTATTAACTCTGCCTCTTTCATTACATACCCCAATTTAGTAATACCATCTCTTACACTTGCTAAGCTATTGTACTCTGTATATATCTCTAGTCCCTTCTCTCCATCAATATCTATCTCTTTTATATCTAAAACACCATCTAACTCCATAATATTTAACATAACTTCTTCTGAATCATCTTCTACATAATTATCCTCTTCTCCAAATTTTTGAGACTTTTCTAAATGACCACATTTTATGACAATCAACCCCTTTGTTTCAAAATTCCATAATACACTACCAACTTCTCCCATGTTCCCACCTATTGCTTCAAAAAGATTCCTTAAATCAGCAACAGTCCTGTTCTTATTATCTGTTAATGTGTCAACAACTAACTGCACACCTAATGGACCAAACCCTTCATATGTGGATTCATCAAAAACCACACCATCACTTCCTTCTCCAGTTCCCTTCTCAATTGCTTTCTCTATCTTGTCCAATGGGAATCCCACATCCTTGGCCTTATCTATATACAACCTAAGATTGGGATTCATACTAGGATCCCCACCACCCTGCCTTGCAGCATGAGTTATCTGTACAGAAACCTTTGAAAAAACTTTCCCCTTCTTAGCATCATTTAGAGCTTTCTTATGCCTTATTGTAGACCACTTTGAATGACCTGACATAACCTATTCTATCACAAAGGAATACTAAACTGTTACTACATACTTTTTCTTCTCTTCCTTAACCTCTTCCTTTACTTTATCTACAGGTTTCTTAATTTCCTCTTTTTTTACAACAGCCCTATTACCTTTATCACTATATGATTGGTTGCTCCATTTTATAATTTTCTCTTCTATTACCTCTCTTGGTGTACCATATTTCTGCCTGGATTTTTCAACAATATCACTCCTTAATCCAAATTTTTGATACCTAACCGGCAAAGATTTTGCACTAAAAGGTACAGATGTCATTCCATCAATACACAACTTAACATAGAAAGCCCATGCATCTAGAGATACTAAGTCATCTGATGAGACTACTGGGGCAAATTCTTTTTCGAGTATTGATGCATCTGCAGGACTTACTACAAAAGACCCTATCGTTCCAACATTACCAAATATAGCTTGCCTTACAGTTAATGGTAACTGGTCAATATATTGATTAGTCATAGTTAAATTGAGTTTGTACTTTCTTGCTTCTGAAAGAATTTTAGCGAAAGACTCTGTAGCAAAGTTCTGAAATTCATCAACATACAAGAAGAAATCTTTTCTATCCTCAGCTAACATATCTACCCTTTCCATTGCAGTTGCTTGTAATCTAGTAATTATCATTCCACCTAACAAAGATGCTGTTTCCTCTCCTAACTTACCCTGTGCTAAATTAACTAAAAGTATCTTCCTGTTATCCATAATATCCCTCAAATCTATGGTTGATTTAACCTGTCCTATGATATTCCTTATGACGGCAGAAGATATGAATCTACCAACCTTATTTTGAATTGGAGATACAGATTCAGTTAACAACCTGTTATTCTGACTCATCTGAGAGAACTCTTCTACCCAGAATTTGTAAAGGATTGGATCATCTACCTGCTTAAGTATGAATTTTCGATAGTTACTATCTACTAACAACCTTATGATGGCTAACAAAGTAGTCCCCTGAGCCTCTAGAGCGGTCGCTATGGTATTCGTAAGAATATATTGTAGTCTTGGACCCCATGAATCTCCAAACTGTTTTTTAAACACCTCTACTACCCCATCTGCTATTAAATCCCTTTGGGATTTATCCTTAAGTTCAAGCATATTGAAACCAACAGGATTATTAACATCGGTAGGATTAAAGTAAACTACATCATCTATTCTATTCGGTGGGATATATTCCAAAAGCTCCTCTACTGTATCTCCGTGAGGATCAACAAAACATACTCCCTCGCCCGCCAATACATCGGAGATGAACATATTTTTAAAAAGTGTGGACTTTCCAGTACCCGTCTTTCCTAGCAGGTAGAAATGCCTTTGCCTATCCTTCTTTTTTAAACCAAATTCCACTTTAATATCCCTGTAATCAGTTTCTCCAAATACCGTTACTGAATCTCCTGTAGATTTTGGTATATTCATAGGGGGCTCAAGCTTTTTAGCTCTACTCCAAGCAATATTGGGTGTTTCTACAGATATATTTGGTAAATGATACAAAGAGGCCAATTCTTCTATATTTAAAATATCGGGTTCTTCTTTAGGTATATATCTTTTAATATAGTCATCATATATTTCTTTTCCTGTTTTATCAGGAAGTGCATGTATGAAATTGTTAAGATGCGCAGTAGTAAACTGTTTAAAACTTGCTACTATATCTCTTAACATCTGTTCGGATCTAAGCTGTGTATCTGCCTTTGTAACAACCCTTATCTTAAATTCAAAACCTACCTTTAACATCTTATTCTCTATCTCACTCAATTCCTCCTCTTGGCCTGGGACAAGCTTTATTACTTCCTTTTGTACCTTACTCTCTGAATTCTCCATTAATGATTTTCCTACACCCTTCAAAAGACCAACTAAAAAACCTAAGATATTTGTTCCATTTGGATCTTTTCCTTCCTTAATTGCAGATATGTATTTTTTAGATCTGTCCTGCCAATAGTTAGATACTGGCCTTACTATTACCTGCATCCAAGCCTTCTCCCCTCTACTTAACTCAGACATAGCTCCTGTTATTGCTGCTAATGGGTCGACCTCAAAGCTTCTGAATGTTTTAATTGGGAAAATATAGTCTTTCTCCATCTCTATCTCACCTGTAGTAACAAATGTTTCCTCAGAAGTAACATCATTCCTTGCATAGTCCTGCACATACTTTATATCTGCATTTGGATACTGTGCATATATCTGCCCCTCTATGAATCTAGACAAATGTTCTGGTGCTACGACATAGAATCTAATACCATCCTCCTCTGTTGAGACTATTTCAAAACTAGCAACATCTGGACATTTTTTGTAATCTTCCAAAATACCATGCAAGGACGCAAACATCTGTTCTGCAGCTAATGATGCTTTCTCATTTTCTCTTGGAACCAAGATCTGCATTACAAAAGGATTTCTAACATCATCATATATATTTGGTTCCTCTTTATTTCTGTTGCTCCAAACAAAAATGAAAACAACAAAAGCTAAAGAGAATATCAACAACAAAAATAGGACCCAAATCATTGTCATAATGAAAATTGTAAAGGAAAAAAGCTTTTTAAGCAAATATATCAACTAAAATATTTCTATTTGTGATATATCTTCGCCTAATAGTATAACAATGTCACCAGTAGTCATAAATGATGGTCTCTCACTTGCTTCTTCAAACTTTCCCAAAAGTACTTCTGTAATTATATACAAAGAATCATTAAATTTTTCTTTGTCAGATATATATACACTACTTTTTTCTAATCTATCGGGAGAGTTCCCAAACCTTACAACATCACAACCGTTATTTTGTATTTTTCTAGCATAGATACTAGCTCTTCCTGGTGTATCACTCCCATTGTATACTTCTATCCTTACCCTCTCTTCTTCCAAATCTCTATCAGACATTTTAGATATATGCCCTCTTAGAGACTTATCATATTCTAAAATATTTATATTCTTTACCTGCCCTCCCTGCCCAGAAAGCTCCTCTACCACATACTTTGATGTACCAATATCTATAGCGCTAGTTTGCATATCTTTAATATTTCTCTTAAAAGAATCTACTTCATTCAGAACCTTTAAGAAGGAAAGATTGGAGTAGATCTTGTTATTCAAATCATTAACTTTGTTAATATTAAAAAATGTTTTTAGATTTGAATATTTTGTAGAAAAGGTATGAAGCTTGAAAAAAGCTTCAGAGAGAATAGTATCTGATTCTCTCACATACTCTGCCTTATCTTTTTCCTTCACCTCATTCATATCTCCATATATTTCACTTATATTTTCATATGCTTCGGTAGTAATCCAAATATAGTCATCTGCTTTAAAACCTAATATTTCTTCTAATTGCCAAAGGGCATATTCAACTCCTCTCCCCTCTTGAAGAAAATCACCGGCATACCTCAGAGAAGATACTGATATTGGACTTCCAAAGTTTTCCTCTAATCCGTTAAAATACAATGAACCAGGCAAGTATATCAGTAAAGAAATCTCTTTCCTTTCGTTGCTAAGAAAAACAAAAACATCTGATATTCTTCTCTTATCTCCATTTTCTCTCTCAAATATGAATATCGTTTTTTTCAGATCTGTATCTAACTGGGATAGTATCTTATGAGTTGATGCATTATCTGAAGTAGGATCAACTGTCTTGATATTAAGTAGAGTATATACATTATATATACAGTAGGAGACGAACATTAAAGAAAACAAGAAAATTGCTACACCCAACAGATTGATACTTTTTTTATGTTCTTTTTTACTCTTTTTTCTTTTAACCATTTTATATCTTTTCTATACTAATATCCTTGTTATCAATATCCTTAAAGCAGAGAAATATTGACCTTAAAGCTATCTCCTCTGGCATATTATTATCCTTAGCAGAGCTATAAAGGGTATCCCCTACTATATTCATACCTAAATATTCTAATGTAGCTCTAATTTGATGCATACGACCAGTCTTTATCATGACCAAAACCTGATTTTTACTAATTGGCTTTATGTATGAAAGGGAATATTTTGCATTTCCACTCTTATGAGTTTGAAAGATCATCTTAACCCTACTCCTATTGCTTCTTTTAATATATCCTTCCGCCTTGTACCAAGTACTATCACATTCAAAATTGTTTTCTTTTAGTTTTAATATTTCTTCCTGAATATCTAAATCATTCTCTGGAATATAAGAACTGATTGGGCTACCCGATTCTTTGTATATTACATTGGCTAAATATATTTTTCTTACATCGTGTTTTTCAAATTGCTCTTGTAAAAATTTTTGTGATTCCACATTCTTTGCAAAAATAATAATTCCAGATACTCCTTTATCTAGTCTATGTACAATACCTGCCCTATTTACTCCTTTATCAAATTCATTTTTACTTTCCAAATATCCTCTAACTATATTAGCTAATGTACCTTCTTTGTTTCCTGCTCCTGGATGAACAACCATTCCTTTAGGCTTATCTAATACTAAGAAATCTTTATCTTCAAAAAGCACTACCAAATCTCCCTTTTCTCCTTTGATATCACCACTATTTTCAATGCTTTTTTCAAGTTTCTCCACTTTCCCCATATCAATCTCTACCTTATCTCCTATCTTTAATTTGTATGATGGTTTTAAGTATTTGGAATTTACCGTGACTAATTCATTCCAATTTT
This sequence comes from uncultured Candidatus Saccharibacteria bacterium, assembly GCA_964487525.1. Lineage (GTDB taxonomy): Bacteria > Patescibacteriota > Dojkabacteria > SC72 > SC72 > UBA2177. The sequence continues at coordinate 1,836 of CAZAQC010000021.1, read as the reverse complement.
CTTTTAGAAAACTTCTTGAAAAGCTCTTATGACCATTAGTAGATAGGTAGTCGAAGAGAAAGACATCCAACCTTTTCTTAAGATTTGTATCATCTATCGTTATCATATTTATTTAGATAATTTTATTGGCTGATTAATATCTATGGAAGAAACTATTCTTACAGAGGAAACTTTCTCTATAGTTACTTTTCCTTTTTTGGAGTCCATGATAAAGAAGATTATCCCTAATACAGTCCATATTGAGAAGAAATATATGCCCGACCTCTCAACAGGATTTATTTCGGTAGATAGGTAGGAGTGTGCAATATATATCATTGTTAAAGCGATAAAGAATATATCTAATATTACTAAGACTTTTCGTTCTTTCTTTCCAATCATAATCTTCTTTACAGAGTTTGCTAAGAAGTAAAGAGTAAGTGGAAGAAGTATCATCACTGTACCTTGTATCACCCAAGCATTATTATCTGTTGACGCACCCAAAAGGAAAAAGGAAATGGCAAGCATTATTTGAGCTGTGAAAAAAAGTGTTGGGAAAAGATGACTCCATTTCCATTTCTTTACAAATACAACAGCAATTGTTGCTACAGCAAGAAAACCTACAAACATAAGGAGGATATCAATACCCCAATCCCATACCCTAAAGAATCTCCATGGGAGAACTCTGAAGAGAAACATCTCTTCACCATACCTTTCATATGGTAGCCAATACCATATATAAGAAGAGAAATCAGACCAATTAGATATTATGTACCCTATCCTCCCCGTTACTAATCCTAATGTTGAAGAAATTGTGAATATATCAAATATGGAGGAATTATTTTTTCTACTCTCAATACAACCTTTCCAAAAAACATATAATCCAACCGATATTACAAAGGAGAATAGAAACAAAGGATTTATACCAGATAGTACTTGTCCTATTTTTTCAATAAGGAGTTGATACACCAATAAGCAAAAGTAAATTTATACTAGCCTATGATAGCATAAATTGGACACTAACGAGATTTATTTTTCTTGTTTTTCTTAAAATTTTTACTATTCTTTTTATCATTATTAGTGATATTTTTCTCTTCATTAACAGTTTTCGCTTTAACCAAATCTTTACCTTTTACAACTGTTTCCTTGACTTTACCCCATATTATTTGATAACCACCTAATACTGATTCCCCTATCTTCTGAGCTAAGCCTCCCCTTGTACTGTATCTAGTTCTATTTGTTTCTACAACCTCTGTAGCTTCATCCTTTGTTGCTTGTATCTGTTGCTGCATTACCTCTTTTGTTGGAGAAAGTTGTTCAGGAGTTGTTCTACTCTTCGCCTCTTGCCCACAGTATGGACAATATTTGTTCTTTCTGTCTATATTTACCTCACACCTTGAGCATCTTCTCTTCAATCTGTAATTACAATTTGGACAAAACGTATAACCAGGGTACAGTTGAGTACCACACTTTGGACAATCCCCTAGTTCTGCGGTTTCGTATTTAAGATATCTTCTTTCAAGATCTGCCCAATATATTTCCTCTATGGTCTGACTTGGTCTAATTATTAAATATATTATCCAACCAATGATATTTAATAATCCGACTAAAACAACATACATATACCTTACCGTTTTGTTAGAGGTTCTATCACCAGAATCTAACCAAACCCAATACAGTACAACTAACCAAAATATTCCTAATGCATAGAAGAAAATCTGCCAAACAAATCCGAAATCTATATTGCCCATACTCTCTAAGAAATCTAATATGAATTGTTCCATAATATTTTAAAATAGAATTAGAATGGTCGGGGAGGGAGTTGAACCCTCATGCTATTGCTAGCACGGGATTTTGAGT
>CAZAQC010000020.1:11657-11931 GCA_964487525.1 uncultured Candidatus Saccharibacteria bacterium | reverse complement strand
AACACAAGCAGAGTGGAGAGTGAGAAATCCTAATGATTTTAGTGTTGATTACACTGTAGACAAGGCGGGCACGGGAGAAATTTTGTCAGATGAAGCTCCTTCTGGGGATAGTTTTTTCTATACTATTTGGGGTGCTCAAACACTTATTTTAAAATGGGAGGGTGGACAAAAAATAAAAGCTGGTGGTGATAGCTACAATGGGACAATGTGTGAAGTAAAAAAACCAGTTTGGACTTTATCCAAAACAGTAGGAAAACAATGTGTAAAAATAGAA
>CAZAQC010000020.1:0-11647 GCA_964487525.1 uncultured Candidatus Saccharibacteria bacterium | reverse complement strand
ACTATTGTAATTCAAAATGAAGGAACAGGAGATGGAGAAATTACAAATATTGTAGATGAATTGGACAGTAAGGTCTTAGAAGCATACATAGATAATATCTCTGACAGTGGGGAATATGATAATGGAAAAATAATATGGGAATTTGAAACAGGGTTGGAAATAGCTAGTGGTAATAGCAAACAATTTACATATACTATACTAATCCCAGAGGAAGCATATGGAACTTATGAGAACACTGCAATTGCATATTCTGCTTCAGTAGAAACTAATGATATTAGAACTCTCAAACTTGAGGAAGTTCTTTCTGAAACTAATGAAGAAGTGGCTAGAGACTCTGTTACTGTAGATCTCGAGTGTGAAATACCAGAAATATTAGGTACTACAGATGAAGTAAAAGATACTACTTCAAATGAAGCAGTATTAGGTACAACAGATGTTGTATTAGCAGAAACAGGAGCTTCAGATAATATATTAGTATACGTTGTACAAGCTGTATTAATGTTAAGTACATTAATAAGTGGTACATTATTCGTAAAAAAATATATAATCTAGTTAATGAATAAAATTCATTACATAGTAACAATGGCAGTACTCCTTGTGAGTACTGCTTTGTTTACATCATTTGTTTTTGTTCCCACTATTAATCCATTTCAAGTTGTAAACGTAGAAGTATCCCCTATCTTAGAACCAGATACTGATGAAATACCTGTTGAAAAACTTCCTACTCTAGATGAACTTTGGAATATGGAAAAAGACCAAACTAAAATAATGTCTTCTTCTATTCTAAACAGAGAAGTACCTTCTAAATGGATAGAAAAGAAAATATTCTTTAAATATACATATATAGGGGAATACAATGAAGATACTCAAAAAGTATTAGATGAGTTATTACTAAGTGAGTACAAATGGCAAAAACAATTAGACAATGATGGAAATATCATAATGGGTGGAATAATACTCTCCAAAGATGGTACATATCAATTACATACACATAATACATTTACTAAAGGAGAAAAATTTTTTCTTTTAGGTGATCTATTAGATAGATACAATTCAAATGGTAATTTAGTTGGTACACAAATAAAATATGGACCTGTTATTTTAGAAGCAGTTTGGGCTAAAGATACTAGAATATCACAGGATAGTACAGTACCATATGCAGACCTAATAATCTCAACATGTTTAGAAATAAAGGGAGATAGGAGATTAATTAGTGGTTGGAATATAGTAAGAGAGTAATATATAATGACTAGCTATGAACATAGAGTTAGAAAATAACTCTGCCCCCTCCTTTATAAAATTTCTTAATGATAGAGATATTGAAGCTGTAGCTTTTGATATAGATAATACCTTAATAGCTACAAGTGAATATTATGATGTTATATGGAGCAATGTAGGAATAGAAGTTGCTAAACATATAGGTACAGATAAACCGCTAGATCTTGTTGGAGAAGAATACAGAGAAGTTCTCTCAGAAAGATACAAGAAGAGAAATAGGAAACCGGAAGATATTGTAGAGCAGGTTGTAGGAGGTCTAGAAGAGTATTTTGGATACATAACAGATGATATGAGAACAGTAGCAGCTAATTATCTTCAACATTTTTATACTACATGCCCTACTCCATATGATGAATCATATGTAATACTTAAGATGTTGAATGACTATAACAAGAAGATTGTATTTTGTTCTCATGCACAAGAATGTTGGACGAAAATAAAGGCAGATTTCTTAGGCAAGGGAATAGAAAAAGACATACCATACTTAGCTGTAGATATAGATGGAGATAAAAATGCTCAGAGTTGGATAAATTCTGCTAGTTTAATAGACACACATATATCAAAAACATTAGTTATTGGAGATACATTAACAGCGGATATACTACCTGCCATAGAAGCCGGATGTAAGCATGTTATATGGATAGATAAAAAGGGAAAAGGATTACCAGAGGATATTCAAATATCAGAAGATGTAGAGTTGATTATATTAAGAGATATAAGAGAGCTAATAGATATTTAAACTTGTTATTACAGTACTAGATATCTATATTGTTTCCTATAATGTACCTTTTTAATTTTCGAAGAGCTATCTTTTGTATCTGTTCAACTCTTTGCCTTGTTATCCCTATTTCCTCTCCTACCGTATTGAAATTTCTTTCAATTCCATCATGTGTACCAAACCTTAATTCTAAAACTTTCTTTTCTTTCGGATTTAAAGCTTTTTGCATTAAGATATCCATTTCATAGGGCCATAATTTCTCGTGAGCTCGTTTTTCAATACCTTCAATATTATCTTCTACATAATCGATATCTTCATCATCATCGTCGTTGTTCCATTTACTAAAATTTAAAGAATCAGAAGAAAGAAGCTTATTTGCTTTTCTTATCTGCTCAAGACTTAACAAGGAAATACCCATATCGTTTGCTATTTCTTCTTCTGTTAAAATTTTATTTGTTCCATTTGTTAGTCTCTTTATTGTCTTATTATATTCATTAATCTTTTCTCTCATATTTACAGTTACTCTAATTAAAGATGATGAGTTATCCTTCCATCTTTTCACATAATGTCTTATCCACCATGTTGCATATGTAGAGAAATGAAACCCCTTTTTGTAATCGAACTTTTCTATAGCTTTTATAAGTCCAATTCTACCTTCTTGAAATATATCAACACGTTCAAAATTATGTTCATCATCTGGAAACCCTCTTCCCATTTTTGCCAATTCTTTGTATACAGATGATTTTACAAGTCCATCATTCACCTTTACTAATACGTTATAAATGTCTTTTCTTAATTCATCTAATTCTGTTTTGTTTCGTAATGATTTGGAAATATTCTCAAGATTCATAAATAATATAACTAGATCTCTATGAGGGAGTATAGGTGTCTTTTTCTTATCTATATTAGAGAAAATTTGATATTGTTTTTTAATCAAATCAGAACATTCTTTTGAAACAGGATCGTATTTAATGTTTCCTATCCTTATTCCTTCAATTTCTTCTAAAGAAAGATCTAAAAATTCAGGATAATTTATTAAAACATTCAATAAATCCAAATTGTTGGAGGTATAATATTTTGTTTTCTCAACAAGATTATTAAAATTACTATAATAAAGATTCTTTTTTAAAATATCTTTTACAGATATTCCTACACTATTGAGATAAAGGAGAGAAGCTATTGAATTGACATCTAAGATAGCTGTTGATTCTCTTCCAATGGATTTGTTGTCCATTTTATTTTCATTTCCGGCAAGAGATTTACATATTGTGAATTGAATGCTATTTTTATTTTTTTCTAAATTGTTTAATTCAAAACAATTGTATAGTTTTTTAGAGAGATCCTCTTTTTCCTCTTCATTCAGAAATTCACATAGGTTAATAATATCAGAGGTTGAATTAACAAATTCTTCGTTTGTCATCTCGTTTATTTGAATATTAGCTACCTCTATTTGATTGTCTATCATAACCCGATAGTATATCAGAATGGGTTTGTATTTGTCATTAAGGTTTGATAATATTTAAAATAAAATTTAATGAAAATGTTATGGAAAGTAAAGGCCAAATATTTCAAAGAGGTGTAATATATAAAGATCCAGAGAAAGCAGGAATAAGTGTTTTTCCAGGTAGAAATTCTAAACGTTCACATTGTACTCATGAATCTTTGCAAGTATTGAAAGCTGAGGATAACGATTGGACTTTTTTTGATAGAGATTCTGATTATGATGGAGTAACTCGTACGATAAATGGTGAAGTTATAAAAGGAGAAGATCTTAGAAATTTAGTTGAGGAAAAATTGTTTAATATTATTCTAGATGAAAATTGTTTAGAAGCATTATCTCAGGATGATATATCAGAGAAATATTGTAATGGTAAATTGCCAACAAATTTAAATAGATTTATAGATCTAATACTATCTTGTCCCGTTATAGATGAAGATGATCTTTAAGTGATATAGGTATTCGAAATATTATTAGACTTTTGTAATTAAGTGTTTTATGTAGCTTCTGTAATAATATCTTTGTTTTTTAAATATTGACTTGACCTTTCAAAATTTCTAATGTAGCTTTTTCAATAGCGTCAAATACTAGATAAAAATAATACTTATGCTAGAGAATGAATTAGAAATAGGTACACAAGAAAAAACAGTATTTGTTATAGAAGATATTCTTCAACTTGAGAACTTAATTAACGAACAATATCCCAATTTAATATTGCCCTTACCTTTAAATGAAGAAGAGCTAGATAGTCGTAAATGTGAAATGAATTATGAGGAAAGACAATTTGCGAAGCTTCTCTTAAGTAAAGGTATGATCGTATACAGAGAACCAGAGATAGAACTTTGTGATAGTATCCCAGATTTCTTTGTATACAATCCTAGATCTTGTAATGGAAAATTAGTTGAAATAACATTGGCATATATGCAAAAAGAGAAAAAACAAGAAGGAGGACAAAGAAAGGCAAGAAAAAATAGAAAAAAGGAACAAATGAAAGCAAGCAAGAATAGAAAGAATAGACAAAAAGAGAATTTAAATCTATCCGGTATTCCTTCTGTTGTTCTGTATAGAGAACAGATGGAAAATATAAGAAGGTATTGCTGTAATAAGTTATTTTAGTTTCTCACTATGGAAAACTTTCCTTTTTCTTAGTATATTATCTTATGCAATCATTTGAAAATAAAAAGGTATTGGTATTTGGTTTAGGATTTAATGATGGAGGACTGGGTATGGTCGAATACTTTCTTAAACATGGAGCCTTAGTGACTATTACAGATGGAAAAACAGAAGAGCAGTTAAGTGAGCCTTTAAAAAAATTAGAAAAATACAGAGACAAATTAATTCTTCATTTGGGAGGGCAAATAAAAGATGATTTCCTAGAAAATGATATTGTAATTCGTAATCCAGCTGTTAAACCAAATAATGAATATATTAAAATAGCTAAAGATGCTGGTAAACAGATAGAGATGGAAATGAGTTTTTTTCACAAAAACGCTTCTTGCCCAATTATTGGTATTACAGGTACAAGAGGTAAATCTACCACAACAACACTAATATATGAATTTCTAAAAAAAAAATATGGAGAAAAGGTATTCTTAGGAGGAAATATTGGTAAAAGTGCTGTTCGAGAATTAGATAACCTTACATCAGAAGATATTGCTGTATTAGAACTCTCTAGCTTCCATCTTGATGAAATGGGAAATGGTAAGGTATCTCCTCATGTTGCAGTGATGACCAATATATACACAGACCATCAAGATTGGCATGGATCAATGGATGAATACATTAATGCAAAGAAGAATATATATAAATATCAGAAGAGTGATGATTATCTTGTTTTAAATATTGATAATTATATTACTAAAGAATTTGTAAATGATTCTAAATCAAAAGTAATAACATATTCACTTCTTGATCCGTCTTCAACCTATTATATGAATGATGAAATGGAGATTTTTGAAAACAACAAAAAGATATTCAAGATAGACGAATTAATTCTTCAAGGTAGACATAATAGGTACAATATACTTTGTGCTGTAGCTACAGCAAGGATATATGGTATTGATAATGAGATGATTTTAGAAGTATTAAAAGAATTTAAAGGAGTACATGGAAGACAGGAGTTGGTAAGAGAACTAAATGGTATAAAATTTTACAATGATACTACCGCAACATCAGTAGAAGCTATAAATGCAATGTTTGAGACATTTGGAGAAAAGAATAAGGGTAAGATAGTAATGATTGCTGGAGGTGTAGATAAAGGATTAGACTATACAAAAGTCGTAAAAGATATGAAGAAGTACCTAAAGGGATTGGTATTGCTTGATGGTACAGCATCTGAAAAAGTTTATGAATGTATGAAAGAATTTCCTGAAGTGTATAAATATTATGATGATTTTAATGAAGCTATTAAAAAGGCATATGATATAGCTGAATCAGGAGACATGGTTATACTATGTCCTGGTGCATCTAGCTTTAATATGTTTCTTAATGAGTTTGATAGAGGTGATAAGTATGTTAAGTATGTAAATTTATTAAAATAGATTTATGATTGATATTAAAAGTTTGAAAAAGGTTCATTTCATAGGTATAACCTCAGCCTTTAATAGTTTCTGTGCTAACTATCTCATTGAAAAAGGAGTTACAGTTACTGCCTCTGAGATAAATCAAGGCTCAGAAGATGCTAAGAGATGGAGAGAGAGAGGTGTATTGTATGAAGGAGGTCATAATGGGAAATATATTACTGATGATTTAGATTTAGTTGTATATCCTACAGGTCCAGTACCAGGAAATCCTGAATGTGAACAAGCTGAAAAGAAAAATATACCTACAATTAATCTAGCTAAACTAACAGGAATAATAGGTGGAGACTTTAAGGTTATAGCTATAGCAGGTACCCATGGTAAAACAACCACTAGTGCTCTTACAGTATGGCTCTTGTATAAGGGATTTAAAGAGTTACCAAATTTCATAATAGGAGATCATATATTGGATATTGAAAAATCATGGAATTTTAATCAGAACAGTGAATATCTAGTCATAGAAGCATGTGAATATAAAAAACAATTTCTTGATAGAGCCCCTACCCCATATATCTCAGTAATAACAAATGTAGAGCTTGATCATACAGACTTTTACAAATCACTTGAACAGTATAAGGATGCCTTTGTTGAATTTGTATCAAATACACAGAAAGCTATTGTAGTAGATGAATCATCTACAAATATCAAAGATGTATTAAAGAAAGTAAATAACTCAAGTATTGATATCTTGGATGTTTCTAAAATCAAAGATGAATATACTGATGTCACAGGAGGCTTAAAAGGAGAATACAACAAAGAGAATATATTAAAGGTTTGTGGTGTAGCTAAGGTTCTAGATATTAAAGTAGACATAGAAGATTTCCCAGGAGTTTCTTCAAGGTTTGAATTCAAAGGAAGTACAGAAAATGGTATGCCAGTATATTTAGATTATGCACATAATCCTACCAAGGTTAAAGCATGTCTTCGTGCTACTAAAGAAACTTTTCCTGATAAAAAAGTTTTGTTTGTGTGGCAACCACATAGCTATGAAAGAACATACTCCTTTAAAGATCAGTTTGCTATGAGTATAGTTGATGCAGATGTTGTATATATCCCAAATATTTTTGCACCTACAAGAGAAGAAAGAAGGTATAAGGAATTAATAACAGATCAAGGATTTGTTGATTTTCTAAAAAGTAAAAATGAACAGAAGGAAATATTATATACAAATGGTATAGAAAATACTGCCAAGCTACTTTTAGATCCTAAATATACAGATGAATATATCTGTGTTTTAGCTAGTGCTGGAGATTTGTACAAAATTCTTCCAATAATAAATTTAAAGAAATAAGACGTGGAATTTGATGATATAAAAAAAATCATAATACTTGGTATTGGTGGAAGAGGAGCTTACTACATAGTAAAATTCCTTCATCTGTTGGATATAGAGATAGAAGGATATGACATTAAAGAAAGTGAAAGAACAAAAGAATTAGAGGAACTTGGTATAAAAATTAATTACTCCAATCCTAAAGATGGCGAAAGACTTGATTGTGATATGTACATATACTCCAATGATCTTCCAAAAGAACTTCAAGAGAAATTAAGAGTAGATAATGGTGATACAAAATTTTCAGAATTAGGTCATTTCTATCACCAAATTATTGATAAATATGAGAGTGGAAATATGGATGAGAGAGAAATAAAGGCTTTCAAAGATTCAAACATTGGTCCCCTGTTTGAAATAGATACTAATAAAATGAGATATATTGGAATAACGGGTACAGATGGTAAGACAACAACTTGTTACATGATATACCATCTTCTTAAGGAGGCAGGCTTTAAACCAGCTTTAATTAGTACAGTAGCTGCATATATTGGAAATGAAAAAATTGATACAGGATTGCATACCACAACTCCATCCTCACAGGAAGTATATGAATTAATAAAAAGGATAGAGAATGAAAAATGCACACATATAATAATAGAGGCCACATCACATGGTTTAGAACAGGGAAGATTAGCTGGACTTAAGTTTGATTCTGTTGGATATACAAATGTTACATCTGAGCATTTAGACTATCATGGTGATTGGGATAACTACTGTAATGTTAAATCATTTTTAATTACAAAACATTTAAAAGAAAATGGTAATGTTGTTTTGAATTTTGACGATAGATCATACGATGTTCTTTCTAAATTAGTATCATCCCCTATTACATACAGTACATTAAAGGAAAGTGATTTTAGAGCAAATAACCTTAAGGAAGAGGTTGATAAAATTTTGTTTGAATTAACAAAAGAGAATGACAAGTATGATGTTACATTACCTTTGCTTGGAAGTTACAATGTTAGCAATTTTCTTTGTGCACTAGCTATCTGTAAAGAAGAAAATTTAAATATTGCGAAAATGATTGAGAATATCTCCTCATTTAAAACTGTTACAGGAAGAATGGAAGTAATACAAAATGAACCATTTACTGTAATTGTTGATTATGCTCATACAGCTAATGCAGTAGAAAAAGTTTTGAAATCTTCAAGATTGTTAATAAAAGGGAATGGTAAATTAATACATGTTTTTGGTTGTGCAGGTAGAAGGGATTTCTACAAAAGACCAGAGATGGGTAGAATATCTAATGAATTAAGTGATGTAACTATTCTTACTGCAGAGGATCCAAGATTTGAAGACTTGAAAGATATTAATGATCAAATAGAGAAAGGTTGGAATGAAGGAGAAAACAAAAATGCAAAACTATTTAGATTTGACTATATGGATAAGAATGTACAGGTTAGAAGAGATGCAATAATCAAAGGATTGGAATTAGCTGAGGAAGGAGATGTAGTAATAATAACTGGGAAAGCACATGAAGAATCATTGTGTTTCGGGCAGATAGAATATCCGTGGAATGATATAAAAGAGGTTAAAAACTTATTGAAATAGTTATATAATACAATTGTGAAAGGTAAGATATCAAAATTATTATTAGTTCTAATTGTACTCTTTCTTTCTACGTTCATACTTACACATACTCTCCGCTCCTCTATAAAAAAAGTAAATACTCAAGAAATATTAGATAACATGTCTTTAGAGGAAAAGATTGGACAACTTTTCATATTCGGATTTTGGGGAACAGAACCAGATTACTATATTTCAAGAATGCTTAATGAAAGATATATTGGGGGAGTAATACTTCTGTCATACAATATTGAGAATAAGGATCAAATGAAAATACTGACTGATAGATTACAGTCAATGTCCAATAATCCTCTCTTTATTAGTATCGACCAAGAGGGAGGTTTGGTATCAAGAATATTGTTTGAAGATTTTGATAATACAGCTCAGTATGATATCACTACAGAACAACAAGCATATGATATTGCAAACAAGAGAGGTAAACAGCTTAAAGAGTTAGGTATTAATATGAATTTTTCACCTGTTTCTGACTATATTACTAATGAAGAATCATTTTTGTACAAGAGAGTATTTAGAGGAGGAAAAGAGGATATCGTAAGGTTAAGTTCTTCAATGATTCAGGGATATGAAGATGCTGGTATTATACCCATTGTTAAACACTATCCTGGATATAATGATGCTTCCTCCGATTCTCATGAGACTCTTCCTGTAGTTGATATTACTTTTGATGGGTTTGATGAATATATATATCAATTTAGAAAAATATTGGAAAGTAGTAATGGAGTACTAACAAGCCATATACTGTTGCCTAATATGGATGCAGACACTCCTAGTTCTGTATCCAAAGTATTTGTAAATGATATTCTAAGAGAGAAATTGTCTTTTGAGGGATTAATAATAACTGATGATATGCAAATGAAATCTATATATGATAAGTACCCTATCAAAGAGGCTGCAGTTAATGCAATATTGGTGGGAAATGATATCTTAATATATACAGGTAACCCAGAGGAGCAAGTAGAAGCGTACACAGCAGTATTAGAGGCTACAAGAAATGGTGTGATTAAAGAATCATATATGAATGAGAAGGTTTTAAGAATTTTAAATGCTAAATACGCTTTAAAATAATTTCTTTTGTGTGATATTTAAATTTTTTCATAAAATAAATGACCAATTTTGAGAGGGTATTAAACAAGCAAGGAAGAAGACCTAACTCGGTAGCTATCATAGGTGCCCTATTCGGAGATGAAGGGAAAGGAAGGATTACAGATGAGTTATCTGATTACTTTTTAAATACAAAAAAATTTAAACACATTGTTGTGTATAAGGATAATGGAGGAGCAAATGCTGGTCATACAATATCAATGAATGGTAAGAAGATTGGTCTTCATCAAATTGGATCAGGTATTCTTCATAAAGGGTGTTATGTTGTTCTAGGAAAAGGTATGGTTATGCATCCAGGCGATCTATTAGAAGAGATAACAGAGATAAAGGAGGTTTTTGAATTAAAAGAACTTCCTGCTAAATTAATGATTGATGAGATGGCAGTATTAAGTTTAGATACCCATAGAGCATTTGAATCTGTATTAAAAGAAAGAAGTTCTAAATCTTTAGGTAGTCAGGCTGCAACAGGTAGAGGCATATCTCCTGCATATGGTGATGTTGTATACAGATTCCCTTTGAGAATGAGAGATTTGTTAAAAAAGAATTGGAAAGAAATATTTACAGAGCATTATACTAGGTATTCAGATTGGATAAGTGGTATGGGTTTTGATATGAAGAAAATGAAGATACAAAGGTACAAGGGGAGAGAGTATACAGTTGGTAGTTGTAAAAAGTTCTTAAAAGATTTAGAAGAATCTAGAAAGATATTAAAATTATATATATGTGATGTTCATGATTTTCTAAGAAAGACTTGGGCATCTGATACCCCCTTCATATTTGAAAAAGCACAAGCTATCGGTTTGGATATTCGTTGGGGAATATATCCAGATGTGTCAGCATCAAACTGTGCTTTGGATGGTATCACCTACTCCACTGAAGGGATCATTGATGCAAATGATATATCAGGAAGGCTTGGGGTTATAAAGTCTACATATACATCTAGTGTTGGTAAGAGGATAGTTCCAACTCCTATGGAGGAAAGGTATGCTAGGGTTCTTCGTGATGATGCTCATGAATATGGTACTACAACTGGTAGACCTAGGGATATCTTGTATATGGATGCGGTTATGTTGAAATATTTCTGTGAAGTTGGAGGTATAGAGGAATTAGTTTTCACACATATGGATATAGTATATGATAGACCAGTTAAAGTATGTATGAAATATCAAAAAAAAGGAAAAAAGATTGAGTATAGGCCTGATCAAGAATGGTTGCTAGGAATCAAACCTGTTTACAAAGAATTTAAGGAATGGAATAAGGATATATTTAAAGATATAAAGAGGTATAGTAATTTACCAAAGGAAGTTATATCTTTTGTTGAATATCTATCATCTAATACAAATACTACCCCTGTTATGATTACTTATGGACCTGATAGAAACGATACCTTATTTATTTAATTATGATAGAAAGATACATACTATCTCCAATAAAAGAGATATGGGAAGATGAAAATAGATTTAAAGTGATGTTAGAGGTTGAGATTGCTGTTTGTGAAGCTTGGAATAAGAAGAATCTAATACCTCTTAAAGATCTAGAAAACATTAAGAAGAAAT
>CAZAQC010000019.1:0-12884 GCA_964487525.1 uncultured Candidatus Saccharibacteria bacterium | reverse complement strand
TTTAGCAAACAATCAGTTATATGCTTTTACAGATAAAGGAGGAAGAGAAATTGCACTTAGACCTGAAATGACTCCTTCATTAGCTAGAATTATAGCCAACAAGAGAAATGAACTTACTTTTCCACTCAGGTGGTTCAATATTGGGAGATATTACAGATATGAGAAACCACAAAGGGGAAGAAGTAGGGAATTCTTTCAATTAAATATTGATATTCTTGGAGTTTCTACAATTAAGGCAGAGATTGAAATTATTCAGTATGTAATGGCAGTTATGGAAGAGTTTAAAGCACCAAAGGAAACATACGAGCTTAAGATTAATAATCGATTCCTTTTGGATTATCTTTTTGATGAGATCTTGAAGATAGATGATGATTTAAAAACAAAAGTTTCAAAAGCCATAGATAACTATCTTAAGATTGACAAAAACGAATTTAAAGGATATCTAAAAGAAATACAACTAAATAATGAACAAATAGAAAAATTAATAGAGTATCTTAATTGGACTATAGAAGATTTAAAAAAAATAGAGAATGAATCCAAAGGAGCAAAAGAATTATTGAGCCTATTTAATATTGCTTCTACTCTTTCCATATCTAATCTTAAATTCTGTCCATATATCGTAAGAGGCTTACAGTACTATACTGGAACTGTAATGGAGATGTTTGATATTGGAGGGGATGAAAACCCAAGGGCTTTGTTTGGAGGAGGAAGATATGATAATTTATTAGAAATATTCAAAGAGAAAAATATTCCTGCGTTTGGTTTAGGATGGGGTAATGTGACAACATTAGACTATTTGAAAACATACAACCTTTTACCGAAACTAGATACTGATACAAAGATTTTTGTTTCCTTGATGGATGAATCTCTTTTTACAGAAACTTCTAGAGTTACATCATATTTAAGGAATAATAATATAAATACTCAGATGCAATTAATTCCTATAAAATTGTCCAATCAATTAAAATACGCTAGTAAAAAATCAATTCCTTGGGCAATAATAGTAGGAGAGGATGAAATCAAAAGTAATACCATTGTTCTGAAAAACATGAATACATCTGAACAATTCAACATACCTCTTGAAAAAGTTTTACAAAAGATACAATAAATAAATGGACAAATATCTCTCTTAATAATATATTTTTCTATGTATTGTCATAGAAAAAATGGTGTACTAATATTCACAAAGGATAATACTATAAAGGAGATATTTAGAAAATTATCCTGTAAATTTATTAATTCAGAGATTTTAATTTCACAACGCTTAGATACAAATACAACAAATAAATACTATATTAAGATTGTTTTTATTGACCAATCTCTATATGCAGATGAATGTGAGATACCAATCCTATACAACAAAATTAAACACACATTTCCTTTAACCCAAATCATCACCATATGCGAGGGAGGATCTAATTTCAAAACTTTCTTTTTACAAGGTTCTGATTACATAATAGAGAAGCCAGTAAATACGGAACTAGTGGAAGCTCTACTTTTTAAAAATTTAACCGAATTGAAAGAAATTGGAGAAGTAAATAGATACCATGGGATAACACTACATACACAAGAAGACTTTGCATATTACAATGATTGTAAAATCTTTCTTTCAAATATAGAATCTATAATTTTATGTATACTCATTTCAAAAAGAGACTTTGTTTCTGTGAGAGATCTAAAGATCTTAATAAGAAGTAAAATAAATATAGAAATTTCTGATGTATATTTAAAAGTTACTATATCAAGATTAAGAAACAAGTTAAGACAAGTTTCTGGATTAAATCTTATTAAGAATAAATATTCAAAAGGGTATCATATTACAATCTAAATCTTCTTTTTCCATTTTACAATCTTGTTCAAAGCCTCAATTGGAGTAAGATTATCAATATCAATATCCTGTATCTCTTTTTCTATCTCAGATTCTTTAGCCGTAAATAATGGATATTGAAAACCATTTAGATTTTTTTCCTTAGATTTCCGACCAATTTGAGGAATTGTTGATTCTCTAATACCTTTCTTATTTGCAAACATATATTTCTGTTCAAAACTTTCTAATATCTCATTGGCTCTTTTTATCACCTTATCTGGTATCCCTGCCATCTTAGCAACGTATATACCATAGCTTCTATCAGTTCCTCCCTCTACAATCTTCCTAAGGAATATAACGGTACCATTTTCTAAGTCTTCTTCAACTATAACATTGTAGTTTTTTACATTTTCTGGATACTTTTCTGATAATTTCAATAATTCATGATAGTGAGTTGCAAAAAAAGTTCTTGCTTTTATTTCCTTTATTAAATGTTCCGACAAGGCCCAAGCTATACTCACACCATCATATGTACTAGTGCCTCTTCCTATTTCATCTAAGACTATTAAGCTGTACTTTGTAGCATTGTTTATAATATTGGCAGTTTCATCCATTTCAACCATAAAGGTACTCCTTCCTCTACTTAAGTCATCAGAAGCTCCAACTCTTGTAAATATTCTATCTACCAAAGATATCTCACAACTTTTTGCTGGAACAAAACATCCTATTTGAGACATTAATACTATAGTGGCTACCTGTCTAATATATGTCGACTTTCCTGACATATTTGGACCAGTAATAATTGCCATACTTGAATCTTTTAGATTGAGATATGTGTCATTTGATATAAAATCTTCATCAGCAATATTTTCTATAATAGGATGCCTTCCTCCTTCTATCTTTATTATTCCATCCTTCTCACCCATTTCATATATCGTTGGTTTTACATAACCAGAGTTATTAGCAAGTAATGCAAAACCACTTAACACATCTATATTAGCTATTACCGAAGAAAGAGATTGTAACTTTTCAAGAGATGGTAAAAATGAATCTCTAAAATCATTAAATATTTGATATTCAATTGTACAGATCTTTTCCTGTGCATTAAGAATTATATTTTCTTTCTCCTTTAATTCTTCAGTTATATATCTTTCAGAATTAACTAATGTCTGTTTTCTAATATATCTATCTGGAACCTTACTTTGGTGAGTTTGAGTTACCTCTATATAGTATCCAAATACTCTGTTAAAACTAACCTTCAAAGAGGTAATACCTGTCTTCTTCTTCTCCTCTTGCTCAAATTCCTTTATCCAAGATTTACTATTTCCTGAAAGAGATCTCAATTCATCTACTTCATTATTATATCCTTCCTTAATTATTCCACCTTCCATTATGGAAAGGGGAGGATCTTCTAAAATAGTATTTGATATTTTAGTTATTAATGCTTTTAACAACTTTTTATCTACCTCTTTGAACTTTATTCCTATCTCAGTATTTAATATTTCTAATATATTCAAAGCACTATTCAATGATTCTTCAAGAGCTTTCATATCCCTAGCATTCACTCTGTTTAATCCAATTTTTCCAGCTATTCTTTCAATATCATTTATACCTTCTAATTCTTCTCTTATTTTTTCCAATACAGAGTCTTTTTTAGAAAGATTCTCTACAAAAACTTGTCTCTCTTCTATTTCCTTCTTGTTAATTAATGGATTTAAAATCCATGAGTAAAGAAGTCTTTTTCCCATTCTAGTATTTGTTCTATCTATGACAGAGAAAAGGGAATTTTCAAAATCTCCTGTATATGCATTTCTAATTAATTCTAAATTTCTTATTGTAGATTTATCCAGTACCATGCTCTTATTTATATTTACTCTCTTTGGTTTTTGAATATGACTTGGATCCATCATTTGAGTATTCTCAATATGCTCAATAATCATTGCAACAGATACTAAATCAGGAGAATCTTTTTCTATATCTAAAGCGTTTGTACTTTTTACATTGAAAAAACTTTTTATTTTTTCGCTTGCATACTCTTTGTTCTTTATTCCTTTGCTTAAGAATTGTACCGGTATTTCATTTGCATTAATATTCTCCTCTCCATCTATTAAAAGGATTTCTACTGGGTCATATGAGGCTATGATATTGTTAAGGAAATTTTTTGTAACTTGTTGACCTATTAAGTAGAATTTACCAACTGAAACATCACACAAGGAGATGCTAGCATAGTTTTTTTCAATATATATTGCTACCATGTATGAATCTTTTACAGAGCTTGCTTGATCACCATCCAATGTTCCAGGAGTGATTACTCTAGTAACTCCTCTTTTTACAATACCTTTTGAAAATTTAGGATCTTCAAGTTGATCAACAACTACTACACAGTATCCAGCTTCTATAAATTTAGGAAGATATTGATCAATTGCTTTCTGTGGAAATCCAGCCAATGGAGTAGGGTTATTTTTTTTATCTCTTCTGGTTAGTGTAATATTCAGAACTTTCGAAGCTATCTTAGCATCATCACCAAAGGTTTCGAAGAAATCCCCCATTCTAAAGAGAACTATTTTATCTGGGTACTGCTTTTTGAATCCCAGATACTGTTTCATCATTGGTGTATCATTCATTGGGAAAGTATATCATGAAGCAATACTGTTATACTACAGGTTACTTACCTAAAATAAGCTTACTTTCTTCTTCTGATACTACCTTTCTAGCTTCTTGAATATCTTCTGCAAGTACTGATACTCCATACACTCCAGCCTGTACACAATATCTAAGTAATGGCTTACTATTTTCTACAACAACAATTATTCTTTCTGTTTTTCCTCTTACTACATCTAATATATTATCTAAAACTTTGAATACACTATTTCTACTTAAATCATACTTAGATTCAACATCATCAAATTTAAATCCTTGCATCTGCCTTGCTATTCTAGGCATATTCAAAATCAATCCATCTATCTTTGTAGCGACTATCTCATCCGAAAGTATTACCTCTGCAGGATTATCCAGTATTGCATACATTTTGAATGTTGATGTTCTTCTTAAGTTTTCCCCTGAGAGTTGTTTCTTAAATTCTTTCATTACATCACCACTCATGGGGGAGTGAAGAGCTATTGATACATTTCTTTTCTTGTATATATTTCTAACTCTTTTAATTATTTTTATGACTCTCTTTAATAGCTCTGGATTATTAATATAGTGGATTGCTCCATATATCTCATCTTGAAGAGAGCTGTCTTCATACTCTTTACCCTTTGTTAAGGCTCTAAAGTCTTTTACACTACTTGATCCAATTGAAATAACTACTTCATCTCCACAGGCTAAATCTACATATTCCAAGATCTTGTCTGATATTTCTTTGGAATAGTCTACAAATTTTTTATCCTCTACATATGCCATTAGATGCCTACCATTCTCAATGAGTATTCTATCCAAATCTATATATACAATGCCATGGGAGTTACCAACATATTCAAACAATTTCTCTGCGTTCATATTTGCCATTGAAAATACCTTGGTAGCAGAAGGAGGTAAGTTTGTAGCTCTTGGAGGAGTTATTTCAATCTCTTCAACTTTTTCTTCTTCTCTTACCATTTCATCTTTTTGAAGAAAATCAACCCCTGTAACATTACCTTCACTATATGCTTCAACAACCGGATGTACTTCATTTACATTTTCATCTTTCTCAATCCTATATACACTTCCAGAATTTCCATCCAGTCTTACCCAATCTCCTGATTTAAGGAGCTGAGAAGCTGTGCTTGTTCCAACAACAGAAGGAATTCCAAATTCTCTGCATAGTATAGCGGTATCACTTGTAATACCTCCTGTGTCCATTATTACTCCTCCACAAGACATAATCATTGATTCCATTTCAGAAGAGTATTTTTTAATCAAAAGGATATCTGACTTAGAAAAACTCCTATCCAAAGGAGAATCTACAACGGTAACTTTACCAGAAGACATACCAAAACTAGCACCTATACCTGCAACAACAAAATCATCCTTCTTTGTATTTTCATTTCCTCCCTCTGATTCTTTCTTAGCTGACAGAATAAGTTTTTCTAACTTTCTTGCTGATGGATTACCACCTCTTTTCATCATCCTTTGAGCTTCTGACACTGCTTGAGACACTATCATACTTTCCCCCCTGTATTTCTCAATAAAACCAACAACCAATTCTCTCAATGTACGTCTAGTTGTATCATTTATTAACGTAGTAACTCTATCTTGTACCATTGATTCATACAATGGTTTGTTTTGTAATATCCAGAATCTTCCCCCTGAAAGTACCCATTCCAAATTTTGTATCTGTCTAGATTTATTCTCTACAATTAAAGCAATTTTAGAAACTTCTTGCATATCCTTGTCTGAGAGTTTTTGCCTGTGACTCCAAGCTGTTGATATCTTTATCTTCTCAACATTATTTCTCCCTCTATCTCCAGCTTTCATTGTTCGTACTTTCATCCATTCCTGAGGAGATATGTGCTTATCAACTACAGACAAATCTTTCTTGTTAAGAAGATATGAATCGGGAGTAAGCTCACCCAAAGATATTACATCTCCTAATCCAAATACCGCCTCTATGCTAATTTTTCCATTATCCTGAGTTATTGGATCTACTGTGAATACAACACCAGAGACCTCCGATTGAATCATCTTCTGTACAACAATAGCTAATTTAACATCAGCTAAATCTATTCCCATTTTAGAAGCATAGGCAACAACATCATCAGTAAACATAGAAGCATATATTCTTTTTATGGCAGATTTAAGATCATCAAATTTTCTAACATTTAATTCTGTAGAAAATATCCCACTAAAAGAAATCTCTTCATTTTCTGTAAATACCACTGAGGATCTTACTGAAACCCAAGCATCTGTAAACCCAGAGAGTCTTGTATATGCACTTAAAATATCTTCTTCAACCTCTTTTGAAAAATTTCCTTTTAGAATTGCTGATTCTACCTCTTCGTTCTCGGGATTTCTTCCTTTTGAAAGCAATTTCTTCTGCTCATTTTCTAAAGCAGAGAAACAGGTATCAACAAAAACATTACTAGAAATAACAAAAAATTCAGGGACAGGAACATCCATATCTTTTAATTTGAAAAGACTTTCTCCTTTTCTTCCAATCCTATTCTCATTGAGATCTTTTGCTGAATAGTCTTCAAAAAAGAAAACATTATTCTTTTTTGTACCAGTACTCTCCATCTTAAATTGGGCAGTAAAAAATTTATATCTGTTGTACTAAACAATACCTTTAGCTTTTAATTTTTGCAAGTCAATGTAAAATTCGTAAAGTATTTTAATTATGACTAAAAGAGGTACTGCTATGAAGCCACCAACAAAACCGAAAAGTATTAAAAATATGATTACTCCTAACATAATTATTATTGGTTTAAGACCAACAGCATTTCCCATTACTCTTGGAGTTATTACAGTATTTTCCAAAGGTTGATACAAAATGAAGGCTCCAAGTAAAATAACGGCGGCTAATGGTCCTACTGTTATCAAAGCAACTAAAGCCATGACAATACCAGAGAGAGTAGAGCCTAAGTTAGGAATAACACCCATGAATCCAGTAAATATTGCCAATGGAAGTGCAAACGGTACTCCTAATATTGTTAAAACTGTACCGGAGAAGATTACAGCTAAGGTACTTATGAAAGCTTGCCCAAGAACCCATCCTCCCAGTTTTCTTTCAACATCCATAACCAATTTCTTTACTCTAGCTCTTTTCTCATCAGAAACTATCCTTATCAACAATATATCCAAGAATGAGTCATGCTCTGATACTAGATAAATAGAGAAAACTACAGAAGTAAGAATGAATGCACCTGTACTAAAGAAATTTGATATAAAATCAGTAACATTCTTCACATTAGCGGCTGTTGGAAAAGTCTTTATGAAATCTGTAATGTATTGGCTAATGGTGTTTACATCAAATGAGTATCCTCCAATTGAGAAATCTTTAAGAGACGATAGTGCATCATCTATCCACTTTGGTAAAATTGTCACAAGACCCGCTAACTGATTCACAAAAGGAACAAATATCAAGACTAATACTAATTGAATTAATACAAAAAGAATGAAGTAGGAAATAGCTATGGCCCATCCCTTTGATATCTTCTTTTTTGTAAGCCAATTTACAAGAGGCTTAATGGAGGACATAATTACAAACCCTAAGAAAACAAACATGATTACTGTAATTAATTGGGTTGAATAAAAGATGAAAGCTAGGAGAAGCAATACAAAGGTGATCACTTTGGGAGAGAAGTCTATTATCAAGGTTCTACTCTCGTCATTATTTTGTGTTCTTCTTGCGGAAGAAAACTGAGAGGAATATCTTGTCCTGTTATTATCTTCAATTCTTGAACTATTATCTCTTACTGAATATATTTTTCCCATACGTTATTTTGTTAAATTATATTTGATTATATCAATTTTAATGCTTCTGTACCATATAAAACAAAAGAGGGGAGTATACACTCCCCTCAAAAACTACTTTATTAAAGCTATTCCTTTCCCTTGTATTTTACTAAAGCAAAACCTGAACTTAACATGAATGCTATTAATGCTATTAATCCAAAGATTACCATTAAATTATTTTCTTTAATAATTTTCATTGCAGCTTCTAACTCTCCAGCAGCAACAGGTAGATAATCTGATATAGCATCACCATTAACTGTACTATTTGGAGAATATGCTATCTTGATTCCATCCTCTTGCTTTGTTACATTACCAGCCTTATCCATTACCTCGACTGCAAATACATTTGGACCTTCATCTAATAAAATACCCATTATCTTAAAATCTCCATTGTCATCACAAGTAACAACATACTTGTCTGTACCTCTTCTTACAGTTACCTCTGCTCCTGGTTCTACCTTACCAATTACAGTAAATGTTTCAGTCCCAACCTCTGGTGAGTACTTTATCTCTGCCAATACTGGTACTGTTCTGTCTACTTCTACAATTCTCATTTCAGATTGCATAGATATGTATCTCTTTGGAAAACCTTTTACTCCAGCTACAGAAACAGCATATTTCCCTTCGACAGGGGTTGCATGAGTATATTCAAAAGTGGAATCTTTCATAACTTTAGTTCTACTTACTTCTTCATTATCTACATATACAAAAACCTCATCATAACCATCAGCTAATCCCCTAATAACTATCTCTTCGTCATTTGTTAAAACCTCAGTACCAGAAAGGGAAGGAGATTCTAATGACTCATCCAATTGAGGAGTCTTACTAAATTTAACGAAAGAATAGATACCGTAGGATATTAAAAGTATTCCAAGAAATATAAATATGGAACCTACAATCTTGGAAATTTTTTCTTGATCTTCTGGTCTCTTGATTTCAACCTTGGAAACCATAGAGTCTTTAGATACAGAATTACTAATTACTTTATTACTAGATTTAGATTTTTTCTTTGCCACGCTAAACCTATATTAAAATTTATATACTTCTTAATCTTAGGATAATATAATTGGATAAATAATGCAACTGTCACCAAAAACTAGTAGAATAGGGATGTAATATGAAAAAGATAACAAAGGT
This sequence comes from uncultured Candidatus Saccharibacteria bacterium, assembly GCA_964487525.1. Lineage (GTDB taxonomy): Bacteria > Patescibacteriota > Dojkabacteria > SC72 > SC72 > UBA2177. Next base: position 3,505 of record CAZAQC010000019.1, on the reverse strand, counting down.
AACAATAACATTAATATTAATACTATCAATAGTCGCCCCAATACTATTCCTCATTATCTATCCTAACTACAACAACATACTTTTAACCCTTAATTCTTTCAATATTTACAACCTTTCAAAAGAAACAAGCATACAGATTTTAACCCAAATATCTCCCATGAGTGAAAGATTTGAAGCCAAAGTTCTAGGATATACCTCCATAGAAGAGTCACTCAAACAGGAGGAAATAATATTAGACGAAAAAATACTAGAGGAGTTAAATACAACATTGCTCATAGATAATATAAATATTGAAGGAAAAGTCCTGCAAGGAAAATCATCCTTAACTATGGACGAAGGACTTTGGCATTTCCCCATATCTGCTTTCCCGGGAGAAAAGGGAAATATGGTAATTATTGGCCATCGCTTCATGAATCTTCCTCCAGATAGAGATACTTTCTTTAACTTAGATCAAACAAAGATAGGGGAAAAGATAGTAATATCACATAAGGAAGGAGAATATACATACATTGTAGTAGAAAAGAAGGAAGTACTACCAAATGATATTTCTGTGATACAAAAAACCGAAGATTACAGATTAACATTGATAACTTGTACTCCACTTTGGACATCTGAAAAACGCTTAGTAATAGTAGCAAAACTAGACAAATTGTATAAAAAAGTGTAGACTTTCATCGCTATATAAATATTAAAAAACATTTAAATGACAGACTTCTATACAAGAAAAGACATAAGTAAAGATACAGTAGAGTTTACAGTTACTGTTCCAAAAGATGAGTTTAAAAAAGAGTACAATGTACTTCTTAAAAAAGAACTTTCTAACACAGATATTAAAGGGTTTAGAAAAGGGAAGGTTCCTTCAGATTTTGTTGAACCACATATTGGTAATTCATTAAAGATTCAAGCTTTTGAGAAATTAGTCCCTATGCTCATAACTACAGCATTACAAAAAGAAGGATTAGAACCAATTGCACCACCAGAGTACAAGGATTTCCCAGATTTCAAAGATGAAAAAGATTTAGTATTCAGTATGAATATCACTGTTATGCCAGAATTTAAATTGGGTAATCTAAAGAAAATCAAATTACAAAAAGAAGAAGTAAAGGTAGAGAAGAAGGAAATTGATGAAGCATTGGATAGTATTTTGAAGAATCAGAAAACCAAAATAAAAGAAATAAATGATGAATGGGCAAAAGAGATTGTAAAACTATTAAAGCTAGAAAATGTTAAAGATCTTAAAGATTTAAAAAAATATATAGAAGATGCAATGTTAAAACAGAAAGAGCATAGTGCAAAACATATGCAAGAGGACAAGGCTATAGCTGAAGCTATAAAGGTTTCCAATATTGAAATACCTCAACCAGCTATAAAGTTCGAAGCAGAAGAAAGAGAAAGAGCTTTCATAAGCGATATGCAACAAAAGAGTGTAAATATTGATGATTTTTTGAAATCTAACAATATCACATTAGAGAAGATGAGAGAGCTTTGGTTAAAGGATGCACAACAGGCTTTAGAGACAGATGTCTTTCTTAGGATATATATAAAGGATAGAGGTATTAAAGTTACAGATGAAGATTTAAAGGCAAAGATTGAGGAAATAAAGAAGGGTGCTCCAGAGGGGACAGATTCAAAGATATTTGAAAATGAACAGTGGAAAGAATATATAAAGAGGGTAGAGGAAAAAGAAAGAGCTTTTAGATCTTTTACTAAAGAAGTATTAGGTGAATAATTTGTAATAAATAATTATGAATTTAATTCCAACAGTCATAGAAAAAGAGAGAGGGGGAGAGAGAGCATATGACATATATTCTAGATTGCTTAAGGATAGGATAATATTTCTTACTGGTCCAATTGAAACAAATATGGCTAATACTGTAATAGCCCAATTACTTTTTTTAGAAAAAGAGAATTCCGATGAAGATATTCAGATGTTCATAAATTCATATGGTGGACAGGTAGCCGCAGGTATGGCTATTTTGGACACAATGAATTACATAAAGTGTGATATTTCAACAATAGCAGTAGGTATAGCAGCATCCATGGGTACTGTATTACTTACAAATGGAACAAAGGGAAAGAGATTTGCATTACCAAATAGTAAGATCCATATTCATCAACCATTGGGTGGAGTAGAGGGTCAAGCTAGTGATATAGCTATAGAGGCTAAAGAGATAATTAAAACAAAAGAGGTACTTTACAGAATACTTTCAGAGAGGTCTGGAAGAAGTATAAAGCAATTAGAAAAGGATGCAGATAGAGATAAGTACTTCACAGCAAAGGAAGCTAAGGAGTATGGTCTAATAGATAAGGTTATTAGAAAAAGATAATTTTTAATAATAATAAATATGTTAGATGATATGACAGAGATTGACTCACAACTTAAACAAGATGCAGAGGTAGAGATAAATGAGAACATCAATAATCTAATGGAGAATGGTGATGAATATACAGTTGTAGATCTGGCAAATATACCACTTACTGTAGAAGAAATAGATCAACACATGAACAAAGTTATTGAAGACAAAGCTTTAGAATTCACCCCTCTCTTCTTTGGAGCTGCTCAAGTTACAGATGATCGAACTATAGCAACCATATGTGAGGATATTTCTTTTGAATCAATAGATGAAAAACCATATTTAAAAGCATATTTTTTGGAATCTGCAGATTTTGCAATTGTTTTAATAACTGTTAAGGTTAGTAATGAAAGTAGTCACATATTCATTAGACCTCTTGAATCATATCCTAAAGCAATAGCAAAACTTTGGGAAACAGTTAGGTTCGAGCGAAAAGGTAACAGAATAAAAGACATTAAATTCGTAAATCCTAAAGATTTAAAACCTAAGAAGAAACCTCGTACTTAGTTATTCCTTTTTGAATAAATTTCTCTATATTTCTACATACTGTATCCATATCTTTTACATCACTTCCTGCAGTGTATACAGTAATATCAAATAATTCTTCATTAGTAGTGTTTAACCAATATCCATTCTTACTTAGATATAATAGTAGTGCAAATATTCCCATTCTTTTATTACCATCTTCAAAGGGATGATTTTTAATACAGAAGTAATATATCATGGATGCTTTAGATATTAGGGTAGGATATAGCTCTTGATTAGCTATTTGTTGAAATGGTTGGGTTATGGAGCTATCTAATTTACCAATATCATTTACTTGGTATCCTGGATCATTGCCTACTTCTTCTATCATGTATTTACTAAATAGTTGAGCTATGTATTGTAATTCTAATGTGGTTATTCTTTTATCCATATTAAGCATTTTGTAGTTTAATGATAGTTTCTTTGTATTTTTTCATTGTTTTAGTGAATATCTTTTCCAAAAACAATTTTTCTTCTTTAGTTAGTTGTATGTTTTCCATATTTTATAATTATACATATTAATGAGTTAGTTGAAAAAGAATAGTAAAAAAAATATAATCTGAGTACAGATGAGGGCGATTAGCTCAGCTGGTTAGAGCATCACATTGACATTGTGGAGGTCACAG
>CAZAQC010000018.1:0-13696 GCA_964487525.1 uncultured Candidatus Saccharibacteria bacterium | reverse complement strand
GTACTAGTGGAAATATAGACAGTATTATTAAAGAAATCATAACCAATAATCCAAAGGCAGTAGAAGACTACAAGAATGGTAAAGAAGCGAGTATTAGTTTTCTTTTAGGTCAGGTAATGCAAGCTACAAAGGGTACTGCTAATCCTAATGATGTTAGAAATATTTTGGTTGAGGAATTAAAAAAATGAAAATAGATGTTAAACATACAGCAGAATTATCTAGAATAACTCTTACAAAGGAAGAGTTAGATAAATTTACACCTCAGATGGAAACAATATTAGAATCTGTATCAGTATTAAAAGATGTAGATACTAAGAATGTACAACCTATGAAAAAGCATATACCTTTCTCTGATACTAGAGATGATATAGCAGAAAAGGGTTTAACACAGGAAGAAGCAGTTAAGAATGCTCCTCATTCAGAGAATGGTTATGTAAAGGTGTATGGAAAGGTATTTGGTGCTATAGAAGAGAGTTAATTTATTATTATTTAAAATGAAATTACTGCCTAAAATTTTTCTCCTGTTTATAGGTATAACAATATTTATAATAACTCTATACTTCTCTCTTCCTGCAATTCCACAAAAAATAAAAGACGAAATAGATGGCAATCAATATACTTTTAAAGACATTTCTTTTAATTTAATATCTAAAAACTTAACCTTCCCAAATGAAGAAACTAGAAATATGCTAGATACAAATAGTGGCGGGAATTTAACGATTCTTACAAAAGAAAATGGAGATCGAATCTTACTTTTTTATTCAGAAGAGGACAATAGTTTAATCGAGGAGGAAATTAAATATCTTCAAAATCCTTTCAGACATAGATCTCTCGAAAAAATTCAAAAAGAATCTGGGGATAAGTATAGTGAATGGATTCAAGAGACAGGAATATCAACAGTTTCTGTTGACATTAAAATACTAAAAGGCAGGGACAAAATAATTATATGGAATCATTCTGGAACAAGTGATCAATCATACTCAAACAGTTTTGAACTCAAATTGGGAGATCAATACTATACTGCAATTTTTGCTGGAAATAGCTGGAGTAAAGAGGATATGGCCGAGTTCGTCAGATCAGTAAATTTAAACAAGTAATATATCGGATGGAAATAGTAAAAGCATCAAAACAAGAAAAAGTTGAAGCTATAGACATAGCGGCATCTCTTAATGAATGGTTTAATGAGGAAGGTTTGAAGAATCTAAAGATAGATTTTGATAATAATAATCTAATTGTAGCTAAGGAAGATAATAATGTACTAGGTTTCCTCTGCTATACAACATACTGTGGTAAAGTACTATTAATTTGGATGGGTGTAAGAAGAGAGCATTGGAGAAGAGGAATAGGAGGAAGGATGTTACAATGGCTTGAGAATGAATCTAAGAATCTCTCTCTTTACTCAATAGAAGTAGAGACATTACCCGAGGAAGTTGAGTATGAGCCTTATGTAAATACTAGAAACTTCTACTACAAGAATGGATTTAAAAGAATATTGTACAAGAAGGCTGCAATTGAAGGATGGGATGATCAAATAGTACTAGAGAAGAAACTTTAAATATTTTTTATATATTCTTCTATACTCACCACTATTTCCTCTGCACTATTATCTTCCGTATTGAAAATAAGATTATGTTTATCTGTCTTTTTAAATTCTTCGTGTTCTCTAATCCATCTATCTAGATCATTAAGATAATTTTTTGCATAAGAACCCTCTCTTTCTATTAGTCTTTTTTCTAGTTCTTTTTTACTTACTTCTAAGGAAACAACAATCATTGGGACATCATTTTTTTTACTCCATTGCAAAACTTCATCATATGACCTATCTATACTCTTGTCTAATATTATGAATTTATTACTAAATTCATCAACAACCTTCTGCATAAGCCAATATACAAATGCTCTTTTTTCTTGTATAAAGCCTTCATAGAATTGCTCTCCCCTATATTTCTCCAAAAGCATTTGTACATCACCAGCATTGATTCTAATCCCCTTTAATCGTTTTTCTAAAATTACTGAAATAGCTGTTTTTCCACTAGCAGGAACAGCAGCATAACAAATCAATAGCTTTTTATTTGGAACATCTATATTCTCAAGGTTAACTTTGTATTTTTGGTATACCTCATTAAAAACTTTCTCACTATTATTCATAACAAATTATATCACTCCTATCAAAAATCATCATAATTTAGTAAAATAGTACCTGCTTAGCCGAGATGGTGAAATTGGCAGACACGCTTGCCTTAGGAGCAAGTGGGATTAATATCCCTTGGAGGTTCGAGTCCTCTTCTCGGCATATATATTTTATACAAATATCATGATCAAAAAATTAATAAGGCCATTCCAACAAGTGTTGATAGAGAAAAGGCTTTGCGTAGGTTGTACATATCCATTAGATAAAGCAAAAAGAATTGGGAATTTATCTGATAATAGGATAATGGTTGAGTGTAAGTGCAAAAGGAGATATGTTTTTGATAAAGAAATGAACTGTTATCAAAGAGCTACATTTGCAGAAGAACAACAGTTATTAAGAGATCATAGAGATTCAATATAACTTCACAAAAAACTCTAATTATAGTAGAATCTTTGAGTTATGCCGCTATCGTCTAGTGGTCTAGGACAACAGGTTTTCATCCTGTAAACCGGAGTTCGATTCTCCGTAGCGGTAAATCTAACCTTTAACGGAATCTATTGCATCAAAGAAAGCTCTATATTCAGAAACTATCTGAGTAAAATCTTCATCAACCAATAAAGGATAACTATTCTCAAACCTCTCCCTTAAACCATCCTCCATTTCTAATTCTGTATCCCCTGTTAATAAATCGATACACTCTGGGATATCTTTCTGATCCATTAACTTGTGATAATCCAAATCATATTCAACAAATGTTTGGGCTATTAATAATGAGTTTACCAACCTTTTAACCCCTTCCTTCCTCCCTTCACACCAATAATGGTTAATATACAAATCCATTCCAGCAGAATGTAATGTATCAAAAGTACGCACCTTCTCTCTACATATCTCAAACAAGATGCCATATTGATCCTCAGTTGGTTCTAATTTGATTCCTTTTTCTACTACAGAAGTTTCCATTATTTAGTATAACAAATAAATTATATTATTACTTAGATAATATACTTTAATTGCATATTTTCCCCATTTCTATTAGTATTATTAGATAATGTTTATTAAATTTTGTATAACTGCCATATTATGTATGAAAACACACAAGATCAAGCTGTAGACTCAACACAGAAAATATCCTCAGCATTTGCCTCAATAGGACAATTCATTCTTTCTTTCTTAGAGACTGTTGTTGTTGCATTAGTCATATCAATAGTTCTGTACATATTCATAATGACCCCTCATGAAGTAATTGGAAACTCTATGCATCCAACATACAAAAATGGAGAGTACTTAATGGCTAACAAAGTAACATACCGAATACAAGACCCTAAACGAGGAGATGTCATAATATTTAAATACTCTGAGACCCAAGATTTCATAAAAAGAATAATTGGATTACCAGGTGATACCGTTATGTTGAAAGATGGACAGATATATATTAATGAAAAAGCTTTAGATGAATCTAAATATCTAAGTAGCTCAATATATACCAATGGTGGAGATTTTCTTAAGGAAGGAGAATCAGTTACGATCCCTGATGATGAATATTTTGTATGTGGAGATAACAGACCTCATAGCTCCGATTCAAGAACATTTGGTCCCATTAAAGATGCTGATATTAAAGGAAAAGCTTGGATTGTATATTTCCCGTTCTCTGAATTTAGGATAGTACAACACGAAACTTACCAGAATTTGTAGTATTCTTTTGTGAAACATGATAGAGTAAAACTATGAAAATATTCATAATAGCTAACCAAAAAGGAGGAGTTGGAAAGACAACTACTGCAATGAACCTTAGTGCTAGCCTAGCTATGATGAAGAAAAGAGTACTCGTTGTAGATATGGATCCCCAATCAAATCTTTCATCTGGGTTAGGATTTACTCAACAGTTTGATAAACAAAGTTGGAATTCTTCTGATGTTGCACCATACAAAAATATTTACAATGTTTTGGTAGAGGGAGAACCCATGTCTTCTGTATTTGTTACTACATCTACCCCTAACCTCTTCTTAGTCCCTTCTCATCTTTCATTAGCTGGAGCAGAGATAGAGATGGTAAATATGCTCTCAAGAGAGACTCTTCTTAAGAAAGCACTATCAAAAATGACAGATGATTTTGACTATGTCATTATAGATTGCCCTCCATCATTAGGACTTTTAACAATAAATGCTTTAAGTGCAGGTGACTATCTCCTAATTCCAATACAGTGCGAATATTTCGCTTTAGAAGGATTAGGTCAGTTAATTGAAACTACAAAATTGATTAAAGGTATCAATCCCAAACTAGTTATAGGTGGTGTAATACTTACAATGTATGATAGTAGAACGAGGCTTTCAGAGAATGTGGTCTCAGATGTTAAAGAGTTTTTTAAAGATACTGCCTTTGATTCCATAGTACCTAGAAATGTTAGACTTTCAGAAGCTCCATCATATGGAAAAACAATATTTGAATATGACAAGAAGTCTACAGGAGCCTTAGCTTACAAAGGATTAGCTAGGGAGTTCATAAAAAGATTCGATTCTTAAATTAATAAATAAAAAAATATGGATAATATGCCAAGATTAGGTAAAGGATTAGCTGCACTCATAGATTCTAAAGAAATCGACAATTCAAGCAGTGCATACAATGCAAAATTTGATATTAACAATATAGAGCCAAACCCATATCAACCAAGAATGCACATAGATCCAGAGGAGCTAATACAAATTGCTGATTCTGTAAGAGAGCACGGTGTAATACAACCATTGATTATAACTAAAGACAAAAATTCAGATAAATACTTCTTAATTGCTGGAGAAAGAAGATTAAGGGCCTCCCAACTAGCAGGTTTAAAGAGTGTTCCTGTAGTCATAAAAGACAGCTCTCCACAAGAGATGCTAGAGTTAGCATTAATAGAAAATATACAGAGGAAGGACTTAAATCCACTAGAAGAGGCATATGCTTTTAAACAAATGATCGATGAGTTTGGTGTCTCTCAAGATGATATTGCTCAAAAGGTTGGTCTAAACAGGGTTACCATTACTAACAAGATTAGGTTATTAACCATACCGGATGAGGTTAAAGAGGATGTATTAAACGAGAAATTAAGTGAAGGACACGCCAGAGCATTACTTGGTATAAAGGATGAAACTTCATTAATAGCTGCAGCTGATCTTGTAGTAAAAAGAGGAATGAGTGTTAGAGAAACTGAAGCCCTAGTTAGAAAAATAAATTACGGTAAGGGTTCTACAACAAAGAATTGGAAAAAAAGTGATGAAGAAACAGATAAATATTCTGGATTACTAAGTAAGAAGCTTGGATATACTGCAAATATTGTTAAGATGACAAAAGGTGGAAAAGTAGTTATAAGGTATAACACTCAATCAGAATTAAAGGACTTAATGGATAAGCTAATCTAGTTTCCCTTTACTTCCTGTCTTAGTTTTTCATATGCCAAGACTGCAGCAGAAGCACTTACATTTAGAGATCCAATACCTTCTCTCATTGGAATAGAAAGTGTATTATCTACCCTTTCCATTATCCCTGTAGTTATACCTACATCTTCTGCTCCTAATACAAAAGCAACAGGTCCTGTAAGATCAACATCATAGTAATACTCTCCTTCCATATCAATTGCATATACCTTTATATCATTCTCCTTTAATGTTTTAAGTGCATTAAACAGATTCATTTCTACTAAAGGAACCCTCTCAGCAGCTCCCATTGATATTCTAATAGTCTCATCAGATATCAAACTCTTCTCTTGAGGATTAACAATTATTCCATTTACTCCTGCTCCAAAAGCAGTTCTCATTATTGCTGCAATATTTTGTGAATACTTAAGATTTGCAAGTATGAAAAAGAATGGTTGTTTCTTGTCACCATATATACTGTCTAACAATTCACTCAAAGACCAATCATTATCAGAATACATATGAGCAACAATACTTTCAGAGGAAGATGTCCTTAGCTTTCTATTCAACTCTCTACGAGAAACTTTTAATACGGGGATTTTCTTTTTACCTGCCAATTCCAATATCTCTTTACTCTTTTCATCCTTGAATGCATTACTAGCAAAAAAAATTCTTTCAAAATCTCTACCTTCCTTCAATAGCTCTAAAAGAGCATTCTTACTCTCTATCTGTACAAATCTTGATTTAGGCATACTATTCTGAGTCTACAACGTCAATATAAAATTTTCCCCTCTTATAACCACTCATTCTTCTGAATTGAACTACTCCCTCTTTCTTAGCATGTATAGCGTATGTCTTAGACATGTATGTATTAACTCCTGGGTGATAGATAGATCCATTCTGTTTAACCAATATGTTACCAGCTTTTACTTTTTCACCAGCATATTTTTTTATTCCTAATCTTTTACCTGCAACATTACCAAAGTTTGATGATGTTGCCGCTGCTGCAACGTGTGACATTGCTTCAATATCTCAATTTATTTAATTTATACTATGTTCTATGTAGTATAAAAATGTTCCTAGTGATAATACTATTTTTACGATTCCACTTCAAGTCCCTATTGGGAGAATAGTGAGAATTCAATACCTCCCACCTATTAGTTATAACTTCTCTAATACCAAAAGTCTTCCATCCTTGATCTGTTTTGTATGAAGGAATTATTAGAACCATTTGGATACCTCTCTTACCAATCTTTTCATCTATGAAATTGAATAGAGATAGATACAATGATTTTACAGAATCAAGTAATTCATTTGCTTTTGAAACAGAAATAATCCTTTTTTGAGGAGGACCCATAAATGGCTCACAAACAATGGCAGAGATATTAGTATTTTTTAATTTTTTAATTATATCTACTTCTGGATTCTTAACATCTAATCTAAAGGTCTCATATACTATATTTCCTAACTTCCCCTGTTTATTTAACCATTTGATATTCTCATCAGTATAGAAAAGAGCATTATCATCAATATCAGAACCTAAAAAGTCATATCCCAAGATAGCACTCTCCATTAGGATTGTACCTGAACCACAAAATGGATCCCATATGACTCCATCTCTTAAAGCACAAAAATTTACCATCATCCTTGCTAATTTAGGAGGTAATACTCCCATTTTAATATCTGAATATGGCCTATCAACATCCCTCTGTACATATCCCTCCATATCTTGTATTGCCAATGTCTTTCCATATATTTCTTCTTTTTCATTCTTTAATATACACAACTCAAATCCCTTTTCTAAAATATTATTATTTAATATCTGAGCAGCATTTAAAGACAACTTGTCTCTTTTTGGGAAAAGAAATCTTGAAGAAACACCATACTCCTTCAATCCCCTCTTTATCTCATTTCCGAGTTTCTTTAAGAAATTTGGTGGAGTACTATATGATGTATCGAAGATACTAAGACCAAAAGTTACTTTGCCCTTCTTCTCTATATATTCCTCTAGGAATCCATCTAAATTATCAATTACATATCCAAATCTTACAAAGCCTCCTAATCTATTAAAAATTTTTAAAAGGACATCTTCAGATATATCATTACTTTTTATCAAAAAAATCTCATCCGAAAATGAATGTATTATGTCCCTATTTAGATTGAAAATCTCGAATACTGAAACTAACTCTGCATGAGATAAGTCTCTAAAACTACCTGCTTGAAAGAAATACTGCTTGGGCATTATGATATTTTCTTAACAACAATTTTTGTTAAATTAGCTCTAAAACCGTATCTTCTCCTGTATCTTGATTTTGCCTTAAAAACCAAACCATTTATCTTTTCACCCTTCATTTGAGAAGCTATTTCTACAGATACTTTAGCACCCTCTACTAGAGGAGTACCCATCTTTGTTTCTTTACCATCAAATACCAAAAGTACATCTGTTACTTCAACTTTATCTCCTTTATTTCCCTCTATCTTGTTTATCTCATATTCCTTACCTTCAAATACCTTTAACTGAACTCCAGATATTTTGATAATTGCAAATTTTTCTTTTGAATCTTTTATTTCTGCCATGAGAAGAGATTTTAATTTAATATGCTCTAAAAGTCAAATTTAAACCTAATTTTCGAAGAAATCAACAATCTCTCTACTTTTGTCTTTATTTGATTTAGATACAAGATTGGAGATATTCTGGACTAACCCTAAACATATGAATGTCATTACAGTTATACTTCCACCAGCACTCATTAAAGGGAGTGGTATACCTGTAGCTGGGATTGCTCCTGTATTAGTTCCAATATTAACAAATACTTCGAAAAGAATCTTTATACCAACTCCTAAGGCTATTAATGTAAACATAGTATCATATGTACTATCTATTGCTACAGAGAAACAAATGATGATTAGGAATCCATAGAGGAATATGAGGAAAAGGCTTCCAACTAAGCCAAACTCTTCTGCGAAAGAAGCAAACATGAAGTCCGTTTGATGTTCAGGTAAAAAATTTCTTTTACTTTGTGTACCATTTCCAAATCCTTTACCAACTATTCTTCCTGATCCTATGGCTATTCTAGATTGGTTAACATTGAAACCTATGTCATCTTCTGTTTCAGTAGGGTTAAAGAAAGCTACAACCCTATCCTTCTGATATTCCTTTAAGACTTTACCCCATACTGTAGATGATACTATTCCTACAAAGAGTCCAACTAATACTGATATGACTACTAGGTTTTTCCATGGCTTATTCGAATAGAAGGAAAATATTGCTAATATTATTCCCGGTACTAGGAGAAAAAACCAATTAGAATTGCTAGTAACGGAGTTTAAAAGAAATGCTCCGGATATACATGATACTATTGCCAGTATTATGCTGTTTCTTAATGGATTACTTAATCCGAGAAATGAGATGAAGAACCATATTAACAGAATCAATAGAGCCATACTTCCATGTGGTTCAACATATACCAATATGACAAAAGGTATTGTCAAAAGGAAGGAAATGAAAAAGAGTAACCATTCGTTGTAGATATCTTTCTTCGAGAGAATTATGGCAGTTAGAAATATTACAACAATCTTTGCTATTTCCGATGGTTGTATTTGGACCCCACCAATAACTAACCATCTTTTTACATTATTTATAGTTGGAGCAAAGAAAAGTGTTGCTAGAAGAAGTAAAATAGTAAGTACATATATTATCAAGATTACTTGCCAATGTTTAAGATAGCTTAGATCTACTACAGATAGCAAAAGGTATAGGATTAGACCAATGATAACAAATATTACTTGCTTAGAAACAATTTCTAGTTCTCCAAAGCCCCCAGAAGGGAGTATAACGGTTGAAAGTAAACTAATTATACCTATGACAGAAAGTAGAACTATTGGAAGAAAAATTTTTAGATTAGGAAAAAATATTCTCTTTCTATTTGAACTTAAGAGATTCATATTTTAAAGTATGTGCAAGAATTACTTAGTATCCTTCTTTCTCATAAATGCAGGGACATCCAATGGATCATCTCCTAAGACATCACTTTGTTGTTTGGATGGAGTAATGTTTACTGTCTCTGGCTCTACATTTTCATCCTCTTCAAAAGATGGTAATTCACTATTATCTGTTTCAGGTATTAATTTCTCCTCTTCTTCGATTACCTTATCCATTTTGTTATTTGAATCAAATCCAAAGGTTCTTACTGTAGTAAGAGGATTAGATCCTTTCTGTTGTCTAGTAAATACTTGCTTATTCTCATCAAAACCTGTAGCTACAATGGTTATGGACAATTCATCACCGGCATCTGGGTCTATTTGAGCTCCGAACTTAATATTAGCAGCAGGATCAACTGCTTCTTTAATTAATTCTGATACCAAACTTATCTCTGGTAATGTTAAATCAGAGCCAACAACATTGTAAAGAACTCCTGTAGCTCCCTCTATGGACATATCAAGTAATGGACTTGTTGTAGCGGCTCTAGCAGCTTCCTCAGCCCTATTTTCACCAGTAGCTCTACCAATCCCCATTAATGCAGTGCCTGCATTTTGCATTACAGATTTTGCATCATTGAAATCAGCATTTATATATCCTGTCTCACTAATTAAGCTTGATATACTATTAACACCCTCAGCAAGTACAGAATCAACTTTTTTCATAGCATCTATGAAAGACATCTTCTCACTTACATCAACTATCTCTAATAATCTTTGATTTGGAACTACTATCAATGTATCAACCTTATCTCTCAAAGCATTTATACCCTCTTCTGCTATTTCTTTTCTTTTGTTACCTTCAAAATCAAAAGGTTTAGTAACAACAGCTACTGTTAAAGCTCCCATATTTCTAGCAACACCAGCAATTATTGGAGCTGCACCTGTACCTGTACCACCACCCATTCCAGCAGTTATAAAGACCATGTTAGCTCCCTCTAAAAGTTCTTGAATTTGATCTAGACTCTCCTCTGCAGCCTGAGCTCCAAGTTCATAGTTTCCACCAACTCCTAATCCTTGTGTTAAATCTTCTCCTAACTGCAAAGTTACTGGAGCTTGAGACATCTTAAGGGCCTGAGCATCTGTATTAAAGGCCATAAATTCGACCCCAGCTATGTCATAATCGGTTATCATAGTGTTTATTGCATTACACCCACCACCTCCGACACCAACTACTTTAATTTTTGCAACCGGGTCTACATTTGTTGTAACTAACATATCTACTTTACTGTTAAATTAATTTATCTAGGGCAGTAAAGACTTAAACCATTCGCCTACCTTGTTAAGAAAACCTGTGGCACTACTTCTTCCCTTATCTACTCCCGAAGATATCTCAACATCATCATCTAAAGCATGCTTAATCAATCCTTGAACCGTAGCATATGAAGGATCAGATATTTCTTCGGTCATACCAGTAAGTCCTGAAGGATATCCTACTCTAGCAGCTACACTAAATACACACTGTGTTAATTTTGTTAAATTTCTAAGTAAACTTGTTCCACCTGTTAATACTATTCCCGCAGGCATCCCTATATCATATCCTGCTTTTGTGACATTTTCCTTTGCCATCTCAAATATTTCCTCACATCTTGCATCTATTATCTTCTGCAACATATCCTTTGAAACTTTCTTATCAATACCAAACACATTAAGATCTAGATCCTCACCCTTTGATTTCTTTTCCTTAGGTTCATCTAACTTTCTTAAAAGTGCAGGGGTAGAATCTAAATTCTTACCTCTTGTGTCGACACATTTGTTATCCAGAATATCATTCATATTAATTTTGATCTTCTCTGCTTCTTCTAAAGAAACCTGTAAACCTATTGCAATATCACTTGTAATACTATTACCACCAAGAGGAATGCAACTACTGTAGATTATGGAACCCTCTTCAAATATACATATACTTGTAGTTCCAGAACCAATATCCAAAAGAGTAACTCCTAATTCTTTTTCCGTATCTGTTAAGACTGAAAGAGATGATGCCCACCCGGTGAATATTACATCATATACATTGGAACCTATCTGATCTACACATTTTTTTATATTCTGCCAATATGAATTTGGTGCAGTTATTATGTGAGTCTCAACCTCTAACCTTCCCCCACTCATTCCTATTGGATATTTAATTCCACCCTGATTATCTACAACAAACTCTCTTGGAATTATATGAATCGGGTTAAGATTATCTGGTAAAGACAAAGTTCTAGCATTCTCAATTGCCCTATATGTATCATCTATTGTTATTTCAGATCCAGCAACGGCAACCACACCTTTGTTATTTAAACTTGTAACCTGCTCACCATTTATTGAAACATATACATCTGAAACAGTAACACCAGCCATTCTTTCAGCAGCTGTAACACTCTCAGAAATCGCACTTGTAGCATCATCTATATTAACAACTACACCCTTCTTTATACCTTTACTTGGATGAGAACAAACTCCTATTACAGTCGGTTGTTGATTCTCTTCAACTGAAGTAATCACAGTCGTAATCTTTGAAGAACCCACATCTATCGCTGTTATTATTTTTCGTGCCATATTGGTTTAGAGGCAGTAATTTTACTTTAAATTTATTATATACAAAAAATTCAATTAAACAAGTTCTATCTAATAATATAATCAAAATTTACTATTTTAGCAAGAACATACTACTCCTTCATTACTGGTCTTTCAAATCTCAAATCTAAACTCTTAAATACTAACCCCTCATTCTTAATTTTTCCAACTACTATTATATATCTTTTTATCTGCGTATCTATATCATCCGCCATTGTAAACCTAAACAGTATTCCTCCATTATCACTAATTTCTAAAATATCATTTTCTAGAACAATATTGCTTACCTCATATTTAAACACCTCTATTATTTTTACTACCTTCCCAATATCTTCCATAACCAACAATTTGCTTTTCTCATTTTCAAAAAGTGATATATCTACACTTGAGGAAGAAAGAAATGGTAAGTTTCTCTGAGTTGAACTTTCTAAACAACAACCCTCTTCATTCTCTTCACAAATTTTCTCCAAAGATATTCCCTCCTCAGAAAGGATATAGCAATTGTTGGATTTTAAATTAGCTACATATTTGGGTTCGTAAAGTTCTAAAAATAATACAACCTTGTTTGGCAAAATTTTCTCAATCTTAATAGTTCTTACTTGAGGAATCTTGGCATACATATCTCTTTGAGAGGTAATTGGAGAAAATGAAAAATAGTTAATATCCAATATATTCTCTTTTACATATGTTTCAATCTCCAAATATATTTTTTGATCTATCTCCTTTCCATTTAATTCTAAAATCTCATACCTATATAGATTCCATACTTTAAAAACAAGGGAGAGAGAAAAGAGAAAGAGTATAGAAAAGATTAACAAATTCTTTTTTAAAAAAACCACTGGCTTGAATCTTACTATTTTGTCTTTAACAAAACTTTTCGGTTTTCTTTCTATATCCGTATCCATACGTAGATATTAACATTGAAAAGATATAATTAAAACATCATATACTTTTTTTATTTATATTCTGATAATATAGTCTATTGTGATTTCAGACTTAATTAATAAAATAACAATTTGGTTTGGCAGTTTAGGATATTGGGGAGTCTTTTTTGCTTGTTTAGGAATATTTCCAGCAGAGATAGTAATAACCATGGTTGGAGCAGTAAAACCCCATAATCTAGCCGGAATATCAGTAGCGGCAGCCTTAGGAGAGATGATTGGAGCAATTCCTACATATTTAATAGGTTATTATTTCAGAAACAAAGATATATTGAAATTCTTAGATGGAAAAGGGAAATTTCTCAAAGTTTCAGAGCAATCATATAACAATGGGTATGACTCAATAAAAAAAAGAGGTGTTATCTATCTCTTTGTAACAAGATTTGTTCCTTGGCTTAGAGTAGCTACTGCTTTAGTAGCAGGATATATTAGATACAACATAGTATTACTTTCTATTGCAGTATTTGCAGGGACATTCTTATATGCATATGCATTTGCTTTCATAGGTGCAGGAATTGGATTTAATTGGGAACAGATAAGTAAGATCATTGATACATTTAATAACAGTATGCTTCTTTTAACAGCTATAGGAATATCTGTATATGTATATACGAACAGAGCAAAACTTTTCAAGAAATAATCGTGGAGCGAGAGACGGGGTTCGAACCCGCGACCTACACATTGGCAATGTGTCGTTC
>CAZAQC010000017.1:0-13976 GCA_964487525.1 uncultured Candidatus Saccharibacteria bacterium | reverse complement strand
CCCGAAACCATATTTTCCAGATTAAATGATATTGATATTGGTCAAAAAGTAGTTGTAAACAAAGATGATAAAGTAATAGAATATATTGTAAGAAATAAAAAGATAGTCGATCCAGAAGATTTTACAATCTTACAACCCTTGAATAATAAGGAAACAGTAACATTAATGACCTGTTGGCCATTAGGGATTGGAACTAAAAGACTAGTAGTTGTAGCCGAAAGAAGAATCTAACTTATGAAAGAATCTAGATAATGGATGAAAAACAGAAGAAGATATTAATAATTGGTGGAATAATTCTGCTTGTTTTGATGGTCTTCACAGCAATATTTTTGCTAATTAATAAAGACAGTAACAAAGATGGAGAAAATAACGGATTAACGGGGGAAAGCGTTGAATTAACATACTGGGGACTATGGGAGCCATCAAGTGTAATGCAACCTTTAATTGATGAATTCGAAGAAGCAAATCCAAATATTAAAATCCTGTATTCTCAACAAACTTTCACAAACTACGAATCCAGAATATTCACTAGATTACAGCAAGCAAGTAGTTCGGAAGAGCCCGCTCCTGACATATTTAGAATACATAATACCTGGACTCCTAAATACTACTCTTTCCTCTCTTCCTTGCCTGCAAGTATAATGACAGCAGAGGAATATTCTGACAACTTCTATCCAACAGCAGTTGCAGATTTTACTGGTAAAGATGGAAATATTTACGCAATTCCATGGGAGATTGATGGTCTAATGGTTTTTTACAACAAACAGCTACTATCAGCAGAAGGCGTGGAGAAACCTCCTGAAGATTGGGACTCTTTCTTTGAATTAGCTCAAAAACTAACAAAGAGGGATACTGCCGGAAGGATAACACAGTCAGGCTTAGCTATTGGAACATCTAGAAATATTAGGCACTCTGCAGAGATTCTTTCCTTTTTATTAATGCAAGAAGGTGTTGAAGTTATAGACTCCACCCGAACAAAAGTTTCATTGAATACACCAAAGGCTCAAAAAGTCTTCAAAACCTATACTGATTTTGCAATGGGAGACAGTGCAATCTGGTCCTCTACATTAAGAACAGATTTAGAAATGTTCTTTTCTGGAGATTTGGCTATGATGATAGGACCTAGTTGGAGAGCTTTTGACATAATAGAGGCAGCACCAACAATAGAATTTGAAACAGCCCCTCTTCCACAATTAAAAGCAAACAAGGAAAAAGTTTTTTACTCGACATATTGGGGTGATGCTGTAAACAAAACAGCTCCAAATCCTACTGCCGCTTGGGCATTTGTTAAATTTCTTGCAGAGAAAGAGCAACAGATGAAACTGTATTCAAATTCTTCAAAAGTTAGAGCTTTTGGAGAACCATATTCATTAGTCGAGCTTAATGAAGAAATTTTAGGAAAACCATATGTTTCAGCAATTGCAGAAATGGCTCCTTACATGAAATCTTGGCAGATGGGTGATGAACAAACCGTAAATACTGCCATAAATGAGGCAATAACCGGGATTGTAGAAAATGATGAAGAGATTAGTTTTGCATTAAAGAATGCAGAAGAAGAAATAAATGCTAAAATAGAATTAACAAATAAATAATGTAAAAATATGCCCAAAAAGATTGCCCAAAAAAAATATTTTCAGAAATCAATAATATATCTTTCATTCTTTATTCTTCTTTCTATCCCAGTAGTTATATATGGCCTAGCTCAAGATAGTTTTGACATGAGAAATAGAGCCTTTGAAGATTTAGAATTAAGTGATGAACATCAATGTTTAATTTCCTTACCAAGTGTAAACCCCTACTCCTTAGAAGTTGGAAAAACTGTAACTATACAGGTAGATGCAAAATTAATAGATGACAGTATATCAGAGCTACAAATATATGATTCAACTGGAAATATCATATACCAACAAGTATTTGAAAATTCTCCAATAGATATAGCCACAAGTTTTCCTTTTACTCCTACAGCTTCAGGGATGATAGATATACTAGGAATAATTAAAAAAGGACAGGGAGGAAGTACAGGATGTGAAATTAGTAGCCCATATGACATAAAAGGTTTAAGAGCTGTTTCTAATAATGCCTCTCCAGAATTCACCTCTAAACCTTCAGAATCTAAACCTTCACAGGACATAAAAACTGTAGTTCAGTATGAATATACTTTGACAGCTTCAGATACAGATGGAGACAGAATCAACTATAGCTACTCATTTACCCCAAGAGCAGATTGGCTCAAACCTGTAATAATAGAAGATGGATCAAATGGTAAATTAACTATTAAATTTAGAGGTTCTACAGATAAGGCTGCAAGTTACTTAGCAAACGTTTTCATTCATGATGGATATAGTATGCATCTAAGATCTCAATCTTGGGTCATAAGTGTAAGTCCAAATGAAAACGATATTCCAATTATCAAAATTATCGATCCAGTAGAAAGCCTTAGAATCAACCAAGGAGAATCTTTCAGAACTTCTTGGGAAGCAAGCGACCTAAACCATATAACCAGATATGAGCTTTACATAACCAACAACCCAGCCAATGAAGAAGAATGGAAAACAATAGACAAGAATATCTCTTACGATACTAATTTCTACAATGTAGGTACCTCTGAATTAAATTCAGGGACATACAAATTGATTGCGAAAGCTGTAGATAACCAACAACCAGAAGCTATCGGATTAGCAGTATCCCCTGAGATAGTCATAAGCAAGAGTACAGATACAAAACCAGATGAAGATGACGATGTCATTATTAATCAACCACAAGTAGTAAATATGTCTCCTTCGAGTACAGAAGATCTGTCTAACAGAAGGGTAACTATAAAGGCAACAATAATAGCAAGTAAGGATGCAACAATAGACGAAAAAACTATCATTTTCAAATTAGATGACAAGGATATTTCCGAATCAATAAAAACAAATAAAATATTGCCAAGCGAATACACACTAATATACCAACCAGAAGAGGATTTAAATACTGGTGTACATAAGGCAGAAATTCTTTTCTCAGATAGCAAAGGTCTCGATATATCCAAATCTTGGAACTTTACAATCAAAGATGATTCTAAAGTATCGGGTGAGACATACAATATATTTGGATATGAAGTTGCTAAAAATATTGTTTTAATAGTAGGTGTTGGTGTTTTGGCAATAATACTAGCCATTGTAGCTCCTTTCATCATATTTTCCATATGGAGAGAGGACAAGCAAGATACAGATTATGATTCTTACAAAAACGATCGCTTACCTCCTTCTACCCCAAGTGATGAAACAAAATATGTAGAAGAGAAAGAAATGTCGACATTTAGAGAAAAAGTTGATTCGGCACCAAATCAAGAAGAAACAGGAGATGATGTTTGGGATAAGTACTCTGTTGCTGAACCTGTCGTTACAGAAGAACAGAAAGAAAAAGATTTAGAAATTCTTAAAGAAGAAGAACCTCAACCAATAGTAAAAGAGATAAAGCAAGAAGATATGCCAGAAATAGTTGAAGAAAAAATCATAGAAGAAGTTCCACAACCAGAGGCTTCTGAAAATATACAAGAGCCTGAAATACCTGAGCCAGAAATTCCAGAAGCAAGTGATCTAGAAAAAATATTTCAACAAATACAGCAAACAAAGAGCGAAGAACAGGAAGAAGAACCTCCAATAGTTAAACAGTAAAGAAGTTGGTATAATCATCTCTATGAAAACTTTTACATACAAAGAAATTAGAGAAAAATATTTAGAGTTTTTCAAGAAAAATGGTCATGCAGAAATTCCTAGTGCATCTTTAGTACCAGAAAACGATCCTTCTGTACTTTTTGTTAATGCAGGAATGTTCCCCCTTATACCTTTTCTTAAAGGAGAGAGTCATCCTAAAGGTAAACTTTTAGTAAATTCTCAAAGATGTATAAGGACTGGGGATATAGACATGGTGGGAGATGAATATCACTGTACCTCTTTTGAGATGTTAGGCAATTGGTCATTAAATGACTATTTTAAAAAAGAAGCCATAAATTTTACCGTTAACTTCTTTGTTAACGAATTAGGTTTAAACATAAATCAAATATATGCAACAGTCTTTGAAGGAGAAAAAGATATTCCGATAGACAATGCATCAATAGATACATGGAAAGAAATATTTAAGTCATATGGAATAGATGCAGAAGTTGGAAAAGATGAAAGAATACGACCTCTAGGAAGGGATGATAACTGGTGGGGATTAGCAACAGGTGGTCCATGTGGTCCAGACAGTGAAATATTCTACAAAACAGACAATGGTGAACTTGTAGAGGTTGGTAATAATGTTTTCATGGAGTATCTTCTAGAAAATGGTGAATATAAAGACTTGGGAAGACATAATGTGGACTTTGGTGGAGGGTTAGACAGGATTTCTGCATTAATACAAAACGTTAGTAGTGTATATGAAGTTGATATATACAAACCAATATTTGATTTAGTTAAATCATTAAGTAAAAATGACATATTAAAATCTCAAAGAATTGTAACTGATCATATTAAAGCTGCTACATGGATAATAATGGATGGTATTGAGCCTAGTAGGAATGCACAGGGATATATCTTAAGGAGATTAATCAGGAGAGCCATAAGACATGGGAGAAAATTAGGAATAGAAGGATTGTTTACAAGAAAAGTTGGAGAGGTAGCTATTAAACAATTCTCCCCTATTTGGGAAAACTTAGAAACAGACAAAGAAAGGCTTTTAAATATACTAGAAGAAGAAGAAAAGAAATTTAGTAAAACATTGGAAAATGGTTTAAGAGAATTAGACCATATTATTAGTAGAAATGAAAACATAGATGGAGAAAAAGCTTTTCAAATATATGAGACATACGGTTTACCACTTGAAGTAACAGAAGAAATATTACAAGAAAAAGGTAAAGAGATTATGAATAAAGATCTTTTTTTGGAAGCTGAGAAAAAACATCAAGAAAAATCTAGAACCTCATCAGCAGGAATGTTTAAAGGTGGTCTTGCAGACACATCGGATATGTCTACTAAATATCACACTACTACTCACCTACTGCTTGCAGCTTTAAGAAAAGTATTAGGAGAACAGGTATATCAAAAAGGCAGTAACATAACTCCTGATAGAGTTAGGTTTGACTATCCAAGTGATAACAAATTAACACCAGAACAAGTAACGCAGGTCGAGGAAATAATAAATGAACAAATACAAAATGGTTTACCAGTAGAATATACCGAAATGAATAAAGAAGAAGCTTTAAAGTTAGTACCATTTGCAGCATTCCCTGAAAAATATGGGGATATTGTAAAAGTCTACTATATAGGGGATAAATCAAACCCATTCTCTGTAGAAATATGTAATGGTCCACATGTATCTAATACAAAGGAACTAGGAAAATTTAAAATAACAAAACAGGAAAACGTTGCAGCAGGAGTTAAGAGAATAAAGGCAATCTTAGAATAAATATATGAATACAAAATACCCTATACTAGCAATAGACTATGGAGAAAAACATTTTGGATTAGCAATATCTGATTCTAAAGGAATCATAGCTTCTCCCTTAGAGGTTATATCTATAACAAAAAATAGAGATATCAACTCCGTTATAAAGGATATCTTATCCATATCTGACGAATATCGTGTAGAAAGTTTCCTTGTTGGAAAGCCTCAATACTTCTCTGAAAACCAGGAAAAAACAGGAGAAAAAATAAACAAATTTATATCCTTACTTAAAAAAGCCACAAATAAGCCGATATCTACATATGATGAAAGTTTTTCTACAACTTCAGCACAAAATATGCTAACATCTTTTGGACAAAATAGTAGAAGCTCTAAGAAAAAAATAGATAAAATAGCTGCTACTGTATTTCTACAAGAATTTTTAAATTCTAACACCAAAGATACTAATGAATAGTTTTCCAAAACTTCCAAAAATAATTTTACTAAGCATAGTATTCCTTTTAATATTTCTTTTTGTAATGAAACTAAGCTACGATAATGTGATAACCAAACCAAATAGTACGGTAGATGAGAAGATTTCCATAGAAATAAAGGAAGGAGAAAGTGTTAACAGTATTCTTGAGAACTTAATCGAAAAAGGACTGTTACAAAAGAAATATTACTACTATGCAAAGGTATATTTAAAATTAAATGATTTAGAAACAAAGCTACAAGCTGGTAATTATGAACTACCTAAACAGTTAAGTATTGTTGAGCTAATGAATGCTCTTCAATCTGGCAAAAATCTGGATACGTGGATATCAATACCTGAGGGCCTAAGAAAAGATGAGATAGCAGAGAGAATAGAAGCCGAATTATCTAAGGATGAATCTTCTGTATTCTCCAAGGAAGAATTTTTGTCATTAACCGAAAACACAGAATTCATATCATCCTTAGGTTTAAATGTTGAAGTAACAAATCTTGAGGGTTTTCTTTTTCCTGACAGGTATGCTTTCGCAAAAAATACTAGTACAGAGGATGTTCTAAAGACATTAGTTGAGAATTTTAAAAACAAGGTTGGATCAGAATACACATATCAAGACATCATATTAGCAAGTATTGTAGAAAGGGAAGGATACAATAAAAATGATAGACCCGTTATTGCAGGAATAATAATAAAGAGATTTGAAGAGGGTTGGCTTTTACAAACAGATGCAACATTACTTTACCCTGTAAAAGATTGGAAGCATGATATAACAGCTCAGGACAAAGCAGACGATAATCCATACAATACTTACAAAAAAATAGGATTACCACCTACCCCAATATGTAATCCAGGTTTAGAATCAATAGAAGCTGTATGGGAACCAACTGAAAGTAAATATTACTACTACATACACGACAAAGACGGATATCCTCATTACGGAGAAACATTGGAGGATCACAATGCAAATGTTAGTGAATATCTTAGATAATTTTTAGATTACCAAGATGACAATAGCAATGGATCTTAAAGACAATAAACTAGACAAAGGTGTAAAGGTTAAAAGACCATTCAAAGAAACTATCCAAACTAATTCTAATCCTGATATTAAGAAAAAGAGTAAGAAAAAAATAACAACTATACTTCTCTTTTTACTTTCTTTCATAGTATTAGGAGTAATAGGCTTCTTTGTATACAAAGGATATATTTTCTCAAAAGACTTGGGTTTCAAATTTGACCCTGGTTCCTTAATATCTGGTGAAAAGAAAGAACTTAAAAAAGATTCTACTGGTAAATATACCAATGCATTAATACTAGGCGTAGATACTAGAGAAAGTGGGGCTCTTTTAAATACAGATACTTTAATAATGGTCTCGTACAATTATGAAAGTAATAATATAACAATGGTTTCTATCCCAAGAGACTTCCATGTAGAAATAGAGAAGGATGTAGCATGGTACGTAAGAATCAATAGCATATACAGTAGTGCCGAGAAGAAGAAAGAAGGTTCTGGGTTCGATGCCCTAACTGAGAGTGTCGAGAGATTAACGGGGCAAGAGATACAGTACTATGCAATGGTAGATTTTAAAGCTTTTGTAGAGATAATAGATGCAGTAGGAGGAGTAGATGTAAATGTTGAGAACAGTTTTACTGACTATATGTATCCTTCTGGGGAAGGTTACAAAACAGTATCCTTTAAAGCAGGACCACAAACAATGGATGGAGAAACAGCTTTGGAATATTCTAGATCTAGACATTCTCAGCAAAACAATGAAGGAACAGATTATGCAAGAGCTAGAAGACAACAAAAAGTAATAATAGCACTAAAAGAAAAGATACTGTCAGATGACTCTCTTTCCAATCCTAAAACTTTGATGAATATTGTCTCATCCTTAGCAGGAAATATAAAAATCTCTGGTTTCACTTTAAATGATGTTGAAGCAGCTTTCAATCTATCCTCAGAATACGATTCCAATGGTGGAAAAGCTTTCTCATTTGTTCTAGATCCATCCATTGGTGGATACTCCTTAATAGAGAAAAAAGATGTCGGAAATGGAGCATACGCTATTGGTCCTAAATTAGGTTTAGGAGAGTATGAAGATATTAATGAATATGTAAATTTGATTATATTAAATCCAGAAATCTACTCTGAAAATGCAAGGATTCTTGTCTATGATACTGGATTAGGATTTAAATTATCCAAAGAAAAGACTGATACCCTAAAAAAAGAATTTCCATATTTAAATATTGTATTCGCAGGAACTACATTTAAAGACAAGGAGGGAATTGTTGTTTATGCAAAAACCGAAGACTACAAAAATACTGTTAGCAAGTTAAGTGATATATTAGGGACGGCTATTAATGAGAAGCCAGAATATATTACTTCAAACCTTAACGGTGAAGATGTTACAATACTATTGGGAAAAGAAATTGAATTAATCGAAAATTAATGTGAAATACAAGCTATATCACGGCACTTCTCCATATCTATCTTTAAAAGCCGTACATTCATATCTAGAGGATATTAAGAAAGAAGATTCATCTATAGGGATATCTATTCTTGAGGCAGATTCTCTTAGTCCTAAAATCATTTTTGATACAATATCTTCCCCTACCCTTTTTGCTAAAAAAAGGATTATCTTCATAAAAAGAATATACAGAAACAAAGAGAAATCTCTTCTAACAGATGAGATTACAAAAATTCTTAAAGAGAAAAATATCGATGATGTTGTAATATTTTGGGAAGATCAAAAAATTAAATCTAATACAAAATATTATAAATTCTTCAAAGAGAGTAACAATATCGAAGAGATTGACCAGTTAAATAAAAGAACGTTTTTTACATGGCTTAGAAAAGAATTAGAATTACATGGAGCAAGAATTGATCAATCAATAATAAAAGAACTTGCAGAGAGAACAAACTATGATCCTGAAAGATGTAGTAATGAGATTAAAAAATTCAAACTAAATAATGAAGAAAAGATAATAGAGAAAGATGACTTAGAGACTCTAACTGCAGATACTTTAGAAAAAGATATTTGGGATTTAATAGATGCTATAAATCAAGGAGACAAAGTAAAAAGTATGATGATTTTAGATAGACTATCCTCTCAGTTCGTTGACGTAAACTATACCCTATCTATGTTGGCTAGAAACTTGAGACTAATTTCGTTAACAAAATATTTACTAGACCAAAAAATGGATTACAGAGAAATATCATCTCTATTAAAAGTTCCTCCGTTTACTATGCCTTCATTAGCGAAATCAGCTTCAAAATATACCAATGAAAAAATAACTACTCTTTATTCAAAACTTTCAAATTTAGATTTTCAAATAAAAATAGGTAAGATAGATGGGAACCTTGGGCTCACATTAATTTGTCCATATCTCTAAATTTTATTTACAATTCTTTACTATCAGTTTATGTTGACACTAGGTTATTATTAAACTAAACTTTAGGAAGAAAATAAATTTTTGCTGCCCTTATGGAAGAAGTCAGGAGAATTAATACAACAAGAAAACCTAAAAGAGGGACAACTATACTACTTGTGTTGGCCGGGATATTAGGACTAGGATTGATAGGAGCAGCAGTATATTTCTATGCAATTGGTGATACTTCAAAGGAAAAAGAATCTGAGAATATTACATGTGCCTGTTACTATATTGATCCCTCCGTGGTCTCTGAATGTGGTGACCCAAGAAGAGGATTCATATTTGAAACAGTAACTGTACCTGGGGATCAAACCTGCAAAGCTTCCTGTTCGACAAGTAAATTATCCATTAATTTACTTAATAGCAATACTAAACAAGACCTGTATCAAATTTGTCAATTGCAGACCGTTCTTGATAGCAGGTGTTCAGAAATGACGATAAAGGATAAGGATGGGAAGATAATAACCGGAAAAGTATCCTCAAATGATGAGGTTTCAATCGAAGCTAAGTTTGATGCTGAATATTCAGGACACAAATTTGTGATAAATAATCAGGATACAGAACCTGATGTTATATCTCCTGACAAATTAACTATAAAGAAAACAGTAACAGATTTAAGTAGCACTACTTTGAATATTACTGCCGTAGCAACAGATTCCAATGGAGAGCAAATTATTTCTCCTCTGTGTAGAAGATTGATAGAGGTCGAACAAGCTGGATCTTCAAATGTTAACGAAATGGATATACAAATTAGAAAGGATACTGATTCTTACAAAATTTCTAGGATAAGGCTTGGTGTTGGAAATGTATCTGAGGACAGTAATTTAACCATCAGATTCTCCTTCGATGAGAACTCCTTAACTGATTTAATTATGGACGATGGATTCACAATCGATGAAGCCAAAGGAGAAATAACCATTCTTGAGCAAGATTTATACAACATAGATAATTTCAGTACAGAAAAGAGTTTTTCTCAACTTGACGGATTGGATGGAAACATTGAGGTTACAACAGAAGTTAAGGATGATGATGGTGTAATCGGTTCAGTAATAAAGACATTCAATTTTCCTAAAATAGATAGTGAAGAAGAAGAGGAAGAGATTGTAGAAGAATCTAATTTTGAAGTAACAAAAACATCCAATATTGAATGTGTCGAAAGAGTTGCTCCTGATAATATTGCACAATTCACTTTGACAGTGGTAAATAAAATCACTACTGGTCAAAATGTTACTTCTATTAAAGACAAACTACCTCTCGGATTTACGTATGTACTAAATTCATCAAAAATCAACGGAATCTCTGTAACTGATGCTGACTATGTTACTGTTACAAATGTAGGAGATACACAAGAGATAGTATGGCAAAAAACAGATGGGTGGGATGTAAGTGCTGGACAATCTCTTGCAATTGTATTCCAATCAGAGGTAGGTGCTAATGCATTAACAGGATCTAACCAGAACGAAGTTATTATGACTCCAGCTGAAGTTCCTGCCGATCCTACTTCTTTAAGAGCAGAATTTATCATACAGGTTGCTCAAGATTGTGATGATCCTGATACTGAGACCCCAGAAACACCGGATACACCTACAACTCCAAGCACAGGGATATTTGATTCTGTAATAAGTAGAGTATTACTAGGATTAATAACTCTAGTAATTGGATGGTACATATACTCAAAACCAATGGGAAGAACAATTGTAGAAAAGTTAGTAGAATCCGAAGCTTACAAAGAAGCAGAAGAAACTTCTTGGAGAATATTTAATCCAAAGAAATACTTTGAGATTAAGGTTATGAAAAAGCTCAAAAGAAAAAAATAAATCATTTACAAATTTTCCAAAACAAATTCTAATGGTACCCCGTTATTTCCGTACGCTTGCTCCTGCGAGTTAATAAGAAAATAGTATGTATCTGTACTCATAAGTTGCCCTACTATAACAACATGATTCTTTGATTTTCTCTTATTTACTGAATCTATAGAAACCATATCTAGGTTCGAACTATCTTTTCCATACTGAACAAAACCAACACACTCAGCTTTTGTCGACCAAATTATTTCTGCTGAATGTTCCTTCTCCCCTTTCTGAATAAAAACATTATATGGAACACAATCTCTTTCAGAAATACCTTGGATATCGAAGCCAACAACATTCTTCGCTATAAGAAGAATCGATGTCAAAGATATTAACAAAACACTAAATGCTCCAGCTATATAAAAAACTTTTCTATTAATCATTTTCATTTATTAAGATATAACTTTCTTGAGTAGATGTATTATACCCATCCGAAACTCTCAAAACAATTTTGTATGATCCACTCGATCCTAAAGGAGGCGTACCTGTTAAGACTGTACCTTCAAATTTTAACCATGAAGGTCCCTCTAAATATTCTAAAGACAAATCTTTTACATCAGTATCACTATCTAAACTTTTTACAGAATATTCATACAAAACACCCTCATATCCTACAACTGGTGGAAGACTTGTAATGTAAGGAAATCCAGAAGTATCCATCCTTCCCATGATTTGATTTTCCTGATCATCTTGAATGGGTTGCTTATTGTAAGATATATACACGATTGTAGCTACAGTAATAAAAGTTACAAGTATTAGACTAAAAATGACTTTAAACTTTTTGCTTTCCTTCATATTAAAAGTCTAACACAAAAATAAATGTTTACAAACAAGGATTTAATATATATAATACCTTGACTTAAAAATCATTTTTATAAAAGTTTCAGATGCCAAATTTAAAAACATCAATCAAAGATTTAAGACAAAACAAAAGAAGAAAAGTTTTTAATAACAGATTAAGAACTAGAATAAAAAAGTCTGTTAAGAAGCAATCTTCCCTATTAAATGAGGACACAAAAGTAGATGCTCAGAAGAATTTAAAGAATGTTTACAAGGTTCTTGACAAAGCTACCAGAAAAAATGTTATAAAGAAGGGTAAGGCAAGTAGAATAAAATCTCGTCTTACAAAAAAATTAAACAAGCTGTCCCAAAATAATGTCAAAACTGCTAAGAAGAGCGCTTAAAATATCCCTAACTCCGGCAATATTTATGATTGCTGGTAAGTTTTTGGGTATTATGATTCCAAGTATAATCTATGATCTAGAATTCTTTGTTGAAAACAATATACAAGGACTATTCTCCATACAAATTCTTTTTTCTGATAGTGCTACTACCCTGTTTGTAAATTCCATATCTAACCTTGTAATGTTGCTTTTTCTTGCTCTCCCAACAATATATCTAATAACAAAGACTTCTGTATACCAATCAACTCTTCAGAATCCAAAAACAATTGTAAAAATAACAAGGTTAAATATTCTTAAATGGATAACAAAGAAAGACACATCTTTTTTACAAATATTCATATGGTGTGCATTCCTAACAATATGTTCAAGTATTGTTGTAGTACATACACTACAAGGAAATACATACTCTTGGATAGGTATCCTTGCCGGAGTTATTTCCCTCCTTTGTATATGGGGAACCATAAGGACATTTGAATTGGAAACTGATAAGATATATCCTAAAGAGAACAGATATTACTAACATGCTCAACGGAAAAGAAAAAATTAAAAAAATATTCACCCAGATTTTAGAACCATTTGCATTGGGAGTTTTAGCTTTGCTATTCATACTTCCCGTTATTACTGTAATCAATTTAACTCCATTAACAAAACAGTTAAAGAAACTGGATGTTTTAGGAGTAACAGCTCAAGATCAAGTTGCAGTTACACTAGTTGAAGGAAAACATGAGATATTTACTAGTGAGAGCCTAAATAAACTTGAAGATTTGAACTTTACATACTCCGTAACATTAAATAAAAGAGCTTCTGATACATATTCCAAACCAATACTAGAAATAGAGAATAAAAGCGATCAGAATAAAACTCTTTCCTTCTTTGGACAAACACTTAGTAATACAAGATCCAATATATTTTTGAAGGTTGATACAAAATCATACAGAATACAGGATAGTAAAGGCCAAACTTACACACAAGAAATAACTGTTCGACCTAATGATAAAATTATCGTTTTCCTAGCCATAGAGAATCTCTCAGGAGTACAATTTTCGGAGATATTCGACATGGACATCAGTGTAACAGAATAGATTTCTCAGTGTATTGCTACAATTATCCCTTTCCTTAAGATATAATCACGATATGCACGATATGGATTCTTTAAATAAAATTCGTAATTTTTCAATAATTGCCCATATAGACCATGGCAAATCTACTTTAGCTGATAGAATATTAGAGGCTGTTCATACTGATCTTTCAAGAGAGAAAAGAAAGGAAAGAGTATTAGATAGATTAGACTTAGAACAGGAAAAAGGGATAACTATTAAATTACAGGCATGTAGAATGAACTGGAAAGGATATCAATTAAATTTAATTGACACTCCGGGGCATGTAGATTTCTCATATGAGGTATCCCGTTCTCTAGCTGCTTGTGAATCTGCAATTCTACTTGTTGATGCTAGTCAAGGAATACAGGCACAAACAATTTCTAATACTAAAAAAGCTTTAGATCTAGGTCTAAAAATAATACCTGTATTGAATAAGATTGATATACCATATGTAAATATTGAAGAAAGAGAGAAAGAGATAGAGGGATTACTTGGATTCTCTAAAGACGAAATTATAAAA
>CAZAQC010000016.1:0-14617 GCA_964487525.1 uncultured Candidatus Saccharibacteria bacterium | reverse complement strand
CAGGAGAGAATGTAGATAAGCTCTTGGATGCAATAGTTGAGAGATCTCCTGCACCTAAAGGGGATATAAATGCTCCACTAAGAGCTCTTGTATTTGACTCTTTTTACGACGAGCACAGGGGAGTGGTAATTGCAGTTAGACTTTTTGATGGTAAAGTTAAACATATTCCAGGAAAACCGACTGAGCTATATATGATACAAGGGAAAACTTCATTCAAACCAACTGAAATTGGCATCTTCACTCCAAACTTAAAAGAGACAAATATGTTAGATGCAGGAGAGGTTGGATATATATCTACCGGATTAAAAGATATTAGTTACTTTACAGTTGGTGATACCCTATCGAATCAAAAGGATACTATACCACTTGAAGGATACAAAATCCCAAAACCCAATATGTTCGCTACCTTCTTTCCAACAGATCAGGAAGAGTATCAAGAACTAAAAATTGCATTAACAAAACTCTGTTTAAATGACTCCTCCATAACTTTTACAGATCAAAGATCTAGTTTGTTGGGCTCCGGATTTAGATGTGGCTTTCTAGGACTTCTACACATGGGAATTGTACAAGAAAGATTGGAAAGGGAATATGGAGTCAGTTTAATCATAACCGCCCCTACCGTTGAGTACCAAGTTACTAAAGTTGATAATACAGATATTGCAGTCCAAACACCGGATGAATTACCAGATCCTACCGAGATAAAAGAAATTAGAGAACCATGGGTAAGAACCGAGATTATGACTCCTGATAAATATATTGGTGATTTAATGAAATTATGCCAATTAAAAAGAGGTCAGTATGTTAATACAAAATATCTCAATACGGACCCCTCTCTTAAACTTAAAGAACAGTATGTAATATTAGAATATGATATACCTCTAGCATCTCTCATTTCCAATTTCTTTGATCAGATGAAAAATATTACAAGTGGATACGCTTCAATGGAGTACGAGTTCATAGATTTTTTTCCTTCCGATATTGTAAAAATTTCTGTTCTTGTTAACCATGATGAAGTCCCATCTTTAAGCTTTTTAGAAGTAAGAGACGAAGCCAGATCAAAAGCTGTAAGACTTTTAGAAGAAATGAAAAAGGCAATACCAAGACAACAGTTCCCTATACCAATTCAAGCATCAATTGGAGCAAAAATAATTGCAAGAGAAGATATAAGTGCATTTAGAAAAGATGTAACTGCAAAATTATATGGTGGAGATTATTCAAGAAAAAAGAAACTTCTAGAGAAACAGAAAAAAGGGAAAAAGAGATTAAAACAGATAGGGCAAGTAACACTACCTCAAGAAGCATTTTTAGCTATTCTTAAAACATAGTAATGATACAAAAGATAAAGCTTACAAATTTTAGAAAATTTAAAGAGTTAGAAATAGATATTGAAAAGAAAATAGTCATACTACATGGTGATAATGCAAAAGGAAAAAGTACTATACTGGAAGCTATATATTTGATAACGAATGGAATATCTCCATGGGCATCATCCGACGAATTTATTTCAAATGAGCAAAATGACGATAGTAAATATACTAGGATAGAAATAGTAGATAATGAAAAAACCTATTCTTTTTTTAAAGACAAAGGAAAAAGAGTATTCAAGATAGACAATCATAATACAACTCCTAGAAAGTTTTTTGAGAATACAGCCTCTACAATATTCAACCCCGAACAAATTGAGATACTAATGATCTCCCCTAGTAAGCGTAGAGATTTCATAGATGAGGCTATAGTCATCACTGATTATGATTTTTCGGATAAACTTAAGATGTTCAGAAAAATTCTCAGACAGAGAAACGCATATCTGAAAAAACTGTCAAAGAATTTTTATGAGAAAGGCATTATAGCTAGAAATGATACCCAATTGAATTTCTGGACAGATGAATTCATTAAGCTATCAAAAATTATTCAAGAAAAAAGAAACCAACTTTGTGAAGATCTTTGTTTAGAAAAATTAAAAGTAAAATATGTAAAATCTAATAAAAATGAAGATTTAGAAGATGCTGTAGAAGCATCAAAGAAAAGAGATATTGCAACCGGTTATACAAATATAGGGCCACATAGAGATGATTGGAATTTAATAAATGGTACTGATATTAAAAAGTTTGGTTCTAGAGGAGAAAAAAGATTAGCGATAGGACAACTAATTTTCAAGAAACAGGAATTAATAGCAAAGAAACTAGGATTCTACCCTATTCTTTTGTTAGATGATATTGCATCCGAATTAGATAATGAAAACACAAAAAAGATTTTTGATAAAAAAATACTAAGTAACCAACAATCCTTTATAACAATAATAGACCATAAAGAATTACCTAAGAATGTATTACAGAAGGCTCAGTTAATTGATTTAAATTCTTTTGAATAGTTTTTAAGGATATTTTTCTTATAATCTTTTTCAAAAAACTCTATCCTTCCTTCCTTATAATCATTAACCAAATTAGCAATATCAGGCTTATGTCTAGCTAAAAACATAAACACTAATTGGGAGAAAAAAGCCAGACGATTAAGAAATTTTAAAAAGAAATTTGCTTCTTTTTGAGGAAATATTTTAGATTGTAGATTTTCCTTCTTAATATAATAATCATCTTCTAACCAAGGATTTTGTGAATATATATAATTAAGATATTTTTCATTATAAACAGTAATTAGGAACATTAATTCATGGAAATTAAAAATGTCACTTCCAAAACTCAAACCTCTTTCCTCTGATATTAGATTTAAACATAATTTATCTTTTACATTTTTATGTCTTTTTGTCCTTATTTTGTTATGGAAGATATTTCTCAAAACAATTAAGCCCCTGTATAGCCATAGAGTACCATTTTTTACAACTACAAAAATATCAATATCATCCTCATCTTTCGCAAATCCTGCTGCTACAGATCCGGATATTCCTATGAATTGTACCCAATTGAATATTTTTAATTTATCAATATTTCTTTTACAAAGTTCTATTTTTCTTAGAACCTCTTTCTTTCTAGTATCGTTTTTTCCCCTATTTATGTGAAATTCTTTCGCTCTCTTTTTACCCCATATATATTTAATACTTTCCTCAGATAGGGATAACCCCATTTGTTCTCTAAATTTTATTAATATCTTTAATGTCTCCTCCATAGATCGCATGATATTATTATACTATCAATCTCTTTAAAAGGTTGGGGTTGGTACATATCAATTAAAGCAGATTATAAGTTCAGAATACCTATATTAATCTCATTGTAAGTATTTCATATATTCTGGTAAACTTTAGTGAATAAAAATAGTAAAATCTGCCTATATATGAGACAACATGCAATTCCGCAAAATATATTGGATGTCGAGTTTAAACTCTTTACTAAGTTTACTTTAAAAGAATTTGCATACTTAGCAATTGGTATAGGGTTTGGTGGAGTAATGATATACCTAACAGTAAGTAAAATCATACCTGGAATTTTAGGAATCCCTGTATTTGTATTATCCTCTGGTGCCGGAATATTCCTAGGATTAGTTCCCATCAATGATCAAGATGCAGACATCTTCATGAAGAACTATATGACAGCCATAAACAACCCTACCCAGAGAGTATGGTTGAATAAAGAGATGATACAGGACAGAACAAAGCCTGAGATTAAACCATCTGAAGATGGAAATCTAATACCAAAAGATATAAAAGAAGAGAAGAAAAAAATAATAGGAGCAAATCTTCTTGCAAAAAAGGATACCGAGATAGAGGATGATTTAGATGAAGAATTAAATATAGATGAAAAAGATATTGCTCCTCCACCCATCGATCCAAAATCTCTCTTAATTACAGAACAGAATATTGCTAACTATCGGTTCAATATAAAAAGTATTGATAGATTACCCGGAAATATTAATATATGGCTATGTACAAAAAACTTTAAACCAATACCTAATGTCATTGTATATCTCAAATCTGATCAAGAAAAAATTCTCTATGCAAATAAAACTGGAGTTAATGGCTATTTCTTAACTAACAAAATATGGGATCCAGCTACATATATACTTGAATTCCAACATCCTGTATATTCTTTTCCTAGACTTCAACTTGTAGTATCAGATAAAGAGAACAAGTTACCTATTAAAATTAGTAATATTTAGAGGTGGATAAAAACGCAAGAGCAAGAGCAACAGCATCAACTCAAGAACATCTCGGATTGAAAGATATCAGGGATGATTTGTTAGTTACTAAAAGTGGAAGTGTTGCTATGGTTATCCAAACATCCTCTATTAACTTTGATTTACTAGCAGAGTATGAACAGGATAGTAAGATCTATGCTTTTGCTGGCCTACTCAATTCTTTGAACTTTAGAATACAGATATTAATAAGAACTAAAAGAATAGATATAACAAACTATATTGGCTATCTTAAATCTCAGAAAAATCCACAAATGAGTGAAGGCCTTAGGAAGCAA
Organism: uncultured Candidatus Saccharibacteria bacterium; assembly: GCA_964487525.1. GTDB lineage: Bacteria > Patescibacteriota > Dojkabacteria > SC72 > SC72 > UBA2177. Next base: position 10,196 of record CAZAQC010000016.1, on the reverse strand, counting down.
TTAGATATTTATACCGAATTTGTTAAAAGACTAATTGTAGAAAACGATGTTTTAGACAAGAGTTTCTTTTTGGTAATACCTTACAGCCCTGGTCTTCCTCTTCCTGGAGGAAATATATTTGAAGCAAAGAAAGATAAAGAGCAACAGGAGATATATAAACAGATGCAGGTTGATCAATTACTAGAAAAAGCAAAAATCTTTCTCTTTCCAAAGAGAGATCATGTACTGAAACAATTAGGAAGAATGGGATTAATGGGACATCAATTAACTACCAAAGAGCTATTATCTGAATTCTATACAATATATAACCCAGATGAAGAAGAATAATGGAAGAGATTAATAATAATTACAATAGATCATTTGAAACAAAGGCATCTAAAATGCTTGAGGATCAATCAAAGAAATTTCAAACTCCTGGGGAAAAGATAAAAGATTTTGAGAAAAAGATAGCTGTTGATTCAAAAAATGAGAAGGATGATAGAAACTATAATAGATACAACGAGGTAATTCCAAAAGATGAAAAAAAGAAAAAAGGTTTTCTAGTTAGTATCCTTGATGATATTAAGGATGTTTTTAAGAAGAAAAAAAAGACAGAAAAGAAGGAAGAAAATCCTGATACCCCCAACACTATGAAAGATATTTTGCCAAGAAAAGACAACCTTGTACCTTCTGACATGTCTGTAGAGGACATAGTAGCTCCAATAGATTTAGAAATTGATTTCAATAATCTTCAAATGGGTGATTACTACTTCAAAACTCTTTTTGTAAGTGGATATCCTAGATTTGTGGGACCAAACTGGCTTTCTCCAATAATAAACTTTGAGCACTCTTTAAGAATTAGTACTTTCTACTATCCCGTTGAGTCTAAAATAATTTTAGAAAAACTAAAAAAGAAAATAGGTGAAATGGAAGCATCTCTCTATGCACAAATGGAAGAGAGAAAAGTTGTTGATCCTTCTTTGAAAGTTGCCCTATCAGACGCCCAACAACTTCAGGATTCAATTGCAGAAGGAACAGAAAAATTCTTCCACTTTGCAATGTACATAACCCTGTATGCTAGAGACAAAGATATGCTAGAGAAGATTGCTAGAAATGTTTCTTCTACCCTTGCTGCTATAAATGTAACTGCGAAACCTGCAACTTTACAACAAGAGCCAGGATTTATAAGTACGCAACCTCTTGGACTAGACAACTTGTATATAACAAGAAATATGGATACTACCTCCCTTGCTACGACATTTCCTTTCGTAACATCCGAATTAACCATGGATCACGGAATCATGTACGGTTTGAATTTACATAATAAAAGTTTAGTTATATTCGACAGATTCGAATTAGAAAATGCAAATACAGTAATATTTGCAAAATCTGGTGCAGGTAAAAGCTATTTTGTTAAACTTGAGGCAGTAAGAAGCTTAATGCTAGGAACAGAAATAATTATCATAGACCCGGAAAGGGAGTATGAAGATCTTTCTTCTGCTGTAAATGGAGCATATATTTCTTTTTCCCAGGATAAAGGAAATAAAATGAATCCATTTGAACTTTCCGGAGTTACAGAGGAGGGAGATGATGAATTAAGAATGAAGCTATTGTCCTTACAAGGATTCTTTAGAGTGCTCTTTGGAGAGATAACAAATATCGAAGGGTCTATACTTGATAGAGCACTAATCCTTACATACAGAGAAAAAGGTATTACATTTGATCCAAGTACACAAACTAAAACTCCTCCTATGCTTGAGGACTTATATAAAGTGTTAAAAGGAATGGCGGAAACAGAAGCTCATGGATTATCTAGAAGATTAGAAAAATATATCATAGGAAGTGGTGCTGGAGTATTTAATGAGGCAAGTAACTTCGAAATCAATAATCCATTTACAGTCTTCAGTATAAGAGACCTGCAAGAAGAATTAAAACCTCTAGCTATGTACCTGATGCTCGATTTCATATGGACAAGAATTAGAAAAGATAGAAAAAGAAGGTTACTTGTTGTAGATGAGGCCTGGTATATGATGCAATCAGAAGATTCAGCAAAGTTTATGTACTCAATAGCTAAAAGAGCAAGAAAATACTATCTAGGACTTTCAACAATAACACAAGATGTTGCAGACTTCTTAAATACAGATATGGGTAAAGCTATAATATCTAACTCCTCTATGCAGATGCTCATGATGCAAAGCCCAACTGCTGTAGAGAAATTACAGCAAGTATTCAACTTGTCAGATGGAGAGAAGAATTTCCTCTTAAATTGTGATAAAGGACAAGGACTATTCTTCGCTGGTTCTAACCATGTCGGAATCCAGGTTCTTTCAAGTGTTGCTGAACATGAGATAATAACATCTGATCCTAGAGATCTTGAGAAATTAAAAGAGAGGAAAGGACAAACTGATACTAGAACCATAGAAGAATTGTCTCAAATATATGAACCTCCTGCAGAACAAAGACCTTTAAGAAACAGTGGTAACATAAGTAGACAGGAACAGGTTATACAGGAAGCAATAAGAAAAGCTGAAGGACAAAAGAGTATGTTGGAGGATGAAAGAATTCAATACCAAAAGGAATTGGAGGAGAGATTGAGGGCACAAGAAATGGAATTAAATCCAGAGAAATATGCAAGTCAAAAATCATTCTTAGAAGAGCTTAAAATGAATACTGTTTCTGGACAGGTGGTACAATCAAGAGAAGATATACAGAAAGGTAAAAAGCATTTAACTCCACAGGGTTTAATTGAGAGTTATCCTTCAAAAGAAGATGGAACAACAAAATAACAATCAAAATACAATTAACATATCCGACTATCTAACTACTCAAGCTATTGATACAAAACTAATTGTTGCTGAGAAATTGTCTTCTGATTTAGAACAATTGAACAAGGCTGAGGAGAAAGGAGCATACAAAGCCGATATAACAAAAGGTATAAGTAATCCAAAAATAAGAAGAGCTGTGTCTGCTCTTAAACTTGCAAATCCATTTAAAGGATATTAACTTAGAGGTCCTTGATCTGCCAAAACGTACTGATTTAGATTGGAAATATTTACAACTATTGGCAAAGGTTTGCCCTCTACTATCATTCTCGCAGCACTTCTAACTAATGTCGTTATATTTCTTTCTAACTGTCTTATACCGGCATCAAACCCAACAGGTCTTATTATTAATGGCCAAACATCATCCTCTATGCGAACATATTCTGATGATAAATTAAGATTTTCTAAAACTCTTGGTAATATATATTGTTTAGCAATAACTTCTTTCTCCTGATCTGAGTAACTGGTAAACCTAATCACTTCTACACGATCTAAGAGTGCAGCAGACAGGCCACCTAGATTATTTGCAGTACAAATAAAAAATACCTTTGAAAGATCTATTGGATAATCAATATAATGATCTAAAAATGTAGTATTCTGTTCAGAATCTAAGATCTCTAACAATGATGCCATAACATCATTAAGAAGACCTGCATTTCCACTTGATTTCTCAATTTCATCTAGCAATATGACAGGGTTCATAGTCCCACACCTTACTAATGATTTAACTATTTGCCCTGGTTCTGCATCTATTGAATATCTAGGAGTCCCCCTAAGTGTTCTTACATCCCCTATTGCTCCTAATGAAACTCTGGAGAATTTTCGACCCATTGATGAAGCTATGGATTTTGCTATAGATGTTTTACCAACACCCTGAAGTCCAACAAAAAGAAACACAGGAGCGTTTGCAGAGGAACCCTTTAAAACAGCCATTTCTACATGTTCACTTTGCACATTATTATTTGTAAAAGGAATCTGAGAAGGCAAATTGTTTCTTCTTATCCCTCCCATACTTTGCAATTGCATCGTAGCTAGATAATCAAGAATCAAATCTTTAATAGTATCCATACCATAATGGGTCTTATCCATTAAGTTTTTTGCATTCTCTATATTAAAATTATCATTTGAAGTGACACCCCAAGGTATTCTAGTAATCCAATCAATATATTTATTAACAGTTTCAAATTCTCCGCTATATCCACCCATTTTAAACATTCTTTTTAACCTTTGAACACTTCTCATAGCCTCTTCCTTCAATCCTTCTGGGATATTCGAGGAAGACAATTTGCTTTCCAAAGCCAATACCTCGTTTAGATTCTCATCAATCAAGGTTGCATTAGTACTAGCACCGGTTCCTGTATTGTAATCAGAATAATTCATAATAGGCAGATTTAATTATTCTAAAGTGTATATTTACAAGGTGATTAAGTCAAATATTTCTCTCAAAACCTATTGCTATTATCAATACCTCATGATAACCTTTACATAAATAATCTAAACTGCTCATAAAATGAAAAAATTATATCTATTTTTCGCCTGTTTTTTCTTCTTAACATTTCCTCTACAAGCATTAGCTGCTGTAGGTATAACAGTCAAAGATAATTCTACTACAGATATAAACAGTGTGTCTGTAAGTGTAGATACAGGAACTGATACTCTAGAAAGCGTAGTTATACCAATAGAATATTCTGAAGATGTAACAGTTACAGAAGTTAATACTGGGACAATAGCTTGTGACTCATTTGATTACACAGATTTAAATAATGTTATTACAATAACTTGTACACTAGATGAGGGAATTAGTTTAGAAGGTGTATTAGCGAATGTGCTTTTTACTTCAACAGGGGAAGATTATTTATTTACTCTTTTGGAAGATGATTTAGACATTGGTGAATTGGAATTGGGAGAAGTTACAAATGTTGGGGAAATAGCAACAGAAGAAGAAGCTCCCATAGAGGAAGAGACTTCTACTTTAGAAACAGAGCCTTCCCTTATTGCTACACAACAGGAGACAACAGAATCTTCTACTTTTAGTATTGATAATCTTACAGAATATCTTCCATATATATTAATAGCGGGATCAGTAGTATTACTAATTAGTATAATTGGAATTTTGCTTAGTAAAAAGAAATCCTCTTCAGATATGGAAAGTACTACTGAAGACTTTACTACGGCTTCCCCTTTAGCAGATACACAACCAACTAACTTAGAAAATATTGCTGAAGATATAAGTACAACTCCAACAAGTATGCCTCAGGCAACAACTTCGGAACCAACATTAAAGGACATTGTAAACCAGAATAAATCAGAAACTACTCCTACTTCTGAAAGTGCTCCTGTAGTAGAAAATAATGTTGAAGCTACACCTACGATGACTCCTCCTGTATTACCTACACAACAACCACTTTCTCAATCTTCCGAAGAACAGGACTTACAGGATATTATGAATAGTGAGTCACCAAGTATTCAACCAGAAACAGTTGCACCTGCTTCACAACCAGAACAAGCTCCTGTTAGTACCGTAGTTCCTCCTTTGCAGGGAAGTACTCCTCTAGATAATATTATGCCTGAAACTCCAGCACCTGTATCTCCTGAGGAATTACAAAATCGTATAAATGAAGAAATTAATCAGATTGGAAGTACAACACCTCCTACACCTGAAACCCAAACTGTACAACAACCACCTGTAACACAAACTCCACCTACACAAGAAACTACAGAGGATCTTCCTCCTGTACCTCCTATGATGTAAGCTAGAGTATTTATTTAAAATTCTTCCACATTTTACTACCTTCTACTTTCTCGTCTCCAGAGTATTTGCTATTTAAGCTCTTTGTTCCATATGGTCTCTCAGATTTGCTATCCATTTCTTCAAATGCCATTTGAGCTATTTTCATTTCAGGATATATTTTGATTGGTAATGGGGAAACATTTGCAAGTTCTAAAGTCATTCTAAGTTTATTACCAGGGTCCAAAAATCCTGCAGTAGCATGAACTATTAAACCTAATCTCCCTAATGAACTCTTCCCCTCTAACCTTCCTACATGCTTTGCATCAACTCCTGTTATTTCCTTAACATTTGCTAGAACAAATTCCCCAGGATGGATAATAAAGCCTTCATTTTCCTCAACAACTATTTCTCTCATAAGATTTTCTGGCTTCTTCTTAACATCTATCATTCCTATACTTTCTTTATTAAATACTAAAAAATATTTATCTAAATGTAAGTCGTAGGATGCTGGTTGAAGAAATTCTTCAGAAAAAGGTTCTATTACGATAGATCCATTCTTAATTTTCTCTTTTATTGTTCTATCAGAAAGTATCATTCAAATAAATACTAAATTTAACTTCTATCTACAAATTGATGTTTATCATCAATCCTCGGTTCTATTATTTTCTTTAGCAAAGGTCTCCATATACCATCCATATAACTAAGATTCCTTAACCACTCATATGTCAATTTTCTATATGCTATATGTCCCCCATTTCTAGTCCTAAGATTTGATATATACTGCAGATCATCGAAAGAACCATAGAAAATATACCTTGTACTATGAGCATGAGGTAGCATATATTTTGTAAATTCATCACAAACTTCTTTAGACAAAACTTCTTTTGCCATATTTCTCCATGCTTTTATCCTTTCATATGTAGTCATTAATCTTTCTTGATACTCTTTCTTTAGCTTTGATAGAGAATTAATATCTAAATAGTTACAAAGATAGAAGCATTCATCCGTTCTTCTGTCCAATTCTTGATCCATATCAATTTGGTCATGAAATAGAGGAATAAACCTCTCTAAACTCCTATGCCTATTCATATCTTTTAATGTCCCAAGAGTTGCAAATCCCTCAATTTTAATAGCACCTGACTGCCCTATATTTCCAAGCATATTATGATGATCATGCCTTTCAAAAATTATTTCTCCTAATTCTTCCTGGTCCATTTCAGAAAATTCAAATTCGTTTCGAGAACCTAATGGATTAATTAAGGACTCATAATGAGAAATTAATGCTTCCATACAATCTGGGGAATAGCTAATCTTGACCCCTTCGGTTTCATTTTCTGGAATATTTGTTACTTGTTCTTTAGATATTTCCCTCCTTAGGTAATTTAGTATTTCTTGAGTAGAGTTTTTTCTACAACTATTAGCATCTGTATGCCTAATCAATCCATCTGCCTCCCTAATATATCCCCTAGTTTCTAATTTAGATTCTCCCAAAAGATTAATTAACAAAGTAGATATCTCATTTTCAACAACAGAGTCACTAGCACATAAAAAACTTATGGTATCAGACCAGTTCCTTGCAGACATAAGATATGCAGAACTCGTATTTAAACCATAGGGTAAAAGGTATCTTACAACATCAAATGTTCTAGCTTTTAAAGCTGCTACTTCCTGTGGACTTTCATTATTTATCCTGAAAAACTTTTCTAAGGCCTCCTTTGTAGGTTTTAGTAAATCTTGATAGTCCTTCATCTGCTTTAAAATTATTCTTTCATATTCCCTACTCACTTCATTATCACTACAAACCTCTTTTGGAATTTTTACAAATTCAGGATTTTGAAAATTTTGATATCTTGTAGATCTTTCTTGCCCTGAGATTACAGAATTCATATAGAAAAGCTTCATAGCAGTATAAATAGGAATATTTTCTATACATAGAAAAAGATCTGCCATATCACCTACAGACTTGTGTCCGTATCCTGAAAATATTTTCTCCAACCTCTCTCCTGCATCTGTATTGTTTTTTATTATTTCAGATGCAATATCTATTATGGAATCAGATGATCTACTATATCTTGCTCCAAGATATGCATTGATTGAGGGTTGTTTGGATTCACAGTTTTGAAGTAGTGTATGTATCTTAAACTTATTCCAAAGAGATTCTGACCTAATGGTCGCTATATTTAAATCTTTTCTGAAGTTTAATTTCATTTCTTACTGTTTTAATTTAATCCCCGGTATTGGAAAATCCAAAGTAAAATTCTTTATCTCTTCTCTTATGGATTTGATTTTATTTTCATCATCTTTATTCTTTAAAACTGTATCTATATATTCAGCTATTTTAATCATTTCCTTCTCTTTCATTCCCCTTGTTGTTATGGCAGGAGTACCTATTCTAACCCCTGATGGATCCCAAGGTTTTCTTGGGTCATTAGGTATAGCATTTTTGTTTAAGGTAATATTTGCTCTTTCTAATGCAGTTGATGCTTCTTCACCTGCTATACCAACAGAACTCATCACATCTACTAGGAATAAATGATTATCTGTACCTCCTGATATTATTTTATATCCCTTTTTTAATAGTTCTTCGGACAGAACCTTTGCGTTCTTTATAACTTGTTTTGAATATTCTTTAAATTCATCTGTACTAGCTTCTTTCAAAGCTACAGCTATACCTGCCGTTATATGATTGTGTGGCCCTCCCTGTAGGCCTGGAAACACAGCCTTATCTATTTTCTCCCCTAATTCCTCATTACACATAATCATTGCTCCTCTTGGCCCTCTAAGAGTCTTATGAGTAGTAGTTGTAATGACATCAGCTATACCAACAGGAGAAGGATACAACCCAGTGGCAACTAAACCAGCAACATGAGCTATATCTGCAACAAGATAAGCTCCTACTTCATCAGCTATCTTCCTAAACTCATTCCAATCTATGATCCTAGAATATGCGGAAAATCCACACCAGATTAGTTTTGGTTTATGTTCTTTTGCTATTCTCATTACCTCATCGTAATCTATATATCCATCTTCATTAACTCCATAGCTTTTTGAGTCAAAATATTTTCCTGATATTGAGACTTTAAAACCATGTGTTAAATGACCACCAGCATCTAATGACATTCCTAAAGTTCTATCTCCTGGTTCCAACAAAGCAAAATGTACTGCTAAATTGGCAGGAGAACCAGAATACGGTTGCACATTAACATGCTCTACTTTAAAAAGATCTTTAGCCCTTTCTATTGCCTCTTTCTCTATATCATCTATATATTCATTCCCTTTGTAATATCTTTTACCAGGATATCCCTCTGAGTATTTGTTAGTAAGTATTGAGCCCATGCATTCCAATACTGATTCTGAGACATAGTTTTCCGAAGCTATGAGTTCAATACCTTCAATTTGTCTGGTAGATTCTTTGCTTAACAATTCTCTTATCACTTTATCTTCTATCATGTTTGTAGCAATTCATTAAATTTAACATTAAACAAGCTATGGTCATTGGACCAACACCGCCAGGAACTGGAGTGATATATGAAGGAATTCCTTTTACATCTTCCATATCTACATCACCAACTAACTTTCCTGTTTCAGGATGCTTGTTTGAGCCTACATCTATTACAACTACATCATTTTTAAGAAAACGAGAATTTACCAAAAGAGGTTTCCCCGTAGCACATATTAAAATATCTGCTGTCTTTGAAACAGATTGTATGTCTACAGTATGTGAATTACATATTGTAACTGTAGCATTCTTTTCAAGCATCATAGCTGCTAAAGGTGTACCAACAATATTACTAGAACCAAGTATTACAACATTTTTTCCAAATATTTTTATTTTATACTCATCTAATAGCTTCATTATTCCTAATGGAGTTGCAGGTGGTATGGCGGAAGGATCTTTCTGGAAGAGTTTTCCTAAATTTACAGAGGTTAATCCATCTACATCCTTTTTGGGATCGATACTTTCTAATACTAAATTCGTATTAATATGATTAGGCAATGGAAGCTGTATCATAAATCCATCTACATCATCAAATTTATTCAAAGTTTCAATCAAATTTATGATGTCTACAGTTGTAGAATCTTCGGTAAGATGATGTACTTGACCTATTATCCCAACTTCCTCAGCAATTTTCTCCTTCATTTGAACATATTTAATACTTCCATAGTCATTACCAACCAATATCATATCTAAACGTGGTAATCTTTTACCATCTTTTCTTAAATTTTCTATCTCAAAAGAAATATCATCTAATATCTTTTGGGATATATATTTTCCATCTAAAAGTTCCATAACTCCATATTTTACAGGATATTTGATTTTTTTAAGAGGGGGGTCAGTTTTGTAGCTTCATTTCTTCGTACAATTTTCCTTTTTTCTTAATGAGTTCTCTCAATGGACCAGATTCAACTATTCTTCCATTCTCAAAATAATAGATTCTGTCAAAAAGTTCTAAATTATTAATACTTCTAGTGATGTATATTATCGATCTATCCTTACCAACAAAATCAAACACATTCTCTAATATCTTCTTGGCAGATATATCATCCATATATGTGAATGGTTCATCCATTAGGAATATTGATTTGTTTCTGTAAAGCATTCTTGCCAATGCTAATCGTTGCCAATATCCAGGAGAAAGATCCTTTCCAGAAGGGAAAATCTT
>CAZAQC010000015.1:0-14748 GCA_964487525.1 uncultured Candidatus Saccharibacteria bacterium | reverse complement strand
CAATCCTACCTGAGCCATTATGAGTTGCATCTTCTCTCCACCAAAGAGTCTCATGAGTTCATCTTCAAAAGAAACAAAGAATTTTGATTCTCCTGGGTCTCCTTGTCTTCCTGATCTTCCTCTTAGCTGATTATCTATTCTCCTTGATTCATGTCTTTCAGAACCTATTACATACAATCCTCCTAATTCTTTTACTCCATCCTCCAAAGCTATATCTGTACCTCTACCTGCCATGTTTGTAGCTATGGTAACAGCTCCAATACGTCCTGCTTCAGAGACAATTTTAGCCTCCTGTTCATGATATTTAGCATTCAAAACATTATGTTTAATTCCTTCCTTAGAAAGCATACTTGAGAGAATTTCTGATTTTTCTACAGAGGTAGTACCTACCAACATTGGTTGACCTTTTTCATTATGCTCTTTAATATCTTCAACTATTGCTCCAAACTTTCCTTCCTGTGTTCTGTATACCATGTCATTGTAATCTTTCCTTACAACCGGTTTATTTGTAGGAACAACTATGGTATCTAAACTATATATGGCTGAAAATTCCTCAGCCTCTGTTAAAGCAGTACCTGTCATTCCCGAGAGAAATTTGTACAATCTAAAAAAGTTTTGCAATGTAATTGTTGCCATTGTTTTGGATTCCTTCTTAACCTCTACACCTTCTTTTGCCTCTATGGCCTGATGTAATCCCTCACTATATCTTCTCCCTTCCATAGCTCTTCCTGTAAATTCATCAACTATGAGGACTTCTCCATTCCTTATGAGATATTCATCATCAAGTTGGTACAACTCTTTTGCTTTCAAAGCATTATCCAAATGGTATGCAAGTTGAGCATTTTCATACACATTCTCTACACCTAAAGATTTTTCTACAGCAGTGATACCATTCTCTGTTAAGGAAACGGCCTTAGCTTTCTCATCTACAATATAGTGCTGTTCTGGTTGTAATGTATTGACCAAAGATGCAAACCTTTTGTAAAGATCATTTGCTGTATCTGCGCTAGTAGATATGATCAAAGGAGTTCTTGCTTCATCTATGAGGATGGAGTCTGCCTCGTCCACTATTACAAAATACCTTGGACCTTGAACTCTTTCTTCCATACTTCTAGACATATTGTCTCTAAGATAGTCAAAACCAAACTCGTTGTTTGTACCATACACAACATCACATTCATATGCTTCTTTCTTTGAACACTCAACAAGATTAACTCCACTCATATGATCATACTTAAGTCTTCCTTCTTTCTTAGCTTTCTCATCTCTCTCCTTAATCATTTCTTTAGCTTCATTTCCCTTTATCTTTATAGCTTCTTCATCATCTATATATCGATACTGCTTACCGGAGTTAATAGCTCCTACCTTCATCCCTAAAGAATTTAAAATATGACCTGTCCACTCTGCATCTCTTCTTGCAAGGTAATCATTTACTGTAACCAAGTGAGCACCTCTTCCGGTTAGTCCATACAAATACAAGGGGAGGTTAGCAGCAAGAGTTTTACCCTCACCTGTGAATACCTCAGCTACTTTGTTGTCGAAAAGTACATACCCAGCAAGTAACTGGACATCAAAATGTCTGTGATTTACAACCCTCTTAGAAGCTTCCCTTACAACGGCAAATGCCTCAGGTATTAGTTCATACAATTTCACCTTTTCTTCATCCAACTTTCTATCCAACTCTACATCATTCAATGTTGAAAACTCCTTTCTACATTCCTCTTTGTTTACATTTAATTTCTCTCTAAATTCTTCTGTTCTTTTTTTAAGATCCTCATCAGAAAGCTTAGACATACCTTCCTCTAAGGAATTAATCTCATCAATAATGGGTTGAATCTTTTTCAATTGTTTTTCGTTAGAATCAAACAGATTTTTTAGAAAGTTCAGCATATTGTATTGTTAGAAAGTAATCTTTTGATTATATACCATATTGTACTTTTTAAGAATTCTTTAATCTCCACTATGTATATTTAGATATATGAAGAAATATATATCTAGAGTAGGCCTCCTTTCTTTTCTGTTTTTACTTTCAAGCCAAAAAGCTTTTGCAACAATATTACCAATATATCCACCCAATGGTTCTGTCATATCTGAATCTCCTGTTAATTTTAAATGGGAGAATACCGATACAAAGAATGAATATATATACAGGCATGAATATTCGTTTGAGAGTTACTTTGAGCTTACTATGGCAAAGGTAGGGTTACTTACAACAGAAACTCTTAGAGGTTTACAAAACAGGAAGATATATTACTGGAGAGTAAAATATCATCCGAAGGATACTTTTGTAGATACATATGATTATGTTTCAGATATATTTGTATTTGGATTAAACAAAGAGATTCCAGAGGATATATTGAAAGAATTTGTAAAAGAAGAAGAAGTTGTACCTGAGGAAGAGGCTCCTCTTGATGAAGAAGATGCTATTCCCACTATCCAGGAAGAAGGAATTGAGGAGGTTGTAGTAGGGGAAGAGGAGGAAAATTTTCCAGACATCTCCCCTATTGATATCCCAAAAAATTTAAAGAAGAAAAAGGTTTTAGAAGAAATACAGAGTGAGCTCGTTTGGAATATATCTTCAAGTAGTAAAGCTGTACTTGGTACATCTTCAAACAATGAAATTGTTTGTAAGTTTAAGTATTTAAAGAAGAAAACGGAAAAGGTCATTTGTGATATTCCAAAGTTAAAATTGACAGTTCAAAGTATCTACTCTTTTGCAAATGAGTATTCAATAATCGTGAATGGTGAGTTAGTTCCTACCTTCAATATTAAGGTAGATGAATATGTTTGTAATTTCAGTTTGTTTAGGCCAGTAACTTGGTTTAGGTGTGAAGAGAAATTTTTGAAAAGTAATATCTTAGAGATTTCACCTGCCATATTCTTTGAAATTAGTAAGGACGAGAACAGGGTCTCCATTCTTTCATATACACAAAAGGAAGACACCTTTTCCATACTAGCTGGACATGTTAAGAACAGGGAAGGGATTAAGATGGTACAGAAATACAGAATTGTGAATAGTCAATTTAATATATATCACGAAGAAAGGAGTGAGTATCTTCTGGCTCTGATTGATTACGATCTTACAAATAGTGATGGTGGTAAACCATTCATATTTCCATTTGAGAAGATTATTGGCGTTACTCAGTGGTATGGATATACAGAGTATCAAAGTCCGCATACTGGGATTGATTTTGGAGCATACAAGGAAGAGGTATTAGCTGTGTCTGATGGAGAGGTGATATCTAAAGGCTGGGATAATTACTACGGAGAGTGTCTCTCAGGAGGAAATTATGTAAAGGTTAAACAGAGTAATGGTATGTATACAGTATATTTTCATCTAGAAGAGATTTATGTGAATACAGGAGATCAAGTCAAAGAGGGGACCATTATAGCGAAGAGTGGGAATAGTGGAGCTTGGAATTGTCAAAAGTTAGGATATCATCTTCATTTTGAAACAAGATTAGATTCTTCTTCAATCTCACATAGTAATCCTGTTAGATATATTAATACTGATTGGAGTAATGTAACCACAATTGGGTATACAAAATATCCTGGGAGGTTGTCTGGTGAGAATCCTCACCCAGAGAGTTAGTTAATATTTTAACAATATATATGGAGAAATTTTTTACAATTGCCATTTTGCTTGGAAACTATTTGTTAACCTTTCTTCCTAAGGAAAGCATCGTAAGTTACAGTATGGTTGAGAACATATCTAATCCTCAACAAGTCATATGGAGGAGTATGACTGAAGTTGTTTTTGTTAAGGATGAAAATATATTCCTGTATACTGTTCCATCAAAAGAAATTTCAATTATTGGAAACAGAGAGAATAATGAATTTGTGGGTTTGGATAGTAAGGGGGATATATTGTTATGTAGTATTGAGCATTACAGTATTAGTTCCCCTAGTGAGTTTTCTACTAAATTTACTATATTAGGAAAAGAGTTGTATTTTTTTGAAACAATTAGACCAATATTTCTTACTGAGGAGAAGATAGTTGCAGTAACTGCATTAGATTTTTTAGAACAACACTATTACGAAATAGAGATACAGAGTGGAGAGAAGAAAGAGATAGGGGAACCTAAAGTAAAAGAGTATGTTTGGAATAGGGATAGATATATTGTTAAGGATATATTTGGGAATTTGTATGTCTACAGTAAACGAGATATTACATATACTATTATTCCTACATTGATCCCAATTTTTAAGACTATACTTACAAAAATTCCGATAAAGGACCCTATTCCTGCTTTAAAACTTTGATTGATGTCTTTATGTGCAAATACAAGTTCGAAGAGTGTAGCCCCTATCAAGGGACCTACAAACATACCTACAAGGTTGCCCACTATTAACCCAACTATTCCACCTATTATTCCTCCTGCCATTCCCCATCCCGTTCCTCCTAACTTCTTAGCACCAAGGGCTATTACAATATTGTCTACAAGAGTGGATAGTACTGATATTACAAAAAGGATGATTAATATAGTAGGGGTTATTACTTCAAATTTATCTAGTATGGCAACCATAATGGTTGATATATATATGAGCCATATACCTGGGAAAGAGACTACTGTTAATACTATGCCTGCTAATGATAGTAATCCTGCAATTGTATATATGAATATATTTAACATATTGGTTTAGATAGTTTTGAATAATATACAATATATAATATTAGGGTAGACAGTATTTGTATACTAAATGTCACCCACACAACACCTAGGTATCCATATTTTTGTATTACAAATATATTTAGTATTACATTAACAATACCCGAAACTACATTTTGAATTGCCATTAATTTTGCATGTCCTGTTGATGTCAAAATTCCTGTATTAATTACTACAACAGGAATAGCTACAGCATATGTTAGTGATATTGGTAGTAGTAGGGATTCCATAATGCCATTGGTATATGAAGGAAAGAAAAGGTTTATCCCTATTCTAGCTAAGATAGTAGATAGGGGGATAAAGAAGATATTAAAGAGTAGTAAGTATTTTAATAAGTTCTTAAATACATTCTTTACTTCATCAATTTTCTTTAGGGAGAACATTTCTACAATATTGGGAGCTAGAACCTGGCCAAATACTGAGAAAGGTATTAGGAATACTGTAAATACTTTATTAAGTAGTTCATATATTGCTATCTCCTCAAGTAAGTCATATTTACCGAGTATTAATATATTTACTTTGGAGAACAGATAGAAGCCAAGAGTAGCAATACCAAAAGAGAGTGAATATTTACCAATATCCATTACTATCTTTTTATCAATCTTGAATTCATATTCTTTATGAAGGATTAAGAGTATTAATGAATAGATGGAGAAGTAAATAATTTGAGCCCATATTGCCCCTATAATTCCATACGATGTAACTAGGATGTATGAGATTAGTATTCCTACAAAGGAATTTAATAGGGAGACTATGGCTAACTGTTTGAACTTTTTTAATCCTCTATATATTCCATCCAAAAGAGATGTCATAGGGCTGATGAAGACCATGGGTAATGCATAGAGGATATAGTCATAATATTTTATGGATATATATTCTTTAAGTAAGAATACAGAAAGAATTACTATTATGGATATTCCAAATATCATTAGGGATGAATTAAAGAAAACTTTCTTAACTTTACTTTTGTCCTCTGTATTGTAGAGAGTTATATATCTGGATGTTGCTGTAGATATTCCAAAGTCTGCAAATATTACTAAGAGCAGTAGGGCTGATGATATGTAAGTATATATCCCCATATCTTCTTTAGCTAAGAAGTATGTAGCTATGAAGAACATTAGAGCACTTGTTCCTTGTTTGGATAGTATTTGTGTTAATCTCCAAAGGAAGGATTTAGAAAGTTCTTTGTTATTTTTAAACTTTTGAATTATTGAATCTTTAAGGTTCATATGGAATTACTCTAAAACCTTTTTAAATACATCATGTGTTATCTTAGCTGTGTTTTCCCAAGTATACTGTTTGGACAGGTTATACCCCTTCTCTACCCTACTCTCATATTTTTTAGAATTACTATATATATCATATATACTTTTTCCTACTTCTTGAGAGTTTGTACCATCTACCATTACTGCTACATCATTGAATAGCTCTTCATATACAGGACTTTTGTGTAGTATGGTTGGTACTTTTGATCTTAATGCTTCTATGGCAGAGAATCCAAATCCTTCGTACAAAGCAAGGTGTATGAAGGCGA
This sequence comes from uncultured Candidatus Saccharibacteria bacterium, assembly GCA_964487525.1. GTDB lineage: Bacteria > Patescibacteriota > Dojkabacteria > SC72 > SC72 > UBA2177. Next base: position 8,544 of record CAZAQC010000015.1, on the reverse strand, counting down.
AGGCATTAGAGAGTAGTGAGTATTTTTGAATGTCTTCATAGAAACCTGAGAATATGACACTGGATTGTATATTTTCTTTTTCAATTAGATCATAGAGTTCTTTTACTTCTTTTTTAGATTTGTCTTGGAATTTACCACCAGCAATTACAAGGTATGGAGGGTTATCTTTTTTAAGTAATTTAAGAAATTCAATATATCCTTGTATAACTCCTATGGAGTTTTTACTTTTGTTAATACCACCGCCTAGATATATGAGGTAGCCTCTTTGTTTGTAGTCAGAGGGAAGTACATCTTCTAAAGGTGTTTCTTTTTCTTCCAGATCTACACCTAGGTATGATACAACTGCATTTTCTTTGGGATATTTAGGAAAGTATTTTAGGTAATCATCTTTAGTAGTTTTAGAATTGCATACTATGTATTTGCATTTAAGAGATTTGTACATAGTCATCCAGTATTGTATTGCCCTAATGAAGTTGTGTATGGGAGTAATTTGGGAGTACATATTGAACATTGGTAGATTCATGTCATGTACAAAGAGTACTGTTGGCATTGAGTATGATGGGAAGTTTCTCCAAAAGTATGGGGAGAAGAATATGGAGTCTTTTTGTTTAATTTTTTTTACAATGGGAAGTATTTTAAAGAAATACCATATATCATTTTTGTAATCGTTTATTTTGTATTTACCAATATCTACTATTTCAACATTTTTGTATCTATGTATATCTCCTAATGTAGATTCTTTGTTATTGAACAAAAGTAAAGAGTATTTAGTATCAGGATACTGTTTAACAAGAGAGAGGATGAGGTTCTTAGTACATTGACCTATACCAGCATATGCTAGTTGGTCTTGTGTTGTAGTAGCATCTATTATTATGTGCATAGGTTATTATATACAAACCTACAGTTTAATAACATCTTCCTTTTCGAAGAAACAATCTGTATCAGTAAGATCCTTATGCCCATCTACAATTTTTATAAGATAAAGATTATCCTCTTCAAGAATATTATTACATGCATTCCAATATCCATCATATTCCAGAAGGACAACATAATCAGGATTTACTTCTTTCATAAATGGATACCATGTATCGACTCCTGTAAGGTACTGCCTTCCCACACTGTATTCCGAAAGGAAATATCTTAAAAACATGCTTGGTGCACGAGAATTACCTAAAGAAGAGAATTCTTCATCCACAAAAAGTATTCTAGATTTGTTCTTTACTAGATCTCGAATTTTCATACTGTATACATAATACTTATCCATATGATTAGGATCTTGTTTGTAACTTCCAGTGTGTGGAGTAAAGTTAAAGTCAACATTCCATTGTCTTGCGATTGACAGACAAAGAGTTAAAGGTATTAAAACCATTACTAAAACTCCCAAGAGCTCTATTTTAAAACTTTTAATTTTTGATTTAGGAAAAAGATGGAATAAAACGTAAGGGAAAGCAAAATAGATCAAACCCAAATATCTCAAAATGCTATAGTCTGCAAAAGTTTGCATTTTAATCATATAAAAGACAAGTGGAATAGATGCTAACAAGATAATAAATAGCACTTTCTTAAATTTTCTCCAATCTAAACCTTCCAGTAAGAAGAAAGACGTTATAAAGAAAGAGATCGTAGATAATAAAAAAAGATGAATTTCTGAAAAAAGAAATTTAAACATGTCAAAAAAATATTTTGCCCTAGATCCTCCTATTTCGGAAGCATTTTTTAATGCATAGCCTATGATTCCTCCATCTCCTGTATAGTTCTTCAAGTAGAGAAAACCAAAGAGAAAAAGAGCAATTACACCCCCGACAATATATACTCTCTTAGGTTTTCTTAATATATCCTCATATATATACTTAATGTCATACAGGAAATAAAATCCCAAAAAGAAGAGAGAGACAACAGAATAACCCGTCTTAGTTAAATAAAAACTTATTGCTATTAAAGATATCAAGAGAAACCTTCCAATATAACTAGATAATCTCAAACCCTTAACTGGCTTGAACAGGACAATTGTATAAAGTAAAGCCATCGTGGAACAAAAAACATCTGAATACAACGTAAAGACTACATTATTAATAGAGAACCAAGTAAATAAAGTTATTATAATAATTAAAAACAAAAATGATTTCATCAATTTACTATGCCTTATACTTATAACATAGCTGTACAATAAAGATACTGATATAAAAGCATAAAGTAGTGTCAATATACTAGCGTGTTGCTCAACCAAATCATTGTATAATAAATAAACATAATTCAATTGTAGAGGATAAAATGAATAATAACTTCCAGCTAAAATATCGAAGCTTCCATCTCTAATAGCTCCATTCTCAAATATGTACTTCGCATCTACAGCCCAAAAAGAAAACCCATCCCATCCCAAAAAGTAATTTTCAAATGCTATATTAATAAAAACAAAAGTAAACACTAAAAGAACTCCCAACCATATAATGTCTACATAATCTAATTTGAAATTTTCAAAATAATTTATTACCTCATTTTCTTTAATTCCAAGAAAATACAAAAGGAAATTCAACAAAAAAATTATCATTAAATATATACTAAAGAAAGAATAGCCTATGCCGAAACCAAGATAACCCAAACAAAATATAATTACAGTATTTATAAACAAACCAATTAGTAGTGACAAAATGACAAACGTCAGAATATTTTTTATGGGGAAAATTGTTTTCAAACATGACACAAATCCCATGCCTCCCAAAATAGCCAAAGGTATCAAAAGGAAAACCTTTAGAGATACAACAAAAAGAGTAATAACAAACAAAGAAGCTAGCAAAGCAATTATTCCAGAATATAACAGAATTTTAGTTCTATTATTTTTAAGATATGACTTTATCTTCTCAAAAAGTATCAACATAAAAACAAGATTTTAGAAATTATTATTATTTATCCTTCATAAAGATAACCGTCCTATATGTCTTTGCTACTATACCATACCCTTTTGACTTTAAGAATAAAAATACAGGATCCTTCATAATCCTCTCTAAACTTTCCTCTATACACTCAACTAAGACAATCTCAGGAGAGAATTTTTTCCAATTATTAGATCTCAAAACCATTAAATCTAGTCCTTCAACATCAACACTCATAAAACTGATTTTTTCATCTTTTGGCAAGTACTTTTCTAATACTACAGAAAGAGGATATGTTCTTATTTTCTCTTTCTTTATTATCCTAAAGTTTGAATTCTTATCCCTATCTTCCGAGATATCTTTAGAAAAGCCATTAATAGCAGGTTCGTCAAACATATAATATGTCATTTCTCCTTCTTTTCCGGAGATACCTAATTCTAAATTTATATCTCTTGGACGAATTCTTCTAAAGGCTTTCATTGATCCAGGCATGGCATCAATATTAATGCCTCTCCAGCCCTTTTTATAAAAAAGATATGTATTTGAGAATCTTTTAGGGTGATGAGCCCCAACATCAACATAAAATCCAGCTTTTCTGTTTGTGAAAAATTCACTTAAAATTATATCTTCTCCTTCCTGAGAATATATCTTGTTTAAATAACCATCTATATACTCTCTCTTTAACATATAAAGCTTTCTTGCCAAATCATTTCCTAAGATTTTTATAATAATATCTTTCATATATTTACATTTGTTTAAAAATATTTTTATAAACTTCAACAAACTTTGCTGCAGCCTTTTCCCAACTAAACATCTTCAATCTTTCTCTACCCCTCTTCTTTAGTTCTTCACTAAGATTTTTATCATATACAACCCTTCTTACAGCATCTTCTATAGATTTTTTGTCTTTGGGGTCAAAATACTCAACTGCATCTCCACCAACCTCGGGTAAAGAACTAGTATTACTTACAACTGCAGGGCAATTACATGCAAAAGCCTCTAACAACGGTATTCCAAAACCTTCGTATAAGGAAGGAAATACAAAAACTAATGCTTTATTATATATACTCGCCATTTCTTTATCATTATCATTATCACTCCATCTAATATGTTTTACTTTTTCAATAAGATCATTCTTTTTAAATAACTCCAGCTCCTCTTCATTAAACTTACTACTTCCTGCACATACTAAATACAAATCCTTATCCTCTTTCAATATGTTTACTATAGATTTAAAAAAGAACGCAAAATTTTTATACTTACCTCTATTACTAGTATAGAGAATATATCTTTTTGGTAAACCTAAATCTATTATCTTCTCTGGAATTTTTACAGATGTTGCCCAATAAACTACATCTATTTTCTCTTTGGGAACATTATAAAACTCAATAACATCCCTCTTAGTATTTTCTGATATTGCCAATATGTGATCTGCCTTCTCCACTAATTTTTTCTTCCATTCAATAGTTTTATCTTTTTTTGATATTCCCTCTGGAAATATTTCATGTGTCATATCATGAATTAGCAATACAAAAGGTTTCTTTTTTAAGAAAGGAAGAAAATACGGATCATAGTATGTGGGTTGAAAAATATCAAAATCATTTTTAAGAAGTTTAAATGTTGAATAAATTCTATTTATTAGATACATTATTGCTGTTCTCACAAAAGATTTGCTTCTCGGAAAGAATTTGCTAACCTTTTGAATCTCATACATATATTCGTTATTGGAGAATAGTATTGGTAATTCATATTCTATACTATTGTTATTTTTGAATTCTTTGCACAACTCTGTGAAAACTCTTGATATACCTCCATAATTCTGGAAAGAAAATATTTGGTGATCTATAAATATTTTTATTTTTTTTGCCATCTCACATATAAAGATTAAGTTTCTATCCAATTATAATATCATAAAATCTCTCAGTACTTAAAAAATAAAATACTGTATAATCAATATATATGGGAAATAAGAAAATATATATCATTCTTCCAGCATACTGTGAAGGCCAAGTAATTAAAAAGGTTATTACCTCAATAAAGGAAAATGGATATAAAGACATCATTGTTATTGATGATGGGAGTCATGACAATACATATGACGAAGCTTTTTCCACGGGAGTCATAACTCTAAAACATACAATCAATAGAGGTAAGGGTGCTGCAACACAGACTGGATTGGATGCCGCTAAACTATTAGATGCTGATATTGTTGTAACAATGGATTCAGACGGTCAACACGATCCTAAGGATATAAAATCTCTCTTAAAGCCGATATTAGAGGATAAAGCTGATGTTGTTATCGGTAGTCGTATGATTAACAATAAAGAGATGCCAAAGTCCCGAATATTGATGAACAATATAGGTAATCTCGTAACCTATATTTGGAATAATGGTAACAGATAGTCAATCAGGTTTAAGAGCATATTCTAAGAAGGCAATAAATTCTGTTTATACATATTTAGACAGATACGAGTTCGAATCAGAAATGTTAGGACAAATAAGGAAAGCTAAATTAAGACTAGTAGAGGTACCTATCAAAGTGATTTACTCTGACTACTCTCTTAATAAGTATAAACACTTCTCTGACTTTACATCTCAGGGATTGTTTAATGGAATTAGGATGGTAGTTAGATTAATAGAGCATTCTTTAATTAAATAAATAAAATTATGTTAATACAAATAGTAGTTACAATAGGAATCTTAGTTCTTATAATCCCTAATATCTATCTCTCTTTTAGAAAAGGGTCTTTAACCATTGTAGGATTTATAACATGGTTTCTATTCTGGATTATTGGTTTAGTTTTGATATGGTTCCCAGATATTATAGATTATGTAGGAAGTTTATTCGGAGTTGGAAGAAGTATTGATGCTTTTGTATATATATCCATTATATATTTGCTATATGTTTCCCTATCACAGAAGATAAAGATGAATGAGGTAAACAAAGAGATAACTCTTTTAAACAGAAAATTAGCTCTAGAAGAAATTAAAAAGGAAAATTAGAAGCGAATAGCATCAATAATCTTTCCGAGGTATTTATATACGACTATCCTTTTCAGGTTGCTCAATTTTTGTCTAAAAAGTACCCACTTATTATTTGTATATCTTTCGGCAACTAATTTAGATTCTGCTAGTGTCTTATCGATACCAGAACCAGTTTTTGTATCTGACGTAAACCTAAATTTAGCCAAATACTCCTTTATTAAATGAAGAGGATATTTTTTTGCTATTTTGCACCAATAATCTTGATCCATAGCATAATGTAAATCTTCGTCAAAATATCCAATCTCTTCTAAAAGTTCTCTTCTCCAAAATGTTGCAGGTTGGGATATACTATCTTCTATTAACAATTGATTAAGAGAAAAGTTTTTCAATTTCATGTTCTTATATTTTGTAATATATTCTCTAATTTCAGTACCGTGCTCATTTATTATTTTGCAATATCCAGTCAACCATTTACATTCAGGATTATTCTCAAAATACTTTACAACCTTCTCCAAAGTTCCCTCAGTATATAAATCGTCAGAATTAAGAAAAGCTACTATATCCCCTGTTGCCATCTTGAGTCCTTTATTTATCCCATCTGCCTGTCCCCTATCTTTTTCAGATATGTACTTTAACTTGTTTTGATATTTCTTTATTATTTCCAAACTACCATCTGTAGAACCCCCATCGATAATGATATATTCTAAATCAAAATTTCCTTTCTGATTTAGTATACTTAATATTGTTTCTTCAAGATATTTCTCCGTGTTAAAGTTTGTTGTTATTATTGATATTTTCATTATCTATCCCTCGTACTTACTAACCTATCTTTTAACATTTTTTTAAGTTTATTTCTGACCAATTGCATATACAAAGGTAATGTATTTAGATTCAGAGAGTATGGTTTACGGAATTCCTTCAACATTCTTTCATCTATCGCTATTTTGGAGGGAATTGCCGAAACTTTTGCTGTATTAAGATTTTCATTTTTAAAGCTATCTGCAGTGCCACAATGTATACCAGTTCCATCATGCCCTACATTCTCTACATATGAGTTACATGGATAAATTGTTAATCTGTCCATTTTGAAATTATGATAAGCCCATTGAATATCCCAAGTATCAATATTATTAATAACTTGCTTCTTTAACATATCTGTCATATCCTCTCCGGCCCTATTGAAAAGCTTTTGTTGTTTTTTATTATTTATGAAATCTTCAAAATCTGTGACCTTCCAATCAACCCCATCCCAACGATCTTTCCATGTAGCCCATCCCCATGATGACGTTCTCGGAATAAAATAAATGTCATACAAATATCCTTTTGGTATTTTCATCAAATTAGTAGGTGGATTATATCCAGATACCGAACCTATTTCCTTTTTATCCTTATATTTATTCAACATTAGAACCATAAAGTTAAGAAATTCTGGAGATGTTCTTATATCATCTTCAACTATTATTGCGCTTTCATACGTTTCAAAAATCTCATTAATCGAGGAGATTATTGATTTAGCTAATCCTAGATTCTTACTCCTTTTTACAATACTTACATTTGAATGTTTTCTCTTGAAATCCTCTAAGTATTCTCTTAGTATAGAAACGCTTTCTCCATCCTTAGGACGAGGTCCATCAGAGAATATTATGACAGGATGGTTAGTAAAACCTTTGTTTGAAGCAAGAGATTCCAATGTGATTTTAGTGTGTTTTAATCTGTTATAAGTTATAACAACAATTGGTATGAGATTTCCATTATTTTCCTTTTTAATATTTTCACCCTTTTTTGATACCAAGATATTTCAGCTTAAAATAAATTCTAATACCACAATAATATCAGATCAGTATTATGTCAACAAGAAAATTATTGAACATATAAAGAATCAATGATAATATCTCCTATATGAATAACGATGGAAATATGTGTAAAGTTTGTCATTCAACCTCAAAAGAGATTTTTAAAACAGAGGTATTAAAAAGACATCCAGTTCGTTTTTATCAATGTACTAAATGTCTCTTTGTCCAAACCGAAAAAGAGTATTGGTTGGATGAGGCATATAACTCATCTATGAATTTAAGTGACACTGGGGTTTTAACTAGAAATATACAATTAGGACTTAGAACTTCTTTAGTACTAAATTTTCTTTTTGACAAAAAGAAAAGCTTCTTAGACTATGGTGGTGGATACGGAATTTTAACAAGATTTATGAGGGATATTGGTTTTGACTTCTATTGGTATGATCCATATACAAAGAATGTGTTAGCAAGAGGATTTGAGGCAAAAAGGGATACAAAGTATGAGGCCATTACTTTGTTCGAAGGATTTGAACATTTTGTAAAACCACATGATGATTTAAGAGAAATATTTAAACTATCTGATACTATTATTTTCTCAACCACATTAGTACCTAAACCAACACCCAATCCTGAGAATTGGTGGTACTATGGACTAGAACATGGACAACATATTGCTTTCTATTCAAAAGAAACATTTGAATATATAGCTGAGGAATATGGATACGATTTCTATACTGATGGAAAATATTTTCATATGTTTACCAAGAAGAAGATTGCAAGGTTATCATTTAAGTTCTTAACTTCTATCTTTGGATTTCTATTGCTTCCTGTCGTTTTCTTAACAAACAGATCTAAGACTATTAAGGATAGCGAAATATTAAAAAGATAAAATAGAA
>CAZAQC010000014.1:10129-14914 GCA_964487525.1 uncultured Candidatus Saccharibacteria bacterium | reverse complement strand
CGAACCCGCAACCCTCTGTTTGGAAAACAGACATTCTAACCAATTGAACTACTCCTGCAAGAGCTATGTATACAAATATACTAAGATTTTACCTCTTCTTCAACCTCTGGTTTCTCTTCTTCCTTAACCTCTACTTCTTCCTCTGTTACTACAGCTTCCTCTTCAACAACTTCTGCTTCTCCTGTTACAGGAACCTCAACCTCATCAGTAAGATATATCTCTTTAGATTCTCCTGCCTTCAATGCTCTTCTTCCAACCCTGTCTCTTAAGAAGTAAAGTTTGGAACTCCTTACAGAACCTCTCTTAACAATCTCTATTTTTGATAACACTGGAGAATGTAAAGGAACAATTTTTTCAACACCAACACCGTAAGATATTTTTCTTACTACAACATTTCTATTCAATCCTGTACCTTTTATAGATATTACTACACCTTCAAAGATCTGTACTCTTTCCTTATTCCCTTCCTTAATCTTTAGATGTAATTTTACGGTATCCCCTACCCTTACATCAGGTCTTTTTTTGTAAAAACTCTCTTCTATTTTTTTAATAATACCGTTATCCATAATGATTTTCTAAAATATATTAGTCGATTGCAGTTGCAATTATAGAATAAAAATCAAAAATATGCCACAATGTATACAATAACTGCCTATGAAAGTAAAACAAAAAGTTCTGTTAATAATATTAGATGGTTTAGGAGCGGCTCCAAAAGACAATGGGAATGCTGTTGTACTAGCCAATCCTAAGAACCTTTCTAGTTTTTGGAGTATATCTCCACATACATATCTTTTGGCTTCTGGGGAGGCCGTAGGACTTCCAAAAAATGTAAAAGGAAATAGTGAGGTAGGACATTTGAATCTTGGAGCTGGTACTACAGTTCATCAAAGTCTTCCAAGAATAAACAACGCAATACAAAGAGGATTAATATACAGAAATGATACTTTAAGGCAGGCGTTTATACATGCTCAAAAATATAAAAGCAATATCCATCTAGTTGGATTACTAAGTGATGGAAGTGTACATTCCCATATTGATCATTTTAAAGTCTTAGTAGACTACTTCTCAAAGGCTAATTTTGAAAATGAACTCTTTATTCACGCAATAACAGATGGAAGAGATACAGCACCGAATGTTGCTTTAAATCATTTACTAGATATAGATAAATACTGCTTAGAGAGAGGTTTAGGTAAAATTGGTACGTTTGTAGGCAGATATTACGGAATGGATAGAAACAAAAAGTGGGATAGAACACAAAGAGCATACTATCTTCTAAGTCAGAATTTTGGAGAAAAATTCCCAACATATCAAAAAGCCATAGAAGAGTATTACAAAAGAGATATAACGGATGAATTTTTGGAGCCTACTGTTTTAAATCCAAGTACAGTTAAGCCAAATGATGTTGTATTACTGGTGAATTTTAGACCTGACAGATCCCTACAACTTGCAGAAGCATTAGCAGCTACTGAATTTACTGGATTTACAAGAGAATTAATTCCTAATCTCTTTGTAGCTAGTATGATCGAATATAGAAAAGATTTTCCTCAACATGTAATATTTCCAAAACAGTATATTACTTTACCATTAGGAAAAATTTTAGAATCACAAGGATTAAGACAATTAAGAATAGCTGAGGCAGAAAAATTTCCTCATGTAACATATTTCTTTAACGGGGGTGTACCAAGCCCTTACTCAAAAGAGGATAGAATCATTGTACCCTCTCCTAGAGTCGCAACATATGATCTTAAACCAGAGATGAGTGCTATGGAGCTTACAAACATATTACAAGATCGTATAAAGTCTCAAATGTATGATTTCATACTTGTTAATTTTGCCAATACAGATATGGTTGCCCATACAGGAAACCTTGAAGCTGGAATTAAAGCTGTACAAGCTGTGGATTACTGTGTACATGAGATAGTTAGAACACATACCAGTTATGGAGGAGTTGCAATCATTACTGCAGATCACGGAAATGCAGAAGAGATGATTAACCTAGAAACTGGAAAAATAGATACTGAGCACTCTCTAAATCCAGTACCATTCATAGTCTCAGGAACACAAATAACTGCGAAGACTTTACCATATGGATCATTAAAGGACGTAGCTCCAACGATACTTGAAGTAATGGGTATTCCTAAACCAAGTGAAATGACAGGACAATCACTTGTTAGAGTCTTTTGATAGGTTCTTTATTCCTCTCCAAACATACAACAGAAATATTACCAAAAGTACCCCTATTATTACCTTTTGATACTCATCTACATACACAGAAACTATTTTCCAATTCTCCCCCATTACATATCCTGTATATGCCAATATTGATGACCATATTAATGTTCCTACCAATGTAAAGAGAGAAAATATTCCAAAATTCATTTTAGATGCTCCAGCTGGAAAAGAGATTACTGTTCTTACAATTGGAATTAATCTTCCTAAAAATACAATCCCATATCCAAACTTTTCAAATGCCTTATATCCATTATCCAAATCTTTTTGACTGATAAAGAGGTATTTACCATATTTTTTAAGAAATTTTAAAACAACATCTTCTCCCCATAGACCAATGAAATAGAAGGGTAAAGTACCTAGATATGCAGCTACTGTTGCTACAAGTATCACAACATATATATTTAAACTACCCTGAGAGGCTACAAAGCCTGAGAATGGCAAGATTATCTCACTTGGTATAGGAGCAAAGAAACTCTCTATGAACATAGAAAGCGCAACACCAGGATATCCCAACACCTCTATAATTTTTACTAACCAATCAATGAAAGATGTAATCATTACTTTGAAGATTCTAGATGTATTACTATGTTTTGACCAATTTCTACCTCATTAATATTACAGAAACCACCATTTACTTCTAAAACATATTTATACATTGTAGAAGAAAAAATCTGTTGACAGTATGTTTCAGTACATGGATCATTATTCTCCTTAATATCAACTATAAACCCAGTCTGATCTAAAAATATAATGTCTAAGGGTATATTCATATCTTTCATCCAAAATGGATTATTTACCATTTCATCGAAGATAAACAACATACCATTATAATCACCTAAATATTTTCTGTTTGATAATCCAAGAACTCTCAATGCATCTGTATTAGCAACCTCTACATCCACCTTTATACTATCCCCATCTTTTGTAAATATCTCTACATAGTTTCTTGTATCCTTCCTTACAACTTCCTCTTCCTCTGTAACTTCCTCTTCCTGCTTCTCCCCACTATCATTTATCAACGCTATATCAAAAAGATCAAACCTATCCTGCACATATAGAAATACACCGACCATGAATGCAATATAAAATAATAATTTCAATTGATTGTTCATATATTAATATATACTACTTTTAGGTTAACCTTCAAGCCTTGCCTTTTCCTACCTTTTAATATATATTCTATCTTTGTAACTTCATTGCCTCACAACAAATTATGCAAACCTTTAAAAAGTATCTCAATCCTTTGTACAAGGATGTGGATCAGGTCGCGAATTTTGATGATTTAAAAGAACTTTCCACACTAGAACAAGAAGAATATCCAAATTTACAAAAAGTCACAAAGTTAAAATCTACTGAAATTAACTATTTACTTCCTAGATTAGAAAAGTTAGAAGAGGAATTAGAGCAACAAATTTACTTAATTCAAACAGAAAGTAACCTAGATGCCATAAGTGAAGCAAAAGGAGTATACAACAGGCTGTTAGCTAAAATTGAAGAGTTAGTAGAGAGGATAAATAGAGAATTAATAGCTTTAGATGCCCCATATTTTGGTAAAATCATTTTTCAGCCACATGGAAGTACAAATGAAAAAGATTTGATTTTGTACATAGGCAAATTTGCCTTAGTAGAAAAAGAAAGCCACAAACCATTAATAACAGATTGGAGATCTCCAATATCCAACCTCTACTATGAAAATTCAGGTCCATGTGACAATGTAACTTTCGATGCCCCTATGGGCGAAAGAGGTGGAGATTTAAAACAGAAAAGACAATTTCAAATATCTAGAGCTCGTATTAAGGGAATATATGATGCTAAATCAGGTAATGTTGCAGCAGATGAATTTCTTCTTTCTCAACTTAACGAAAGGCTTGGTAAAAAACTTCAAGATATTGTTTCTACAATACAGATGCTTCAGAACAAGATTATTAGGGACTCTTTAAAGAAACCCGTATTAATACAAGGAGTAGCCGGTAGTGGTAAAACAACAATATTACTTCATAGGCTTGCATATCTCTTCTATACCTACAAAAAAGAAATTAATCCAAATAATTCCTTAATAATTGCTCCGAACCAAATGTTCATAGACTATGTATCTGATGTATTACCTGATCTTGGAGTAGAAAGAGTTGATACTGAAACATATCTCTTCTGGGCTAAGAAAGTCTTAGATTGGGATGATCTCTTTACCATATCTTCAGAGAAAGAGGATTTGGATATAAAAGAGTATAAGGGGTCATTAGAGTTCTTAAAGATTTTAGATAAATACTTTGAAAGATTTGAGAGTGAATTACTAGAAAATATCCCCTACTCTAGAAAAGACATTATCAAAAGAAGGTACTATGAACTAAAAGATGAGTTTCCAAACATAGATATGAAAGAAAGATTGGAATTAGCCACAGACTATGCTTTTGCACAAAAGCAGTTTAGACAGGGTCATACAGGATTCTACAATGATACAAATGATACTGATATGACATTTAGAAAGAATATATATAACTATTTTAGAAAAAATTGTAATGCATATTCTCTCTACAAGAATCTTTTTAAGACAGA
>CAZAQC010000014.1:8664-10029 GCA_964487525.1 uncultured Candidatus Saccharibacteria bacterium | reverse complement strand
ATTGGATTAATAAAAGAATTACTAAGAAAAGATACTGAGTACTACCAATTACAGAAGTGTTACAGAACTACAGTAGAGATAGTAGATTTTGCAAACAAGATATTTAAAGATAGGTTTCCTAAATCATATAAACTACCAGAAGCAGTTCTAAGGCATGGAGATGAGGTTAAGGTTCTTGAATATGATAAGGATATAAAGGATTTAGATAGTTCAAAAATAAAGGAATTAGTAATGACCATTAAAGAACAGTTTGATAAGGGAGCAGTTACTTGTGCACTGTTATGTAGAGATAGGAATCATGCAGATACCATTTACAATATATTCAAAGAATATGAGGATATTATTACTAGGCAGGTGATTAATTACAAAGAGAATGACTATCATAGTGGATTGTTAGTATTACCCATAGAGAATGCAAAGGGGTTAGAGTTTGATAGTGTTATATTTGCTGATATAAATAGTAATTATTACAAAGATACAGAATTGGATTACAAACTACTTTATGTAGGTATTACTAGAGCATTACATAGGTTGTTTTTGGTTACACATAAAAACGATAGTATAATTAAGAGTTTTAAATAGTACTTTTTTCATACTATTGACATCATTCATGAGACACGTATATAGTATTAATTATAGACACAGGGGGCTATGACTTATGATTTCAATTGGTCGCCTATAAATCATAATAAGCTAAGGCGAAACCGATCTGTTAGTTCATTAACTACGGATTGGTAATTTTTTCAATCCAAATATATTTTAATTAATTATATATATACTTATGAAGAAACTTTTATTTAGTTTCATTGTATTAGGTATTACTTCAGTATGTGCAATAGGAGCTACTACTGCATACTTTAGTGATACAGAAACAAGCTCTGCAAACACATTTACTGCAGGGACATTAGATCTTACTGTAAATGGTGGAGATGCAGATGTGAGTTACACTTTTTCCAATATGTCTCCAGGAAGTCAACCAAACATGACTTATGTTCTAAGAAATAATGGGTCTCTAAATGGGTTCTTAAATCTTAAGAATATAGTGGTAACTAGTGGAGAGAATGGGAGAACAGAACCTGAGATAACAGCAGGTGACACAACAGATGGTGTCGGAGAACTGAGTGAAGTATTAGGTCTACGTTTAATGTACGATGCTGGTTGTGATGGTTGGTATGATGCTGGCGATGCTATCTATTTTGATGGAACAGCAAAGAATATTCTTGGTCAATATCTTCCTAACATAAATATAGCTGCAGGACAACAGGTTTGTATCAATGTATTAGTAAACTGGTGGAGTACAGCTAGTGATAACTTAGCACAAGGAGATGATATGAAACTTGGTATGGCATTTGAATTAAATCAAAT
>CAZAQC010000014.1:0-8654 GCA_964487525.1 uncultured Candidatus Saccharibacteria bacterium | reverse complement strand
GACAATTTAATTAAAAACTGCTAAATATTTAAATTTTTATTTATTTAATATATGAGAAGACTACTATTTAGTATTCTCGCTCTAGGAGTAGTATCTGTAGCTGCAATAGGAGCTACCAGAGCTTACTTCACGGACCAAGAAGTCTTGGGTAATACAATAGAGACAGCAAAGTTAGATGTAGATCTAACAGGCCCTGGCGTAACAGAAATTCCTGTTTTAATAGGAGGACATTTAACAGGTGGTATCCTTCCAGGGGGTGTATATGGCAGATATCAAATGAGTGTTTATAATAGAGGACATGGACAAAGTACTGTTCCAATAAAATATTTTTGGACAGCCGAATTCGCTAATGGAAGTGGAGCATTATTCAACATCTTAAATTTGAAAGTTGAAGATGGAAATTGTGACTGGATTACTAATTGGCCAGCAGGTCTCGAACTAAGATACAATGGACCATTATCAGGTTTCTCACATTGGAGAACATTCCCAGGAGATCTAGGAGTAAATATAACTAGATGTACTTGGTTTACATTCTCACTACCTACAACAGCAGGAAATGCATATCAAGGATTAAATACTCAATTTAATCTTGTATTAGATGCAACTCAGGTTGATAATCCAGGTTGGTCTGAATAACTTGTATCTTCACATACTCTCTGTAAGGAGAGTATGATGAGTATATAAGAAAATAAATATGAAAATATTAAAAATAATACTTAAAATCACATACAATTTACTCTTTGTTCTTCTTCTGTTCTCTGCAACATTTATACTACTAACCACATACAACATTATTCCTGGATACAACTTCTATGTAGTTATGTCTGGCTCTATGGAACCCTCCATACACACTGGTAGTGTAACTGGTGTTAAAAAAGAAGATACATACAACCTACAAGATGTAATAACTGTAAAACAACAGAATAACCCAAATGAAACATATACCCACCGTATAGTTGAAAAGCTACAAGAAGATACAATAACCTACAAAACAAAAGGTGATGCTAACGAAACTGCAGATCCAGATCTCGTATCAGAAACCTTTGTACTAGGTAAAGTATTTGTCTCTATCCCTCTAATTGGATACCTTGTACACTTTGCTAAACAACCTACTGGATTCATCTTAATGATAATTGTACCAAGTGTAATAATAGCTGCATCTGAAATTAATGTAATAAAGGACGAGGGAAAGAAATTAATTAAATCAAAAAAAGAAAAATTAGAAACAACACCAAAAGAAGAAGTTAAACCAAAAAAGGAAAAATCTAAATCTAAAAAGAAGAAAAAATGAAATTTAGAACAATAGTCATAGCAATATGGATACTAATAGTAGTACCTACAATGGCATATGGACTATTTATGGATTCAGAAACATCTACAGGGAATTCATTCTCTGCTACAACACTAGATACACAACTAACTCCTGAACTCACATCTCCTGTTTTAAATATCACATACGAATTACCATTCCCTTCAACATCATTTATGCTTACAAACACTGGCCAATTAACTACAAACAATGTTCTAACAATAGTTGAGGTAAGTAACCCAACATTTGCTTTTTTGATTAATGTTGAAGTTAAATTAGACGATACAACAACTATTTACAATGGCCCATTAAATCTACTAAACATATCTACTAGCTATTTAACCCAAATTGTAGGTCAAACGAACAAACTTGGATTCACATTCTCCATGCTTGAAACTGACTACACTTCTACACCTCAAGAATCTGTTACTTTCAAATTAAAGAACCATGCTTGGCAAGATACCTTACCATTTGGATCAGGATTCTTTGATAATGAATATATGGAGATAACATTATCTAATCCATCAGAGATAGAAGATGATTAAAAAACTGCTAAAATACATACTCTTCTCTTTGATATTTTTAATACCATCTACTGTATTAGCTGGTGATTTAGATATAACATGCTACGAAGATCAATCACCCGTTATACTTAAAAACACAAACCCACTATTTCAATTAACTGGATTTCTACCTGGAAACTCCGCATCAAGAACAATATATGTAAAAAATACGGACCCAACTAATGCCTGTAAAATATATTTTGATATATCAGGTACTACTAATGCATTAACAAACAAAATAGAGGTGCATATTCCATCTCTTTTCAATGATTCTCTCTCTGAATATATAACAGGAGACAGAATATTAATGGCTGATTTACAACCAAATGAAGAGATAACTAGAACCATAACTCTGGAATTCCCTTCAGACGCAGGAAATCCATTCACACTCAAACAAGCCTCATTTGATATCACTATACAATCTGTATGGGGACCAGAATTCAATACAACAGGAGATGTAGAGGGAGTGACAGATACAAGTACTGATAGCTCTACAAAAAGGACTCCATTAGAATACATATCGGACCTATTAGGAACCGGTGGAGAGGATTTTGAGAATGAAGATACAACAAAAGATACTAACATTGAAGAGGAAGAGGTTGTACTTGGTGAAGAAGACAGTTCCTGTACAACAAAAACACTTTGGTGGATACCATTAATAGTGCAATTAATACTTACTATTCTTGTTATATCCATAGACAAATCAGTATTAAGAAAAAAATATGTTAAATTACTAATCTCTATTCTCTTAGGAATGATTTCATATTTAGTAATTAATAAGATCGGATGTGGATGTAACCCAGTATGGTTATGTACAAACCATTGGATACTGAATTTGATTATTACCTCGCTTCCACTACTGCTATATATTCAAAGAAAAAGAACCATAGATATTGGCTATTCTGAGACACAACAAACATTGTAGTAACAGTGTTTCTGTGATATAATTACTCCTATGAAAATATTAATACTGCTTTTAATAATAGCAAATACATTCCTCTTCCCATTATTGGGTTCTAAAGAAACATATCCAATAGATATCTCAGAAGATATATTAAGTGAGGGAATATCAGACCCAGAATATATTACAAAGGGAAGATAATAATCCATAGATTTTGTCATATACTCTCTTTTGAGCTACAATAAACAATGCTCAAGAAAAAAATTGCCCGAATAATATCAGAAATATCAAACGGTTTTTTAACAATGATATTAACCCCTGTTATAGCCGTAAATATTTCTAATTTAGAGATTAGGAACAAGATAATATATACAATAATATATATATTAATCCCTACTCTACCCTTCACACTACTCAGAAAATTGGGAAAAATTACTGACTATGAATTTACTAAAAGAGAGGAAAGACCTCCATACTTTACAACCATATCACTACTACTTGGAATAACCTACTTAACGATTGTAACATTCAACATTGAGACCTTAACAAATATCTCCCTTAATATTTACATTGTATCCTCAGTCATAACCCTTGTAACATTCCTTTGGAAAATATCTGGACACATGACATATTCAACCCTACTCTTCATTACCCTCATATATCTTTTTCCTACTAATCCATACCTCTTCCTCCTCTTTCTTTTCTCTCCACTCATTGGATGGTCTAGAATAGTATTAGAAAAACATACACTCTCTCAAGTAACCTTAGGGACATTAGTTACACTCTTCATTTCCATTCTAATTTACTGGGGATTTTGATAGAATACTGAAATAATGAATCTAACAATAATTGAGTTAAGAGAAAAATTACTTAAGAAAGAAATTTCAGCAAAAGAAATAGTTACCTACTATTTAGAAAAGATAAAGACCCTTAATCCAAAGCTAAATGCATACATCACCGTATGTGAAAAAGAGGCCCTCTCTAAAGCAGAAGAGACAGATAATGATTTTGAAAAATTAAAAAATGCTAAATTAGCAGGAATACCAATATCAGTTAAAGACATATATTCTACAAAGGACATTTCTACAACTGCAGCATCACACATATTGGATGGATACAAACCGGTATATGATGCAACAGTCATAGACAAGATATTGAAAGAAGAAGCAATATTAATTGGTAAAACAAATTTAGATCAATTCTGTCACGGTTCAAGTACAGTAACATCCTACTATGGACCCTCTAGAAACCCATGGGACATTACACGATTACCTGGAGGATCAAGCGGTGGATCTGCATCTGCCTTAGCAGCTGACCTTTGTACAACAACTCTAGGAACAGAAACAGCAGGATCAATCAGACTACCAGCTTCATGGTGTGGATTAGTTGGCCTTAAACCAACATATGGAAGAGTATCAAGATATGGAGTACTTGCAATGGGATCTTCTTTAGATTGTCCAGGACCATTAACAAAATCAGTAGAAGATGCAGCATATATGTTAGGAATAATAGCTGGATATGATACAAATGACTTTACATCTTCCAAACTAGATGTCCCTGACTACTTCAATTCCCTTGATACAAAAAAAGTAAAAAATATGAAGATTGCACTTCCAAAAGAATATTTAGATTTAGAATTAGAAGAAGGTGTTAGAAAGAACTTCTTAAATGGTATAAAAATCCTAAAAGATATGGGAGCAACAGTAGAGGAAGTAAATATATTGGATCCTAAATACTCTATGGCTGTATACACCATTACCTGTAGAAGTGAAGTCTCTTCTAACCTAGCAAGATATGATGGAACTAGATATGGATTGGAGGGAAGTAAGGATGGTAATGTTAAAGAGCTCTTTGAATCTACAAGAGGAGAAGGATTTGGAGAAGAACCAAAGAGGAGAATCATGACAGGAACTTTTTCTCTTTCCGCAGGATATGCTGATGAATATTTCAAGAAATCAGAACAGGTTAGACAATTAATTAAAGAAAATTTGGATAATATACTTACTAAGTACGATGCCATAGTTGCACCATCTACACCATCCATTGCTCTAAAAGACAAGGATGCAGATAATCCACTGTTTGGTGAAATAGCTGATGTATTAGCAGAGTCTAGTTCAGAAGCAGGATTACCTGGAATAACAATACCATCTGGATTAAGTGAAAATATGCCTACAGGAATACAGTTCATAGGGAGATACTATGATGAACAAACTATACTAAATCTTGCCTATGCATTAGAAAAAGAATTAGGAAGGTTGATACTAGACCCAAGTAAGATATAATGGATTAATGAAAGCCCTCAGAATACTGTCCATATTCGGAATAATCATTGGTATATTAATGATATTAACCTCCTCTACTCTTCTTTTCTTTTCTAAAAAACCTTCAGGAGAAATAACTCTGTCTGAACAAACATACAAAGAAGAAGATACTCCAAAACAACAAGAGAAAGAGATAGATAGTGAAGAAGAGCCACTCTTAGAACTTCAAGAATCAGGGTGGATACCTAATTGGGCTTTTGATTTAGGTTATGAAAGCTTACAAAACAACAAGGACATTATCGATACTGTTAACCCTGTACTTTACACAGTAAATTCTAGTGGAAATATTGTAAATAGAGGTGTTCCAGAGATAAGTATAAATAATCTATTAAACTTTTCAAAAGAAAATAACATTAGAGTAATACCAACTGTTGGATCATATGATTATGTATATATGAAAAATTCTTTAACAAATGATTTAGTATTTCAAAACAACATATCTACAATTATTTCTGAAATAGATAAATATGGTTTTGATGGTATAGACCTAGATTATGAAATGATTAACCAAACAGAAAAAGACAGATATATTGAGTTCATTATGAGTTTAAAAACAGAGTTAAGTAAAAAAAACAAAATACTTTCTGTAACAGTATTTCCACAGTGGGAAAATGCTACATATACAGATCATCAAGAAACAAGAATATCACAAGATTACCCTCAAATAGGAAGCATAGTTGATGAAGTAAGAATTATGGCATATGACTATACTTTACTTTCATCAGATACTCCTGGGCCAATAGCTCCATTAACTTGGATAAAACAGATACTAGATTATTCTACTAATGTAATACCTAAAGAAAAGATATGGTTAGGTATACATCTGTATAGTTATGAATGGGTAGAAGGAAAGACTGTTGCATTAACATATACTAGTACAAAGAACATTATTAACAATGTAAATATAAATACATCATTTAGAGAAGATATTGGAGAGGGATATGCTGAATTTGGATGTGAAGGTAATTTAAGATGTGTAATGTACTATCAAAATGAACAGGGAGTACAAATGAGAAGGGTCATTGCAAAAGAATACGGTATAGCTGGAGTATCATATTGGAGATTAGGAGGAGAGATGGATATACTAAAGAATTAATCCTTCTTTTCTTTTATAGTAACCTTTGCACGTTCTAAAAAATCATTAAAACTTGTTAACATTCCTACTTCATCACCCATATTTTCATTTTTTTGTTCTTCTATCTCTGATTTTGTTTTCTCAGAAAAAGGAATAACTTTACTAAACTTAGGCTTAATATTCTTTAAGGAATCAACTTCTTCTTTCACTGGGATTGGAATCTCCTCAACCTCCTCTATCGTTTCTTCCACTACAACCTTTTCCTGCGTAGGTTGTACTGATACAACAGCTGGTTCTCTTGAAGGAGCTTTCACTACAGCAGGTTTCTCAACAATAACAGGAGCTGGTGGTGGAGGAGGTGGCGGTGCAACTGTTTTTTCTTTGGTAAACATCTGCACAACAAGGGTAACCTCTTTCCCTTCCAATATTCCATCCATTACAGCTACCCCTATTTCATCATATTCAGGCTTAAGTATATTAGCTCTATGTTCTGGACTACTTAACCATGATTGATTAATACTCTGAACATCCGTAAATCCTTTGGCTAAATTCTCTCCTGCATATATATAACTGTATCCTTGTGCATATATGAATTGCCATGGTGTTTCTCCATTTGGTCCATAGTGGCTCCAATACTGTTTTTCAAACATATCTCTTGCCTTATTCATAGCTGCATTCATAAGTTGTTGATCTACATTTAGGCTTGTTAAACCTTGATTTGCCCTATCATCATTAGTTAAAGCTATAACTTGCTGAGCAGTATAGTTTGCAGCATCAGATTTTGAAGGAGATGACATACCCATTATCATTGTAAACACTAAACTCATTAAAGTCGCGCTAGAAGCTTTACCCCAGAATTGTGGAATCCTATCTTCTGTTTGCTCTCTAAGCAATTCAAATGCTTCCATTAAGGAAACATAACTTCCCTTTTTGTAATTTCGTTCTAATTTATCAATACTACTAAATGAGAGTGCACTTAAACTATCTGCAAACCACAATACTGTATCTAATTGGGAGATATCTTTTTTTGCATTTGGATATCCATCTTTAAAAAGATTACTGTATACGGAAAGATAGTTAGAAGCAGTATCTATGATATTACTTCTAAGCTTAGTATTTTTTTCAAGATATTCTTGTGTTTTAGAAGGTACCAATTTGAAAGCTTCAGCTATTTCTTCAAAACCTTTATCTCCAGATTTAAGAGGAGAGATAGTGTATTGATATGCAAGCTCTTTATTCTCGCCACACATATATACCTTACCGATATTTTGTACTAATCCTGCTATATATACATCGGAGAGTTCTTCTTTGTTTAATCCAACTATTTCTCCAAACTTATATGCTAAATATGCTACTAATACTGAATCGTTTTTTAATATTGAAAAATCTTTATCACTATATTTCAATTCAAACTGTTCTATTTCTTTTAATATATTTTTTGCAATTTTGAGATTTTTTCTATCTACACTCCTAGGAGGATGTGTGAAGAAATTTATAGCTCCCTGGAGTATAAGCTCCTTGGAGTATAAATCTGTTGTGGTCTTCTGGAATTCTATATTAAGATCATTATTTTGAAACTCAACCTTTTTTGACATGTATCAATGGTTGAAGTAATACTTCATTATATTCCAAATGGATAGACAAGTATATATGGCAAAAAGGAGAGTTGATTTAATATGCTGTTTTTAATTCTATGATAGACAAAAATAATAATACGATTCATAATATATAATTAATTTAAGTAGAAAAACAAATGGAACAAGAAGTAGTCCATTATTCGAAGAGATTATTAATCTTAGGCATAATCCTAACATTTTTTATAACTGCAATTTCCTCAGGTTTAGCAATATATATATGGAAGGGAAATAATATTAAAGAATTAGAAACACAGATTGATTCTCTTGAAAATACAATTCTTGTAAAAGAAGAAGAGACCTGTATCGAAACCACAGAGGAGGAGGATTTAAACAATGTTGTAAATAATGAATGCGAGAAATATGAGCCGGAGGAAACATATCCTGTTGTATTTACTCCCAGTGGAAAATTTACAAAACTGGAAAAAACAACTTTAATTACAAAATTGGTTAAGCCATATTTTGATTATTATCAAGATAGTAGTAATACAAGTTCTCTTGATGATGTTATAGCTATGGAGATATCAAAGGATGACAATACCCCTAACTATTATTTAGTCGATGTGATATTTGATGATGACAGTTTACAATCTGAAGATGAATTTGGTTATTCAGGATTCCTGTTTGGTTCTACAAGATCAGATTATCCTTATTGGATCCCAGAGTGTGCTATGGAAGAATGTACTATCTCTAATCAATATAAGGAAAAATATCCCGAAGTAGTAGAAGCATTTAATGCATGCCTACCAAATGCCTGTGAGTTATATTATGACTTTGAATAAAAGGATATTGGGGAAATATGAGGCGCCTGGGACTCGGACCCAGCACCTACTGCTTAAAAGGCAGTTGCT
>CAZAQC010000013.1:0-15647 GCA_964487525.1 uncultured Candidatus Saccharibacteria bacterium | reverse complement strand
CTTATAGATATTGGATATTCTGTAAGTAATAGAAACAAAATAACTTCTACATCTCCAATACATGAACTTTTTACAAATTCTCATATTTTGGTTGAGACATACAGAACAACTATTGATGAGATACTTTTAGATATTCCATTTGAAACCATTATGAAAGGCAATATACTATGTAAAAAGCTGTCACAGGAAGTAACGGAACAAGAAGGAGTGTTAGGCCTTATGGCTCAGAAGATTAAAAGAGTATACCGTGGAGATACTTTAATAGCAGAGGAAATTGTAGAAGAGAATGTTCAGAGAGAATCCAGACCCGAGATAATCGTCATAAAAGGTCCAGAGGATTTACCCTCATCCGTACCTCAGAGAGGGCCTAATTGTTCTTACTGGCATACATATGTTGACGAAATTACAGCTACAGAGCAGGAGAAAGGATGGCTTAAATTCGTAATGAAGGGAGAATCTGAATGTAATGCAGAGAGTAATAAATCATTCTACAAGGGACTATTCCAATGGGATCCGTGTCTTTGGTACAAACTATATCCTAATGACAATATATTTGATGGAGAGGCACAGATTAGAAGGACTTTAGAAAAACTTAGGGCAGGAGCGAATCCTGCTAGAATGTGGCCAGCTGTTCATAGAAGTTATTTAAGAAATTGTATAAATTGGGAAAGTGGATGTTTACAATAGTAATCCAATCTTCTATTTAAACTTCATAATTATTCCAACTATAGTAATCACATATATCTTGGGGAATCTCACCTAAGAATCTAGAAGGAATTTGAGACGTATACCCTTCTCTAGTTTGTCTTCTTTCTGCAAATGTTAGAAATAGCTTTTGCTTAGCTCTAGTTATACCTACATAACATAACCTTCTCTCCTCCTCCATATCCTCTTCTTCCATGAATGATCTTGAATGTGGAAGTAAACCCTCTTCCATGCCAACGATGAATACATATTCAAACTCTAAACCCTTGGAAGAGTGTAGTGTCATAAGATTAACATAATTACCACTACCATCCTGGTTCTTATCCTGCTCTTGCTCTATCAAATTAATTTCATTCAAAAACATTTCTAAACTCTTCTTTTCATATTTCTGAGCATATGTAGAGGCAACATTTTTTAATTCCGTGATATTTTCTTTCTTCATCTCAGACTGTTCTGTTTTATCATCAAACCATTGTATGTATTTGGTTTTTTCTAGAATTAAATCTATTATTTCAAGAATATCTCTATCTTTAGAATAGAAATATATATACCCAAACAGATTAACAAGGTTTAGATACTTACTCCACTCCTCTTTTTTAGAATCAATATTATTTAATACTGTATTATTTATCTCTATATCTTTCCTGTATTCTCCATTTATGCAAGCATATGCCCCTAACAAAAGCTCACCTAATGTACACCCAACTTGTTTTGAAAGATCATGTAACTGAGCAACAGATCTTGGTCCAATCTTTCTCGAAGGAGTATTTATAATCCTATCCATACTTAATTCATCTTTAATGTTGAAACAAAATCTAAGGTAGCTTATTATGTCCTTTATTTCTTTTCTTTCATAGAATCTAAAACCTCCAACTAATTTGTATGGCAATCCTGATTTAAGTAATGCTTCCTCTATAGCTCTTGATTGATAGTTAGTTCTGTACAGTATTGCCATATCTTTACAGGAAGTCCCTAATTGTTGTAGATGCCTAATTTGCTCAACTACATACTCTGCTTCGTTTTCTTGATCACCTGCTTGGTACATAGTGATACTATCTCCATCGTTATTATCTGTCCAAAGAACTTTTTCTACTCTTGAATTATTCTGTTCAATGACACATACGGCTGCTTTTATTACATTCTTTGTTGATCTGTAATTTTGTTCTAGCTTTATTACTGTTACATGCTTGAAATCATCCTCAAAGGACTGAATGTTTTTGATATTTGCTCCTCTCCATGCATATATGCCTTGATCATCATCTCCAACTACACATATGTTTTGGTGTTTTTCTGAAAGTAATTTTGCAAATTTATACTGTGCAAAATTAGTATCTTGATACTCGTCAATCAATATATATTTATACATATCTTGATACTTTTTCCTTACATCTTCATTCTCTGAAAGAATCTTAACTGTTAAGTAAAGAAGATCTCCAAAATCTACTGAATTTTGTGCTAATAGCTGTTTCTGATATACAGGATATATTTCTGCAGCTATATCTTCGATGTATCCTCCATAGTGAGATCTGAATTTCTCTGGTGATATCATCTCGTTCTTAGCTGAGCTTATGAAATGGGATATTGAGGCAGGTTTTATTTGTTTAATATCTATATCTCTTTCTAAAAGTAATTCTTTAATCATATTATCTGTATCATCTGAATCATATATGGAGAAATGGTTTGAGAGTCCTAATTCTTTTGCATTTTGCCTTAGAATCATTGCTCCAATTGAATGAAAAGTTCCGATGGTTGGAATACCTTTTGATTCTGATTTTAACTCTTTTAGTAAGGAAATTATTCTTTCTTGCATCTCTCCAGCAGCTTTTTTTGTAAAGGTGACAGCAAGAATATTATTTGGATTAACACCTTTCTTAATAATTAGGTAAGCTATTCTATTTGTTATTACCCTTGTTTTACCAGATCCAGCTCCAGCGAAAACTAGAAGAGGACCTTCTGTACACATGACAGCTTTTTTCTGTTCTGGATTTAGTTTATCCAAAATAATATTAGAATCCACCACAAGAGTATTAAAAAGTAATATTAAGAAATACTATATCTTTTTCAGATATCCCGAATTAACCCATCCATATAGATTGACTCCAAATCTTATTCTTGACCATCCCTCTTCTTCTCCTTCTAGGATAAAGACTGTACCATCATCTGCACTATCTAGAACTTTACATGAATACCATCTACACTCTCTGATATTTACAAAATCATATTTTGGAGAAGCTACTTCTACTAATTGTTTGTCTCCTCTGGTTATTGCAAATTTTACATCAAAGGATGATTCTGCAAATGGTTTCCGCTCAAATTTCAAAATTTCAAATGATTCTGTTGCTTCCCCTAGCAGAACCCTTGCTTCTAATTCAAACTCTAGTTCTACCGATTCTCCTGGTAAAATATTTTTCTCTGATATGCTTACAGGCTTACTGAAACTTTCCCAATCTTGATTTATAGCGAAATCACTTTCCTCTCCACCCTTAGTTGAAATATATATTGGATCCCTATCAGTAAACCATACGAAATCGTTCATGTTCTTGAATTTCACATTAACTTTCAACCTTTCCCCTATTTCCAATTCCTCTCCAAAAATAACCTCCTCTATCTTTGCTTTGTATTCTAAATGTTCTTCTCCATATCCTTTCCATTCTGCTAATGCCTCCTGCACAGAACTTGAGAACTCCCCTGTACTCAATTCCGTGGAAATTGTAGAGAGTTTTCCTTCCTCTTGATTAATGTATAGCTTCACTGTTGAAAGCTCCTGTATTCCCCAATTGTAGGATATCTCCTCAATTATCTGATTTAATGATTCACTACCTCTGTTTGTTAAATCTGTGTTATTTGACAGATACCCAATTATTACTGCATTATCAACGTCTTTCAATTCAGGATTAGCACCTATTCCGTTTTTGTTTCCTTGATATATTATTCCATTTTCATCTAAAAGATATGTATATGGTAAGTCTGAAAAATGTAATCTAGTTATACAGTAGTAGTACAAAGACTTAACCCACTTAGATGAGTCTCTGAGTAATACATCGGAATCCGTAGTCACTTGGGTAATATATATTTTGGTTGGATTAGTAAATATTGCATTGGTAGTATCAGAAAGTGATGTATCAAAATTCTGAGTGGCTATTGAATAATAGGAAAAGGCGGATACAGAAAAAGGAAAAAACAGAGATACTGTTATGATTAAGATGCTTTTTTTGAGATTCTTTAAAATATCCATACCGTATTCTATCATTTTCTAACTACCAATATCTATTTTCTTTACTCTGGGACATACAGATATTCCGGATCAACTGCATTGACATATGCTATAGCTGGAACAGAGTATTGCTGCTCCTTATATGTAACTTCACATTGTACTTCTAGTTTGTATACTGGTGTTAACAGCTGTTGATCAAATGACTTGTATAGGTATATTACTTCTGAAGAAGTGCTTTTACAGTTATCCAATGTTTTATCGAGTTCTTCAAATTCCTCACTTAAGTAGTCTACTTCGTTTAATACAGACTCCCTAATTCCTCCATATTGAGGATATATTTCTTTTGGATAATCAGCTGTATTAAGATACTTATTTAGATCTTCATTACTGATCAAAGGTACTGATATTTCTGATTCAATGAAATTTGTTAAAAGGATTTTTCCATATATAATTTCTCCATCTTTTAAAGCTAAATAATCTGTTTGTTGATTGTGCTCTCTAACCTCTACTTCGGATTCATTCTCTAAGACTCTTTTTGCATAATATATTGTCTCTCCATTAACTTCTTTCTCATTTTTAAATACTGTGTACTGCCATTTTTGATCAAAATATTTTTTTACAAAATTACTAAACGAATTATTCGTTATTTCTACTTCATCTAAAGGAATCCCTTCTGCATAGGAGAATATGAGGTAATTCTTTTCTAAATCATATATTATTTCATCATTCTCATTGCTCCATCGGTAAAATTCTCCTTCCAGCGAGTC
Source organism: uncultured Candidatus Saccharibacteria bacterium (assembly GCA_964487525.1). Classification (GTDB taxonomy): domain Bacteria; phylum Patescibacteriota; class Dojkabacteria; order SC72; family SC72; genus UBA2177. The sequence continues at coordinate 10,961 of CAZAQC010000013.1, read as the reverse complement.
AATTAACTTAAATTCACTACTTAATCCAGCTATCATTTTTTCTACAGAGCTTAATTTTACAGAGTTAGATATTTGCCATAGTGGATAATCTTCATCGTTATCAATATCTGTCTTGTCTAAATTAATATCTTGGTCAGTAGTTGTTAGAGATTTTTGTTCTATCGGTTGTTCAGGGTATTTTGTCTTCTCTTTGTTAAAAAAAAGAAAGAAAAGAGCAGAACCTATTATGGCTACTGCAATTATTAAAATTATTATTTTATTTTTGTTTTTCATATTTGTATTAAGGACATGAACTTACACCACAACCAAATCCTCCCTCCGAAACAGGTTTTGTCATTACATCATATGGATTTACGGTTACTCCATTTAATTTTGTTGACAAGTGTAAATGTTTTCCAGAAGAGCATGCACTTGTGGTTTCAGCATGGGACATAACTCTTGCTACCCTTTGACCGGATGTAAGATCTTGTCCATTACCTATACTAGTGTCTACATGTATTAATTTAAATTCGTATGTTTGCCCTTTGTATTCTGCTGTATATATAACCATACCACCAGCATACCCATTATCACAATGAACAGACCCTACATATGTAACTTTACATGTACCTCCATTACCACAAAATGCCGGAGCATGGAAATAGTTAACTCCTCCTACATCTATAGCTGGAGAATTTTTGTGTGAATAGCTACCATATGCTGCTTGGGTACAGTTGTATGAGGCTTCACCTAACAGGCACTCTTCTCCTGATGGTAATGCTCCTGCAACAAAAGGTTCTATTGGAACTGGTGGTGTTAAACCACCAGGATCATCAGGGTCATCTATGATGGGGCTTGTCCCTGCAAAGGCACCACATTTAACTACTTGCTGAGGAGAGACATGGGAGTATTGTCCTAACATTGATAGGAGCCAAGAGCCAGATATGAAAAATACTCCTAATATTCCTACTAAAAGAATGAGTATAAATTCTAAACCAAACTTAAGCATTGGTTTGGCTGCCTTTAATAAGACATCTGTGACAAAACCTGAAATTACTGTAACAACAAAATTACCAACTGGCCCAGCTACCGTAAACCCTATTGCTTGTAATGCTGCTGTCGTAACACCATTTAAAAGAGCATACATCCCTCCATTTTTCATCCAAGATTTTACTATCTCCGACGAAAACTTTCTAACAAAACCAACTTTTAATAATGCCCTTCCTATGAGAAATCTTGTTTGCTTGAATAATTTAGCTTCTAAATAATCATTCACCGTATCCCTCACCCTTGATAAAGCGCCAAATCTATGTCCTAAATCTCCAAATCTTTTGTATTTTTTTGCAAATCTTTCAATTTTCTTAAGATTCGCTGAAGATATTGTACCTAGACCTGCTATAGCCGTAGATCCATTCCCATTCATAACATCCTTGAGAAAAGTATTCATATTAAACCCCGGTACACTACTTGTTAACAAAGCTTCCATATCCTTTCTAAAATTTTTCTCTGCTATTTTAGCTATATATGCAAAGCCTTCTCCTGTAGCTAATGTTTTAGCCCATGTTCCCGGAGATAGATAATAAAGGGAATTCATAGCTTCGTTGTAATTGTTTGATAATTTACTACCTTTAGGATTGAATTTCCCCATATGAACTTTGACTTCTGATCCAGAACCTGTTGCTAATTTGACCACTTGACTTGGCTGTAACCAAGAAATTTGATTATATTTATCTTCGAAGAATTTTCCATTTATAATATTGGGAAGTAAATCTCCATTAAAAAGTTGTTTCGCAGAATTCCAATTTCCATCCAAAGTTCCTAATTGTCCTGCTAAATAGTAAGCTCCAGCTATTCTAGAGTTAGATTTTAACTGTCTTATCTTATCCCTATTTTGTGCTATTAACCGCTGACTTCCAGGTATCCTCTTCAACCTCGTAATTTCGTTTGTATATATATCTATACTATCTTTTGCTTGTTTTTGATATTCTCTAATCTCTGATATTACACCAATATTATCAACAAAGGTTCTTGCTGATTCAAATTTTTCTTTATCTCCAGGAGACGTTGCAGCTCTTGCTTTCAAATCAAACTCGTGTCCCTGTAGTACAGAATAGACTTTTTTATTTTCTACAACCCCAGTTTTATCTTCAAATTTTCCAGAGGAATAAGCAGTCTCCCAACCTTTATACTCTTTATATAGATCTTTAGCTTTATCTGTACCAACACCGTATCGATTCTCAAAATCAGTTAAGGTCATTTTTTTTGTTCCAGAAACAAAGTGCTCTCTTAATAATTCACTGTTTTTTGCCATCATATCTTGCTGAAAAGCCTGTGGCCTTCCAGCCACCATTAATGCTTTCTGAGAATCCCAATCCATTCCATTTTTTCTAGCCCACATTCCTCCAAGAACAGATTTCATAATTTCCCCTCCGTGAGCAGCTTTTTGCATTTTTCTCAATCCTTCCATACCTTTAAAAGCATCATCAACAAATCCTCTTGGATCTGTTACTATTTTCCCAATATCTTGTATATTAAACCCTATCTTTTTCCCTGGACGATCAGACAAATTAAACTCGGCTAATGTAATGTCCATTGCTTCATTGAGAGAGCCCATTGTAGTATCATTCACAAAGAGTAATGGATTTTCTAATATCCCAACAAGAGCATCAGAAAGTTCAGAAGTACCATCTATACCAGTGACTTTCATTGGTTTTACTTTTTTAGGTGATTTTTGAGATTCTGAATATATGAAATCAAAAATAGAACCTAAAGCATCTTCATACTGTTCTTTTTGTTTAGGCATACCTATCTATTAATAACTATTTACCAAACATACCTCCTATAAATGGCATCTTACCTAATCCTGCTTTAACTGCTGCTGCTGCATCTGCACCACTCTTAGAGGCTGTAGAAGGAATTATGGCAAGAACCATTGCTGGAGCTTGTGCTGCTGCATATATTGCTATAATCTTGGCAACTGCTAAAATCACAGGACCAATGTTAGTTGCTCCTCCTGTATTACCTGTTAATGTTTCTGGTAATCCTACCTCAACACCAGCCTGTTTCTCGATGAAATATGGGAGATTAACAATAGCGAAGGCAACTGGAAATACTAAAGCATTACGTAAAATTGATTTAAAAATATTTATAGTGCTTGCATCATTGCCTGGAAGAGCTCCCATCATTATAGAGATTGGAGCAATGATAACATTTAGAAGGATAGACAAATATGACTTAATTAATGTAAACCAAAGTTTTACAGCACCAACTACAACTATACCAATAACTACTAGGGCTAATATAACAATAACGAGACTACCTGCAAGTATCCCCACTGGGCCACCAACTACTGCTCCGACTATAATACCAGGAAGTGCTCCTAAACCTAATGCTGATATTGATGCAAATCCCAATGACTCCCCTACTAATGCACCAACATCATCAATTGGAATCCCACTTCCTAAACCACTTGAGCTAGAAATTACAGACATTAATACTCCACATATATCCATTAATATCCCAGCTATGGCAAATGAAAATGTCACCAATACTAAAGATACAACTACTCTTGGTAATGTGTTCCCTATTGTAACTAATGTTTGACCACCAATCTTATTCCTAAACATAATCATAAAACCAATTAAAATCATAATGACTACAAATCCTAAATAGGCAATATTTCTAGTAAATGACCATAGGGATGTAATTCCAGATTTAACTAAATCGGTATAACCACTTGCATATGCAGACTGAGATCCGTTATACCCAGGAACCCATTCTCCTGCTAAGTGAGCAACTACATCTATTCTAGGTTGACTATTAAACATAGCTACTACCTGATCCTCTACCATTCCTAATAATCCCCTTTGCATCTGGATAGGAAGATTTTGTGCCTTCATTGTAGTTACTTCTGGCCCTATTGCATCCAACAAAGCTACTGCACTACTATAGAAATCTTTGTGCTTAAGCTTCTCTATATCTTCTGTTGAAGTTCCAGTTGATTCCTCCGCCATTTTTATTGTATCTATATGACCCTGCAATGTATCTATTTTTACAGTTTGTTCCTGAGCTCTTATCTGTGAACTAAACATAACAAAAAGAATCCCCATTAATCCTAATACTGCAAAAGTTTTTATCTTTTTCATTTTTATTTATTAAAATATTAAATTATTATAGTTTATATTTGATTGCAGATTCATCTATTCCTATCTCAACCCCATCCCAATACTCTTCAAATGTCTTAGGAAAATTCTCCTGGTCTGGTATTTTATCCTTTGCTTGTAATTTGTAATTCATAAGAGTAGGTGTAGCATCCCATAAACATTTAAGGTTTGTCAATTCCATTTCTTTTCCTCCATCTTCAAATTCTAAAACCCCTTCACAAGGAGTAGCTATAAAGTACATTAAACTATCATCATTGTTACCTGCGACTTCCTCTTTTCTATCTGATTGTTGAGGAGACAGTGTTCCCATATAGGAATATGTTAAAAATGAATTTCCACATATACCGTTAGTACATTTAAAAACTTCTCCAAATATTGGTGTCATATATACAGTTATATCTCTTGGATCTATACAAGACTGAGTTTCAGTTTTACAATTTTCTCCATTTTCGTCACATACCTCCACACCATCTTCGTCACAGTAGTTCCATTTGTCAGTAGTATATGAAGATTTAAACAATCCCTTAAAGAAACTCATCAGAGGGGTAGGAGCACATGCGGTCCAAAGTCCAGGTTCATTTAATTCACTTATATCACTTTTACTAATACATTCTTCATTTATATTGTAATCATAATTATCACCTCCAGGAATTTGTTGTCTCCAATATCCTCCTCCTTCACTACTAATGTAATTTGTTGCACCAACATTGTAATCACTGGTACTTACTTCCTTTGGACAACCACATATTGGATCATGATCAGCATTTTCTACATTATATATTCCATCTTTACTTTCTAACTGTTTGTCTGCCCCTACAGACACATTACCTGTTACTTCGAAAGGTTTTCGCTCTGTTTCAAGGGCGGCACTAAGGACCTCTGTAGATTGCTGAGGGGAGAGTGTTTTTAGTTGATAGTTTGGATCTATTTGTTGCCCATTAGATGAAAATGCAGCGTCTGTTGTTGTTATTTCCCTATTACTTGTTTCCATTGTATATTTACCTAACCAAAATGCTAATGGATATGTAACCTTTGTTAATCTAAAACCATTTATTTTTTGAGTATTTACCTTTCCACCCGAGGACCCAGTTTCTTCCCCTTTTTTTGGAACTTCATGATGTACACTTACACCACTTGTTCTACATAGTCTTCTTAAAAGATCCACCTTGTTTGCAGGATCTTTACATATATCAGAAAGTCCACTAGAACTTGCAGCTTTCACATATTCTGTTATATCTAAAGCCTCTTCTTCAGTAAGATCATATACAACATAATTACTGTCTTCCTGTAGAATTTCCTCTTCCTGATTATTACCACATGATGCACACTGTTGTGCTATTTCCTCAATTGTATTTTTTGTACCAAACTCACTAATATCTACTTTCTTAGTAATATAAATACAAATAGAACTAAAAATAATTAGAAAAAGAAAGAACCTTATTCCATTTTTTTTACTTATATTATTACTCATAGATTCCTTATCATTTTACCTTTTCCTTTGGGCTTTGTCATACCTGATCTATACACTAGAATACCTAGTGTCATAAGGCCAAAAGAGAAGAGAATCAAATATATTACATTATCAAATATTCCTGTTTGAGGTGTTTCAGTTCCAGAATCAACTTCATATGTTGAATTTGAAGAATTAATATTAAGATTTGGATTAGTACCAGAACTATATCCTAATATTCCATAATTCCCTAAGAGAGGAACTTCTGTGTAACTAACTCCCGAGGCAGACTCTGCACCTAGGGATATTTCAATATCTCTATCACTAATACCTTGCATACTCTCTGTATGTGTATCACTTGTAACTGTTGTGAACAAATTTACACTTAATGTGTCTCCAGAGGTATATTCAAAGTAAGAGGATCCATCTTGTACTCTACTGTCAGCTATTGAGAGTATCCATTTACCATTTTCATCTACTAAAGTAGCCATCTTCAAACTATCTCCTTGACTACCTGTATTATCTACATCCTTTATATATGCCACAACTGCTACTTCATTGTGTTCTGGCATTCCATCTACAACTCCAGTTATTGATTCAAATGGAGGAGGAGAACTTAATGTAGAGAATGTCTTAGTGCTGTATTTACTTCCATCTTTGTCATATGTGTCTTCCCCAGATTTTATTTCAAAATAGTAATCAGTTTCAGGTTGTAACCTACTTAGAGAAACAACATGAACATAGTATGTTCCTTTTGTTGTTAGACCATCTCTTTCATCTTTTGCCTCATTACTTAGTGAAGTTTTCGATGTACCATAGTTAATATATCCTTCTTCTTTATTTTCTGATATCCATAATACAGAGAAGCCCGTATCCGTAAGATTTACTATCTGTACAGTAGATTCTCCTGAATCTCCACTTACTGTTGAGCCATCTGCGGTAACCATATCTATCCAATTAAGTTGGTGTACAATTCTAAGTGTTCTTTCAAATTCTCCCTCTTCCTCATCCTCTTCTTCTTCATCCTCTTCTTCTTCAATCGGGGTTGTTGGTCTTGAAGGAGTACTAGGAACTACAGGAACAACTGGAGTTTCTGCAGAGTATGCCTCCAACATTGATACTGGAGGGAAGTATGAATAAAGGGTAGTATTATCACCCAAAGTTAGGGCGTAAACATCTTTCAATTTCCCGTTACTATCAAAAAGTTCAGAGTATGCTCCTTCTACAACAGTTCCTTTGTTAATTCCTGATACTGCTATTACAACAATATTCGTACTGTCTGTAACTACAATCATGGATTTGTCTGATACCTTTCTTAACGCAGAAAGGTCCATTATCCAATTACCCCCTGTAGGCATAATTGCAGATACTGGATATGATGACTTGTCTTTGAGTAAGGCATAGAGCATAACGTCATCACCACTTCCTCCATTAACAGAGCCATGTATTGGGTTAGGAGTTGGAGTATCAGAGGTTATTGGTGCTGTTCTAAAAGTGAAATTCTTAGATCCTTCACTAGTATATTTCTTACTGTCTGATACTATGATGAATTGATACTCTGTATTTGGTTCTAAACTGGTTAGCTCAACGTAGTGAGTATATCTTTTACCACTCCCCCTTTTATCTATTACTGGACTTTGTTCACTGCTATTAACGATTGGTATTACAGATCCTGTAGAGGTTACCTCCGTTACCCATGTTACTGTCACAGAGCTTGTTGTTAGATTACTGAGTAATACATTGTTAGGTTTGGCTTCAACAGATGCTCTAGATATTATTTGATAGACTTGGTATGAAGCAAAAACTAATAGTGGAAGACCTATTAAAAGAATCCCTATTACGATTAAATTCTTTCTATTTTTACCAGGTAAAGCAGCTATTTTCATTAATCATTATGATACCTGTAAAAGAAGAAGAAGACAATTGTACGTATGCCTTAGTTACTCTTTTTTTAGGCCTGTTACAAAATCTCCAACTATACTTATTGCAGAACCTACCCTTTTTATGGGAAGTAATATTGCTTCATTTATCTGTCCTATTGTTCCTTTAACAGTAGCTACACTCTCTTGCACATCACTTACTATTAAGGTAGCGTGTTTTAATATTTCTTCTGTATCTCTTATTATCTTTCTAGAATCTTTTACAGCATCTTTAGATTCTTTTATTAGCATAGCGAAATAGTAAAGAACAAGACAGATCATGAAGGTTACTGCACCTATGATAATCATCCAATATACTGATGGTATTTCTGACATAGTATTATATTTTATAAATTAGTTGTTCCACACTTTCCATTGTTTTCCGAACCCTCTTGCCAAATTATGGATCTACAATCTGGATTTGTCTGTATAAACTCACTTATTCTAATGAAATATCCATTGTCAGGGCTTATTGGGAAATCAAGGCCATATGCCGTACCATTAGTAACCTGCAATCCTTCATATTTACCTTTTGATGTTGGCCACCATGATATATTATCAGCAGTTAAACCTCCTGTTTCCCCTATTGAGTCAATTAATGACCTTGCTGTAAAAGCTTTTGTGTAACCATGTATTCCTACTAAGTTCCAACCCCCAGAGAAATATATAGGGACAGAGCTTGTTAGCTCCTTTACAGGAATCCTTAGTATCATGTCATAATTTGCAAGAATCAAATATCCCTTCCCCGGTACAAGTTCGAAATCTAAACCATTAGAAGTATCCATATCACTTCTAACTATGCTGGACCACCTTCCTGAAGAATAATCTGCAATATATTGGATATCTTTTGGATACTGCTCTATCAATGTTCTGGCTGTGAGAACTCTATTCCCCATACTTATCGGCATAGAATTCAAAGACACAATATTTATTCCCTTCTTTAGGGTTATAGATTCTTCTGTAGATTTATTCTCAACATCTATTTTTACCGAAGACGTGGATATAATCTTGTCCTCCCCTTCCTTTGGATTTAACCAATCTTCTGCAGGTTGAAAACCTACTTTGTTATTACCTTCAATATACAACATGACTAAATCATTATCTGCTACATTTAAACCCTCTGCCACTTTTATACCATTTACTGATAGGTCAAGAATACCTTGCTCACTAGTATAGTACAGGAAATCTTCTCCTTCAGTCATATTTGCATATGCCTTAAATCTAAACTTTCTAAGAAAAGACCCTAAAGAACTTGAGGTAGAAGAATCCACTTCGAGAGGGATAATGTTTACACCTGTAGAACAACCTAGTTCGGTAACTTTAAAGCATAATTGCGTTATAATCTCTGGAGTAACAGAATCTGAAGATCCTCTTACTTCGATTTCCGCATATTGTTCATCTAAATTAGTTTCCATATTTTCCAGTTGTTCCTCCAACCTCTTCACAACTGATCCTAAGGGTTTACTAAAGTCAGCTATTTCCGCTGAAATAGTAATCGGCTCAATGGAATATGTCGTATCTGTTCCTCCCTCCCATTCGCTCATTTTTTTAGAAATACAAGGGATCTCAACAGCACCAGCAATTTTGCTATTATCTTTGAGATAGGTAAATGTATCAACAAAATCTTTTTGAATATTTTTGTTGGTTTCAAACATACTTAAAGACAAGTACTGACCCAATGCCTTCAGGCTACGAATCTCATATTTATTATCTTTACTATTGTAGATAATATCAAGAGGTGCAGATGCATCATTTTGATTAATATACCTTCTGAATCTCAACGAACCATCTTCTAATCTATCTACTTCTAATGGTAGTCTAATCTTAGCATTTGAAAATATAATCCCTGCAGTGTCGTCAGCTATTTTTTCTTGTTTGAAACTATCTCCAGCTCCAGCAACTACATCAGAGAGAGAAGAAACTGGTGGTGTGATAAATTGAAGGCGGTTAGGAAGTCCTCCCGACGAACCTGTTCCTGTAGTCAAACCATTTCCACCATATGAGTATCCTAGATTATTTGATAAAGGAGTCTTTTGAAATAAATTATTAAGAGTTGTACTTCCAGAGCTATCATCTCTATTTATAACAGAAGCTGCTTGCCACAAATACCCATTATTATAATCTTTCCTCATATCTATCTTTATCCCAAGCTTATCTTTATTCCCCGCGTCAATCTCTTCCTGTATTTCACCAGCTTCTTTACAACGATTACCTTCAGAACCACACCTAGACAATGCATTAAGATTACCCGCTATCTGCGTAGCAGTATCAGTAGGTAAACCCATCCTTTGTAGTTCAGCAAGGCCTATAACATGATCATCATTCAAGCCTGCTAAAACTTTAGCAGTATTCCCATACCCGATGATTTTCGTCATTTCTTTTATGAAAGTATCACTATCACTATTAGCTATTTCTCTTATTTGTTCAGCACTTACATAGGAAGGACAGGAAGGACAAATTTTCTTTTTAACTTCCTCGTCTGGAAGATTCTTTATACCATATGGATCATCAACCTGAGTAGGTTTATTCACAGTTCCACTTGAATTACTAGATGATAATGAATTTAAACTAGCACTAAGTCTAGTCGTAGGTTTATCTCCAGCTCCAAGACTAAGGCCAGAAGAAATTGAAGTTATTCCCGTTTTTACGGGAGTACCAAACGGAGACCTAACCCCTGAAAAAACAGATTTTTTGACAGTATTACTAAAGGTTACTGGTTTCTTTACACCAGCACTAGCACCTGCGAAAACTTTTGGCTGAGTTGTTTTTGTCTTATACGCTGAGGCCTTCACTTTGCTAATACCAGTAGTAGTCTTAGTTCCACTAAATATACTCCTTATAGTACTTACTATACCTAAAACATCACCTTCCTCATCAGCTACCAAAGCTGAATCCGACACACCTTTAACATCATCTTCTTCACTAAAATCTATTCCAAAATCATCCTCTAAAACAATATCCGGATAGGCACCATTTAATAATTCAAATATCCATTCGTAAGGACTACTCAAAGGAGCGTTGAAAAATTGTCCTGTAACTTTAAATATGTCTTGACCACTTTCCATCTCGACTAATTCCCCTGTAGAAGTTCTGGCTGCAGAACCATCAAGATACCAACCTCCTTCATCATTAGTAACAGAAGAATACAATATTGACTCTTTTCCATCTCCATTATTAACAAATTGGCCATATATAACAGAATCATCTGATGACAAATCTTCTGTCAAAACAATTTTACCAAAAACGGGAACAGGCTCCTTAACATCCGTCAATAAACTAAATGTTTTGGAAGAAAATTCTTCTTCTTTCCATAACCAGAAACCATTACCTACTCTAAAATAGTATTCTTTGTCATCTTCAAGATTTTTCAATGTAACATGATGTGTGTAGAAGTTCCCCTTTTCCTTAACCTTTATATTCTCACAGTCAAAATTTTCAGAATTTACAGTA